>JAEEPQ010000105.1 GCA_016284885.1 Desulfovibrio sp.
GCCAGCTGAGCGGGGTGCCTGCCGGGCTTCGGGACGGCGCAGGCGCCGAGCCGGGCTGGCAGCTCGGGCCGGCTGCGGCCGCGCCAAGAAGGCATGCGTCCTGGCGCGACTGGCGGGACTGGCAGACTTGGGCGGAACCATCCTGGGCGAGAGCCTGGCCTGGCTGGCCGCGACGCTGGCAGGCGCAGGCATTTGCGGATATAGTCCAGGCAGGCAACACTGATCAGCCAGGGCCCGCAGGGCCCAGGGAGTACTCCATGAAAAAGCTTCTTTCGGCAGCCTTTGCGCTGACCCTGCTCCTTGGCGGATGCCAGGCAGGCTTCCAGCAGCGCGGCCTCGACGCCCAGGGCTCCTACGTCTCCACCTCCCGTCCCGCCATCCAGGTCGCCGTGCCGGGCCTGGCCTGGAAAGCCGGCGGCTTCGGCTCGGGCAGGCTCTACGACGCCAACATGGCAGGCGGGCTTGTTCTCGACGTGCACAGCCACGTCTTTGCGGCCGGCCCCCGGGGACCCGAGGCCTCGGTGACCCATGCGGAGCTGCCCAACGGCTGGTACTGGACCACGGTCCATCCCCGTCCCGGCGCCGTCAACGAGGGCATGGAAGTCTTCGGCGGCAAGGGCTGGACAGCCTTCACCTATCTGGTTCCACGCAAGTCTGATCCCTTTGCCGGCCTTGCCGGCGAGCCCGTGGACGCCGGCGAGGACGGCGCTCCCTGCTACTGGCTTGCCCGCTACTGCGCGCTCGTGTGCAACTACCGTCTGACCAAGATCATCCTGGAGTACCGGGAGCCTGCGCCTGAAGGCATGACGGCCCTCTCCCCCCTGCCCTTCGGCCAGGAAGGCTTCGTCAAGGGCTTCGAGGAGCGCGCCCGCAAGGCCTTTGCGGTCATGGCGCCCGCGCCTCAGGCCCCCGTCCAGCCAAGAGCCGCCGGCAGCGTGCGCTGGCAGTTCATGGACGACCGCTTCCTCGGCGACGTCATGGAGCAGGACTACCGCAGCCTCAGCGGCTGGTAGCCTCCGCCCGCATCCCCAAGGACCGGCCCCGGTGCCGTCTGGCAGCCGGCGCCGGTCCCGGACGAGCCGGCGACCACTCCGGCACGCAGCACCAATGAATCAGCCTCAGGGAGGCCCTGCCATGCCCCATGTGCTTGCCTGCGACATCGGCGGAACGAACTGCCGGCTTGCCCTCTTCAGCCTGAGCAAGGGCCGCCTGGCCCTGGAAGACCTAGCCGCAATCCCCACGGCCAAGGTTGCCATGCCCGACGACCTCGTCTTCGGCCTCGAGTTCGCCTTCGGATCCAAGGCGGTCCGAGAGGCGGCAGCCCTCTGCGCCTCGGTGGCCGGGCCTGTCGCGCAAGGCCGCGCCAGCCTCACCAACGCGCCGCTCGCTCTCTCCGAACAGGGGCTTTCCGAGGCCCTCGGCGGCATGCCCTGCCGGCTTGCCAACGACTTCGAGGCCGTCTCGAGCGCCGTGCTCACCGAGGAGGGCGCCAGGGCCGAACTCGTGGCAGGCGAGCCCTGCCCTGATCCCCAGGCCGTGCGCGCCTGCTGCGGCGCTGGCACGGGCTTTGGCTGTTCGGCCATTCTTCCCCAGGGGGACGGCAGGGCCTTGATCCTGGCGTCCGAAGGCGGGCATGCGGCCTTTCCCTTCACGCACGACGAGGAAGACTTCCAGCGCTACATGGCCGAGCAGTGGGACAAGCGCGGCAAAGGCCCCTACGCCTCAGTCGAGGACGTGCTCTCGGGACGCGGGCTCGAGGGGCTCGCCAAGTATCTGGGCCTTGCCGGCATGGATGCGGCCAAGCTCGGCGAAAAGGTGCTCGGACTCGAGGAGTGGTGGCTGCGCAGCCCCGTCATGCTGGCCGAAGGCCGCGGGCCGCGGGCCAAACGGGAGCTCTGCGCCTCCTACGCGCGCTTCTACGGCAGGGCCTGCCGCGACTGGATGCTCGCCACCCTCTGCCGGGGCGGGCTCTGGATAGCCGGGGGCATTGCCATCAAGAACCGCGGCATCGCGCGATCCAAGGCCTTCAGAGACGAAATCGCCCAGGGCCGGCACGCCAGGATGCTCAAGGCCATTCCCGTCTACCTCTTCAACAGCGAGACGGCAGGCCTCTGGGGCGCGGCCAGGCTGGCGGCAGAGCGCATCAAGCCCAGCTAGCCCGGCTAGCCCGCCAAGCGGGAAGCGGGCCCGGCTCTACGGTCTGGCCAGGGGCTATCCCGGTCTGGCCCAAGCCTGGACGGCCCTGTCCAGTTCCGGCCCCGGGGTCACGGAAAGCTCCGGCGGCAGGGCCAGATGGTACCAGTACTCGCCGTCCAGCAGCACCTGCGCCTCGCAGGGCACGGGGCCGGCGTGGTTTTCCAGGATGCGCTTCAGGCTCGCCACGGACTGCGCGTCGAGCCTGTCCGGCGGGATGGTCACGATCACGGGCTCCATGGTGGTCTGGCAGACCTCGGACAGCGGCCGGACCCGGTTGCCCAGAATCTTGATCTCGCGGAGCGGGGCCTGGCTTTCGCCCTCGTCCATGTCCTGCTCTGCCTGCTGCGGTTCCGCCTCCTCCTGACCCCTGACGTCGACGGTGCCGTCTATCCAGAGCGGCTTGTCGCTCTGCAGGAGCGCCTGCACCTCGTCGGTGTAGTCCCTGGGGAAGAAGGTGACCTCGGCGTGGCCAGTCAGGTCCTCGACCTGGGCGAAGGCCATGCGCTGGGACTTGGCCTTGGTGATCACCTCGCGCACGCTCGTGACGAGCACGGCCGAGTGCACCTCGGCGCCGCCTCCGGCCTCCTGGAGGCTTTCCAGCGTCATGCCGCGCAGCCGGTGGATCTGCTGGGTGAAGGGCTGGAGCGGGTGGGAGGTCAGGTAGAAGCCCAGGGCCTCCTTCTCGTTCTGGAGCTTGACGTCGTCGGCGAACTCCTCGAGGCTGGCGTCCGGGATGTTGACGCCAACGCCGGGCAGCTTTTCCTGGACGACCTTCATCTGGGGCGCCAGACTGAAGAGGGAGCCTGTCTGGGCGCCGCTCCTGGCCTTCTTCTGGGCCTTCTCCACCACCTGGTCGAGGCAGCAGAGCAGGGCCTGCCGGGTCGCCCCCGTGCAGTCGAAGGCGCCGCCCTTGATGAGGGCTTCGAGCACGCGCTTGGTGACCTTGCGCAGGTTCACGCGGGAGCACAGGTCGAAGAGGGAGACGTACTCGCCCTTCTGCCGGGCCGAGACTATCTCCTGGATGGCCTCGTCGCCCACGTTCTTGATGCCGCCGAGGCCGAAGACAATCTTGCCCGCATGCGAGGTGAAGGCCCGGTGGGAGTAGTTGACCGAGGGCGCCTGCACCTCGACCCCGCGGTCCTTGCAGCAGGAGATGTACTTGAGGAGCTTGTCCTGGTTGCCCATTTCGCTGGTCATGAGGGCGGCCATGAACTCGCTCGTGTAGTGCTCCTTGAGATAGGCCGTGTAGTAGGAAATCTGGGCGTAGGCCGCGGAGTGGGACTTGTTGAAGCCGTAGGCCGCAAACTTTTCCATCAGGTCGAAGATCTCGTTGGCCTTCTCCTCGGCGATGCCCTTCTTGGCCGCGCCCTGCACGAAGACGGAGCGCTGCTGGGCCATGGCCTCGGCCTTCTTCTTGCCCATGGCCCTGCGGAGGAGGTCTGCGCCGCCCAGGGTGTAGCCGGCGATGATCTGGGCGATCTGCATGACCTGCTCCTGGTAGACGATGACGCCGTAGGTGTCCCTGAGGCAGTCTTCCAGGGAATCGTGGGGGTAGACCACGGGCACTTCGCCGTGCTTGCGCTTGATGAACTCGTCGACCATGCCTGAGCCCAGGGGACCCGGGCGGTAGAGGGCGAGCATGGCGATGACGTCCTCGAAGCAGGAGGGCTTGAGCATGCGCAGGTACTGGCGCATGCCGGAGCCCTCGACCTGGAAGACGCCGTCGGTGTCGCCGCGGGAGTAGAGCTCGTAGGTGGCCTGGTCGGTGAAGGGGAGCGTGTCCAGATTGGGGGGCTCCTTGCCCTCCAGGCTGATGTTGTCGAGCGTGTCCTGGATGAGCGTCATGGTCTTGAGGCCCAGGAAGTCAAACTTCACCAGGCCCGTCTGCTCGACCATGGGGCCGTCGAACTGGGTCACCTGCTCGCCGTGCCTGCCCCTGAAGAGGGGCAGGTAGTCCGTCATGGGCCCGTCCGAGACAACGAGGCCGGCCGCGTGCATGCTGGCCTGGCGGGTGAGGCCCTCGAGCTTCTCGGAAATGTCGATGAGCTTCTTGATCTGCGGATCCGAGGCGTAGCGGCGCTGGAGATCCTCGCTGGCCGCGAAGACGTCCCGGATGTGGATCTTGGGATCGTTGGCCGGCACCAGCTTGGCAATGGAGGCGCGGTCCTGGAAGCTCATGCCGAGCGCGCGGCCCACGTCGTGGATGACGGCCTTGGCCTTCATGGTGCCGAAGGCCGCAATCTGGGAGACCGAGTCCTCGCCGTAGGTGTCGGCCATGTGGCGGATGACGCGCGAGCGCCTGCGCTCGCAGAAGTCCACGTCGATATCGGGGAGGGAGACGCGCTCGATGTTCAGGAAGCGTTCGAAGAGCAGGTTGAAGGGCAGGGGATCAAGGTTGGTGATGCGCATGGCCCAGGCCACGAGAGAGCCTGCGGCCGAGCCGCGTCCCGGCCCCGTGGGCACGCCGTTGTTCTTGGCCCAGTTGATGAATTCCTGCACGATGAGGAAGTAGCCGGGAAAGCCCATTTCGAGGATGACCTTGATCTCGTGCTGCAGGCGATCCCGGTACTTCTGCAGGTCGAGAGAGCCGGGATCGGGGTGCTCGCGGAAGCGCCGCTCCAGGCCCTCCTCGGCCAGGCGCCGGAACTCCGACTCCAGGCTCTGGCCGGGCTCCAGCTTGTAGACCGGGAAGAAGTGCTTGCCGAAGACCAGCTCGCAGCTGCACTGCTCGGCAATGCGCGCCGTATTGGCAAGGGCCTCGGCATCGCCGGGGAAGTCGCGCTCCATCTCCTCGGGCGACTTGTAGTAGAGCTGGTCGGTGTGGAAGCGCAGGCGCTTGGGGTCGTCCACAGTGGAGCCGGTGCCGATGCACAGCAGGATGTCGTGGGCCTCCACGTCGTCGTGATCGAGATAGTGGCAGTCGTTGGTGGCAACGAGCGGAAGCCCCTCCGACTCCGCCAGCTCGTGCAGCCGCGCGTTGATGACTCTCTGCTCGGCGAGGCCGTTCTCCTGGATCTCGAGGTAGAAGCTGTCCTTGAAGAGCTCCGCGTACTGCCTCGTCAGGGCGCGGGCCTTGTCCATGTCGCCGGCAAGGCAGGCCTGGGGGATCTCGCCCTGAATGCAGGCCGTGAGGCACACGAGGCCTTCGGCGTGCTTGCGGAGGATCTCCCAGTCCACGCGCGGCTTGTAGAAAAAGCCCTCGAGCCAGCCCTTGGAGACGATCTTGACGAGGTTGCGGTAGCCGTCCATGTTCTTGGCCAGCAAGACGAGATGGTGGCGGCGCTTGGCGTCCTCGCTTGTCGTGTCGAGGTGGTTGCTGCAGGTGTAGACCTCGCAGCCGAAGATGGGCTTGATGCTGTAGGCGGAGCAGGCCTTCTGGAAGGAGGCGGCCGCGAACATGTTGCCGTGGTCCGTCACGGCCGCTGCCGGCATGCCGTAGTTCTTGGCCCGCTCGCAGAGATCCTTCAGGCGGATCGCGCCGTCGAGCATGCTGTATTCGGTGTGGCAGTGGAGATGGACGAAGTCGGACATGGCGCCTTCCTGCACGCAGGGGCGCGCAGGAAAACCTGCGCGCCGCCAAGCTGTTGAATTTGAAGAAATATTAATATAATCAGCTAGTTGCAACTATAAATCAGCCATCCTCGCTTGTCAATGCGCAAGGAGCCGGGGAGCACAGCGGCAGGCTGCCGGCGCGACGCCTGGCCTAGGCCGGCGGCTTTTGCCAGCCGCGAAAAGCGCGTATGGTTCTGTCTGCCGGATCTTCCGGCAGGAACGCGACAGGAGGACAGCCATGGCCCAGGAAACGACAGAGGCAGCGGCTCTCGAGGACCGCATCCGCGAACTCACGCTGAAAATACTTGAAGAGGAAATAGCCAGCGCCCAGGCCAGAGGCGTGCCCGCCGACATGGGCGAGGCCATGCGCCGCGCCCAGGCCAAGGCCGCTGAAATGGCCGGCACCGAAGCCGGCACCTCGCCCGACAAGCGCTAGGCAAGGAAGGCCAAAATCAGCGCTTGACTGGCCACGTGCGACGGGGCTACTTTTTCTTGCGGAGTGCATGCTCCCTGTGCCGGAATGGTGGAATTGGTAGACGCAGAGGACTCAAAATCCTCCGGTGGCAACACCTTGTGGGTTCAAGTCCCACTTCCGGTACCACACCAGATTTTCAAAGCTCCCAACGCTTGGGCGATCTCAGCGTTGGGAGCTTTTCATTTCAAGGTGTTGTGTCAAGACTTTTCCCAGTTGCGGCTGTTAGAAGTTGTCATGGTGTTCCCAGAATAGTCTGGCTGCCGTGCACCGAATGGCGTAAAGAATGGCGCAAAGGAAATTCCTCCGGCAGAACGAATGGCGCAAAGGGTATCGGACGCCAGGTCGCAGTCTCTGGGAACAGCAGGGAGGTCCCCATGCCAAACCGAAAGGCTCCTTTGTCAGCCAAGGACATCGACGAGTTCAGGCCACCACAGTATCCGTATAGACTGGGCTGTGGCAATGGACTGTACCTTTACTACCAGCACTCGATGACGTCCTGGCAGGTCCGCGTCAGAATGCCAGGCGTCAATACCTGACTGACTCTCGACGAATACGGCAGGGCTGATCAGGGCAAAATCAACCTCAGCGAGGCAAGGAAGCGCTAGGCCGTTGCATTGCAACAGCTCAAGGACGGCATCCCGCCGAATCGCGTCAAATTCAGCATTGATGGACTCCATATTGTTGAGGAAAAGGGAGCGGCTCTGCCTACGTTCGAGGATGCGGCCCTTGGTTGGCTGGAGAACTATGCCCGGCGCGTGAAGCCAGAAGTGATCCTCCGGCACAGAGGCCGCTACGAGGGATACCTCAAAGGCCCCCTCGGCTCCCGGCCGATCGCTGAACTCATTAAGAAGGATCTGGTTGTCGCGGCCGAGAGCCCGCTGGAAAAAGCGTTTCCGGCCGGGGCGCCAAGACCGTGCCCCACCGGCTTGCGCAGATGATCGTCATGATCTTCGACTGGGCTCGCCTTCAGGGGATCGTCCGCGATGACTATTTCCCCGATGCGCACCTGCCTGAATTGCTGCCGGACGAGCCTCCGGCGGAGCACCGTCCCGCCATTACCGATCCCGGAGATCTGGGGCTCCTGCTGCGACGCATCCACGGCTGGTTTCCGCGCTGCCAAGTGCCTCAGTCGGGCCTGGCGCTACGCCTCGCGCCGTACGTTGCCCTGCGACCCGAAGAGCTGACTGGCGCCCTCTGGGAGGAAATCAATATTGGCAAGGCGATCTGGACCATTCCCGCAGCGAGAATGAAGATGAAAAAGCCACTTTTGATTCCTCTGTCCCGACAAGTAATTGAAATTCTCAACTTATCAAAAGAATTTTCAAAGAATAGTAAATTTATATTTTTTTCAAAGCGCTCAAAAAAATATGGACATATTTCTAAAAACACTCTATTGAAAGCGCTTCAAAAATTAGGATACAACACAATATATTGATGTCTATATGCATGGATTCCGCACAACGTTTTCTTCATTGCTGAATGAATATGTCGTATTTAACAAAGACGCTATAGAAAGACAACTTGCTCACATGAATAAGATACGTGGCATATACAACATCAGCAAGTATCTTGAAGAACGGACGGAGATGATGCAACTGTGGGCCGACTATCTGGACGCTCTCCGAGAGGGTCCTGCCGTGTCGCTGAAAGAATGGGCGAAGAGCCGGGCCGGCGATGCAGATGCATAGTCCGGCCCTGCTGGCGTGAATGGCGCAACGAACGGCGCAATTCCGACCCAGTGTGCTGAATCGCCTCTATCTGAATGGCGCAAAGTCTCCTGCCGACATGGGAGACGGCCGGAATGGCGCAACGGCACGGTTGAAGCCTGCATCTACGGTCTTGGGGCGTCGGTCTCTGGCTCTGCGACTTCCGACTCGGTGAAGGCAGCCGTCTCCTGCTCCAGGGCGGTCTTGACGTCATTTCGGAGCCGAACCGGTACGTACTGCATGGCGCCCGCATGCTGTCTGACGGCTACCAGGCACATCTCCTCCGACCGCAGATTCACCGGCACGTCCGGCAGGGACAGCCCGCGTTGCGTGACGGCTTCGATGCAGACTTCGGGCGTCTTCAGCCTTTCTGGCACGATCTTCAGCGCCCGCCCGCATTGCCGGACGGCCTCGATGCAGACTTCTTCCGTCTTCATCCTTGCCGGCACCCATCGCAGCGCCCTGCCGTCCTGCTTCACGGCCTCGAGGCAGACCTCCGGCCCCTTCATCTCCTTGGGCACGAATGCCAGCGCCGACCCGTACTCCCGGACAGCTGCCAGGCAGACTTCCGCC
>JAEEPQ010000009.1 GCA_016284885.1 Desulfovibrio sp.
ATGACCTAGATGTAATAGCCAGAAATTTGATAAATAACATCAAGAAATATGAGTTAGTACAATTCTGAAATGTTGTCTTTACTTTGAAATTCGGCCTGAACACCATATGGGGAAAGAACGCCACCGATTCCATCCGGGCTCTCCATGCCCTGCGCGTCAAGGACGCATCCTCCTGCTAGCGGGATCTCCTCCGCGGATCAGCCATGAACCTCTCCACGTTCGACAACAAGTGCGTGCGCATTACGACGGTGGACGGCGAGAGCTTTGAAGACCTCTGCAACTGCTGCCATGAAGAGTGCAACGAACATGAATTCGGCCGTCCCGAGCCCTGCCTGCAGATGCTCAGCTTCCTTTTTTTTCCCAGGGAAATCGCGCAGATTGCCAGCCTCGGAGGCCATAGCGGACCTCACGGCAGTTTTTCCGCGCCCTTCTGCAGGCCCGAGGAGCCCATCGTCGAGGAGCTCATCGTCGAGGACGACATCGACAGCATCAAGGAAGTGCTCTTTTCCGAGGAGCAGGCCCCGCACATGCTGAACTGTCTAGAGACACGCCTGCGGCGCAACGCTGGCTCTGCTTCAGGAGCTTGTGGCATGGACCAGCGACGATGCCGTCAAGACGGCCGCAGAAAAGCTGCCTGCCGCCCAGACATCTCGGCTGGACGCAGGCGGTCCCACCCCCTAACACCCTGTCCAGGCCAGCCAGCCTGGCAACCCCGCGCTGGGCGGCATGAGGATCCCACCATGGAAGACACGAGCGAGAGGCTCAAGCGGCAGATGGCCTTTGCCCTGGAAATTGACAAGGAAAAGAACATCTTCAGGCAGACGCACCTGTCGGGCAGAGGACGGAGCGAAAACGACGCAGAGCACGCCTGGCACATGGCCATCATGGCCTACCTGCTCCGGGAGCACGCCAACGAGCCCGTGGACATTGCCAAGGTCATCCTCATGTGCCTCATCCACGACATCGTGGAGATCGATGCCGGCGACACCTACGCCTACGACGCGGAGGGCCTCAAGACGCAGAAGGCCAGAGAGGACGCCGCCAAGGAGCGCATCTTCTCGCTTTTGCCCGAGGACCAGAAGCAGGAGCTGCTCGCCCTCTTCGACGAGTTCGAGGCCTCCGAGACGCCGGAGGCACGCTACGCCCACGCCGTCGACAACCTCCAGCCGCTCATGCTCAACGACTGCAACGATGGATGCGACTGGCGGGCGCACGGCGTGAGCGCCGAGCAGGTCTACCGGCGGCAGCGCAAGGTGAAGCTCGGATCTGAACGGCTCTTCGGGCTCATCGACCAGATCATCCAGAACAACATCAAGAAGGGCAACATCAAACCGTAGGAGCAGTCCATGCAGCTGGAAATTCTGGACTTTCCCCTGACAGTCTGCAAGGTGGCGGACATGGCCGACGCCGGCCTGGATGCCGGATTCTTCTTCCTTGCCAGGACCGGCGAGGAGATCTCCCTTGTCTGCCGTACCGGGGACGCGCCTCAGAAGACCCTTGCGCGCGAAGACGGCTGGCGGGCCTTCCGGGTCAAAGGGAGCATGGACTTCGCTCTCGTCGGCGTGCTCGCCAGGCTCGCCGGGGCGCTGGCCGCGCAGGGCATCCCCATCTTTGCCGTCTCGACCTTCAATACGGACTACGTCCTCGTCAAGGAGGCCGACTTCGACAGGGCGCTGGCCTGCCTGGCAGAAGCCGGCTGCAGGACGGCATGAGGCAGCCATGGACTACACCTTTCGCTGGAGCTCCCCCCTCGGGGGCATCACCCTCGCCTCGGACGGCGAGGCCTTGACCGGCCTGTGGTTCGACGGACAGCAGCACTATGCGGAAACCCTGGACCCGGAGCACCGGGAGCGGCATCTTCCCGTCTTCGATGCGGCCTGCCGGTGGCTCGAGATCTACTTCAGCGGCAGGGCCCCCGGCTTCACGCCGGCGCTTGCCCTGAGGACCACGCCCTTCCGCAGGCAGGTGTGGGAGATCATGCTGGGCATCCCCTACGGCAGCACCATGAGCTACGGCGCTATTGCAGACAGGATCGCCCGCGCAAGAGGCCTTGCCAGGATGTCGTCCCGAGCCGTCGGCTGCGCCGTCGGGCACAACGCCATCTCCCTGATCATCCCCTGCCACCGCGTGGTCGGCGCCAGCGGGCGCCTTACCGGCTACGCTGCAGGCCTTTCGCGCAAGGCCAGCCTGCTTGAGCTCGAGCAGGCCGGCGCCTCGGCAGCCAGGCAGTCCTGACCCCGTCGCGGCCCTGAGGCCGGCAAGGGAGACATCATGCACGGACAGCGCTTTGCACTCGAATACGCCAGCCTCAGGCTGGACAAGATGGACAATCCCGTCTTCCAGGCGCCGGATATGCTCGGCAAGGCCGGCTTCACGCAGGCCAGGGACGTCCGCCCCGTCCACGTGGAAGCGGGGCTCCTGCTGGCCATCGTCGACGGCGAGGCCTGGCTTGTCGAGAGGACGGAGCGCTGGCGGCTCTCCTGCCATCCCTGCGAGCCCTGCACCTACATACGGCCCGCCGGCGACGACAACGGACTGATCGTCATCCACAACGCCTTTTCCATCCCAGAGGATCTGGAGGCCCTTGCCGCCAAAAAGGCTGTCGTCAGCATCACGGGGCGCAGCTGGGACGGCGCCGGCTTCTGCCGCGTAGTTCTGGCAGCCGTGCACGGCGGCCGGACGGAATACCGCATCGACGAGGTCGAGCGCGCGGCCGCCGAGGCCATGCCCCATGGCTTCCGCGTCATCTCGAACCTGATGCGCTTCGGTTGCGGCTGGCGGATATTCTTCGGCCGCAGGCAGCACTTCGCCTGGATTGGCGATCCGCACCGCAACGACGACTACGTCACCACGGCCGAGATCTCGGAATCAGAGTACCGGCAGATCGAGGCCAGCTACCCCGAAGCCCGGGACGCCGGCAGAAAGGAGGGCGAAGCCTTCCGGAAGCAGTACGTGGACGGGCACCCCGTCCTGCTCCAGGGCTGGAACAAGTACCTCGGCTAGACTCCCCTGACGGCGATCTCGATGCCAATGGCGACAAGAATGACGCCGCCGAGCACGGAGGCCTTGTCGGAGAGCAGGGTGCCCACCCGCTTGCCGAGGGCGAGGCCGCCAAGGCAGATGGCGAACGTCGTGGCAGCGATGATCAGGGAGGCCAGCAAGGCCTTGTCGAAGCTGTAGTCGGCGATGGCGAAGCCAACGGAAAGCGCGTCGATGGAGGTGGCCACGCCCTGGGCGAGGAGCGCGCCGCCGGAAACGGCGATGTTCTCCCCCTGCGCCCCGCCGCGCAGCCCCTCGAAGATCATCTTGCCGCCTATCCAGAGCAGCAGGGCGAGCGCTATCCAGGGGATGAAGGGCTGGAAGGCGGTGAAGCGCTCCACGGCCTCGTGGACGCAGAACCAGCCTATCATGGGCATCATGAACTGGAACCAGGCGTAGACGCCCGCGATGAGCGCCATGCGCGGACGCGGCATGCCGGGCTCGCGCAGCGCGTTGGCACAGGAGACGGAAAAGGCGTCCATGGCAAGGCCTGCGCCGAGCAGAATGCTGTTGGCAAGGAAGAGCAGCATGGTAGCCTCCGGCAGCTGTGCCAGGCTGGGTGTCCGATACGGAATTGCTGACGAGGCTTGTAGGCCGCCACTCTCTGGCTGTCCACCCTGCAGACGGCTTTCCCAAAGCCCGGGAGGCCTTTCGAAGGGCCGCAAAAGCAGCGGATTGCGCGTTGACGCAAGGCATTCCTTGTGCTACTACTTCCCGCCGAGGCCGACTGCCCTTTGTGGGCTGAGGCCTTCAATCGAGGAAAAGCATGTCATTCAAAGACGTTCTCCAAGCGCAAAAGCATGGCATTGAAGGCATGGCCTCCACTGGCGTCATTGGCATGCACATGGTCAGCGGCCCCCTCGTGGGCGTGGCCATCGGCTATTTCCTCGATGAGTGGCTGGGCACTGGCCCCTGGCTGAAGCTCGCCTTTCTGGTCATCGGCGTCGGCGCCGGCTTCCTGAATGTCTACGTGGACACGAAGGGGCTGGTCGACAAGATGAACAGGGATGCGCTGAAGCGGCCTGGGTCCGTTCTCAAAATCTCACCTGAAGGGGAACCTCAAAACAAAGACGAGTCTGAGGATGGCGGCAAGCAATCTGAGCGGAGGCCTTGACGGCTGGCTGAAACGCCGCGGCATCGACCACCCGCTGATTCTGCCTGTCGTCAGGAACCAGATCCTCTTGACGCTCTGCATCTTCTTCGTTGGCAGCGCAGCCGCCATGGTGGAGTCGATGTGGGGCATCTGGATGGGAGCGGGCTTTGCGGCGATGACCTTCGTCGTCTTCAGCTGGGCGCGCTTCTTTCTGAAGGCTCCGCTCGGAGCCTACAGCACGGCCTTCCTCAGAGCTGTTCTTTTCCGCTTCCTCCTCAGGCTGGCAATTCTAGCATTCGGCCTGTTCGCCGCTGTGGTCTGGGGCAAGGCTCCGCCACTTGCGCTGCTCGCAGGTGTGGCAGCTGGAACTTTTGCTCCACTGTTGACATTAGCGTGGGAAAGGTTCACCAACAGGTAGTTGGCGCGGCCTGCAACCGGGGAAAACGCTGACGTTCAACGCTAAAGAGGGAGGCTTCACAATGGCTGGTTTGGCTCATCCGGTACTCCTTTCAACCTTCGTCGGGATGGACTCGATCACCATCGGCGGCCAGGAAGTCGTGTTCAGCCACGTCTTCTACTCCTGGGTCTGCATGGCGATCCTGTTCACCACCGCCTGGATCCTGAAGAAACGGCTCACGCTGGTACCGGGAAAACTACAAAATTTCTGGGAAGCGGTGATTGACACCCTAGACAAGTTCATCGTGAACACGATGGGCGAAAAGAACGGTCCCAAGTATGTGCCGTTCCTTTCCTGCGTTTTCATCTACATCATCACTTCCAACCTCATGGGCCTCATTCCGGGCCTCGACGCTCCTACCGCCAACCTGAACACGACGGTGAGCATGGCCCTGTTCGTCTTCGTGCTGTACCACGTTATCGGCATCATCGTGTGGCACCACAAGTACATCAAGCAGTTCCTCGGGATCTCCAAGTGGCTCATCCCGCTCATGTTCCCGCTGGAAGTCGTTTCCCACCTCTCCCGCCCTGTCTCTCTCTCCCTCCGTCTATTCGGAAACATCAAGGGCGAGGAAATCGTTCTTATCCTGTTCTTCATCATGGCGCCCATTCTGGGCACCATCCCGGTCTACGCCCTGTTCCTCCTGGCCAAGTGCATGCAGGCCCTCGTGTTCTTCATGCTGACCATGTTCTACATCAAGGGCGCCATCGAAGGTCCCGAACACTAGGCCTTCGGACCGGCTCAACGTTGCGGGGAATGGTCGACGTTTTCGACCCCACCATATAACTGAATCTCTTTAAGGAGTTTCCAATGCGCAAGTATCTTCTTATCGCTCTGAACCTGGTTGCTATCCTCGGCATCGCCTCCGTCGCCATGGCCGCCGGCGCCAAACTTGACGCCCCCGCTCTCGGCCAGACCTGCCTCGCCGCCGCTCTCGGCATCGGCATCGCCGCCTTTGGTTGCGGCATCGGCATGGGCCTCGGCCTCAAGGGCGCCTGCGAAGGCGTTGCCCGCAACCCCGACGTGAGCGGCAAGATCACCGGTACCATGATCCTGGCCTTCGCCTTCATCGAATCCCTGGCCATTTACGCTCTCGTTATCTCCTTCATCCTGCTCTACGCCAACCCCTACGTCGGCTAGTACAGCAGACTAAGTGAAAGCAAAGGGGCCTTCCCTCGGGAAGGCTCCTTTTTTTGTGCCCTGCGCTTCCCGCCGGAAACATGGCTTGCGGGCCAGCGCCAGCGCGGGCCCGCGGGAGGGCGGGCCAAGAAAGGGGCTGGCAGGCTCGTGAAGAAAAGCACTAGCCACCCAAATGCAACCCAAAAAGTCTTGTTTTCGGCCTAGCGCTGCAGCTTGGAAAGAACGCCAAGTCCTTGTGAACAGCTTGAAACAGGCCGCCGCTTGACGTATAGTGCGCTTGGCTAAAAATTTCACAAGCGATCGCGTCCGGACTCGCTCCGCCGAAAAAGCAGGTTCCCATGGATTCTCAGCCCAAAAGCATGCACATCCCCCGCGCCACCATCCGTCGCCTGGCCACCTACGTCCAGGTGCTCGAAAACCTCGCACGGGAAGGCACGGAAATCATCTCCTCCAACCCCCTGGCCGAGGCCTGCGGGGTCAACGGTTCACAGATCCGCAAGGATCTCGCCTATTTCGGCGAGTTCGGCATACGCGGCGTGGGCTACAACGTCACATCGCTCATGGCAGCCATCACCTCTGCCCTCGACGTGGACAGGGAGTGGAAGATGGCACTCATCGGCGTGGGCAACCTCGGCAAGGCGCTGCTCAACCACAGCGACTTCAGGGCCCGCAATTTCAACATCGTGAGCATCTTCGACTGCGATCCCTTCAAGATCGGCGAAATCGTACACGGCCTCGAGGTGCACTGCACCAAGGAGATGCCAGCCCTCGTAGCAGAGAACAAGATCGAGATAGGCCTCATCACGACGCCTCCGCAACGGGCTCAGCGGGCCGCCACGCACCTCGTCAACGCCGGCATCACCTCCATCCTGAACTTTGCCCCTGCGCGCATCAAGGTGCCGGATCACGTCGACGTGGAGTACGTTGACTTCTTCCACCACCTCTACTCGCTCGCCTTCAACCACAGCGCCACGCGCACCTAGACTATGCGCAGAGCCAGCCTGTCCCGCTTTCTGGACGCGCTCGCCTTCTTCACCTGCCTCGTTCCCGCGCGCATGCACTCAGGCTCGGCCCTGCCTAGCCTGCTTCCGTGGTTTGGCCCGGCAGGCCTCGTGCTGGGCGCGGCCTGCACAGGCGCGGCCCTGCTGCTTTCGCTCCACCTTTCGGGCTCAGCCGTCCCCTCCCTGCTGCAGACCATGCTTGCCGGCTTTGCCTGGCTGGCTTCGGAGATGCTGCTCTCGCGCGCCCTGCACTGGGACGGACTCTGCGACGTAGCGGACGCCCTTGGCAGTTTCCGCACGGGCGATGCCTTCTGGGAGGTCATGAAGGACAGCCGCATCGGGGCCTTTGGCGCGACGGCCCTCGTTGCCGTCTTTGCAGGCCAGCTGCTAGGCGCCTCAGCGCAGGCTGCCACAGGAAACTGGCTGGTCCTGGCGCTCGCGCCTGCCTGGTCGCGCTGCCAAGCAGCGCTTGCCTTTGGCGTAGTCGCTCCCCGCAATCCGGCCTCGCTCGGCGGGCGCTTTGCCGCCGGCCCAACGGCAGGGGCGCGGAATCTGGCGTTGCTCCAGCTTGGCCTCATGGCCCTCTGCCTGCCTGCCGTCGGCCTCCCCTGGCGCAGCGCTTTTGCAGCCTGCCTTGGGCAGGCATGCGTCCTTGCCTGGATAGTCCGCACGGCATCGCGCCACGGAGGCCTCAACGGCGACTTTGCCGGTGCCTCCATTGAACTGAGCCAGATGGCCTTTCTGCTGGCAGCCTGCTAGCTGCGCAGCCCCAGCCTGCCAGATCGGCAAGGCTCCGCTCCCGCTGTCCGGGAACGGAGCCTCGTGCCTGGAACATGACTGCGCTTCGCCCTATGCGCGCCTACGCCCCTGCCAGTCTTTAGCCGCATCGACAAAGCGTCCAGCCCAGGTAGGCACGGCAGGCGCGAAGACGTGGGTATAGGAACCCCAGACCGACCCCAGCGCAAGGCCGTCCCGGCCCTGCCCCATGCCCGTGCCCTTCTCCAGCACGAGCGCCGGATCGCAGCCAGCATCGCGGGCCGTTGAATAGTGGAACTCGTGGCCCCGCAGTCTCAGGCCGAGGGGATGGTAGGGATTCTCCCTGGCCACCACGGCCTCGACGTAGCCAAGTCCCTTAGGTCGGGGGAAGACGTCTATGTCCACGGGAAGCAGGCCCGCCATGGGATAGCTGCGCCCCTCCTTGGCTATGGTGCGGGCGAGGATCATGAAGCCCCCGCACTCGGCGTAGATCGGCAGCCCCCGGCGCGCCTCGCTAGCCAGATCCTTGAGACGCGGGCTTCTGCTCAGCGCATCCAGATAGTCTTCCGGAAAGCCGCCGCCCAGGTAGACGGCATCGATGCCGTCGAAATCCCAGGGCCTGCCGTCCAGAAGGGAGACGAACGCAAGCTTCGCGCCGGCACGCTCCAAGGCCTCGAAGTTCTCGCGGTAGTAGAACCAGAGGCTGGAGTCCCTGACGACGGCAATGACGGGAGGATCGGCTGGCGCGACAGGGACGCCGTCCCAGAAGGGGGCAACGTGCTCGAGCCTGCCCGCCGTGCGGGAGGCCTCGAAGATGCGGTCCACGTCGACGTTTTCGCGCACGTGGGCCTTCAGGATCGCCAGGGCGCTTTCACAGGTCTCGGAGAGCCTGTCGCCGAGCAGGGAGGCTATGCCCATCTGCCGTTCGGGCAGGGGGTTTTCCGCCAGCCTCGGCAGCTCGCCGAGCACGGGCATGTCCGTGTACCTTTCGATGCACGCGCGCAGGTAGCTCCCATGGCGGGAGCGGCCGACCTGGTTGAGCACCACCCCGGCGAAGCGCAGGCCCTTTTCAAAGCCCATGACGCCCTGGATGAGGGCTGCCGCCGTGCGGGTCATCTTGGTGGCGTTGAGGGAGAGAAGCACGGGCGCGTCGAGATCCCGTGCCAGCGCGGCCGTGGAGCAGGAACCCTCCAGATCCATGCCGTCGTAGAGCCCGCGGTTGCCCTCGACGAGGGCGAGGCACCGCCCCTCGGCAAGCGCAGCCGGCGACGCGGTGCGCGAAGCCTGGTGCACGAAGAGGGAGCGCAGACGGCCGGAGGCGAGGAAGAAGGGATCGAGGTTGGAGGAGGGTCTGCCGGCGGCCGCAGCAAGCCAGGCCGCGTCGATGTAGTCGGGGCCCTTCTTAAACGGTACGACCTCGAGGCCCCGCTCCGTCAGCGCCCCGGCCAAGCCGAGGCTGAGGAGCGTCTTGCCGCCACCGCCCGACAGCGAAGACACGGCCAGGCGGGGAAGGCTGCATGCCGTGCGGAAAAGATCTTCCTGCGCGGGCATCGGCTCTCCTAGTGCTTGAAGGAGCGCTGTCCGGTGAAGACCATGGCCACCTGCGGGCTGTGCTCGTTGACGGCCTGGATGACTTCCCAGTCGCGTAGGGAGCCGCCGGGATGGCCGATGGCGGTGACGCCCTGGGCCATGGCGACGTCGACGCCGTCGCGGAAGGGGAAGAAGCCGTCGGAGATGATGACGGAGCCGGCGAGGCCGCCCTTGTCGGCCTTGGCGCGCTCTTCGATGTCCTTGAGCCTGGCCGCGAAGCCGGCGTCTGCCTTGGCCTTTTCCTTGAGCTCGTAGAGGGTGAGGCCGAGTTCCTTGAAGGCGATTATGTCCTCGTATTTATGGTAGGCCTTGTAGATGGCAAGCTCCACGCAGCCCACGCGGTCCTGCTCGCCGGTGCCGATGGCGGTGGTGGCGCCGTTGCGGGCGAAGATGACGGAGTTGGAGGTAACGCCGGCCTCCACGGCCCAAGCGAAGCGCAGATCGTCGAGCTCCTGCTTGCTGGGCCTGCGGGCAACGTAGGTGTTGCCGGCCTTGTCCGTGGCTTCGGCGGGGATGAAGTCGGCGTCCGTCAGGATCCTGTTCTGGAAGGACTTCTGGAGCACGAGGCCGCCGTCGGAGAGACACTTGATGTCGAGGAAGGCCGAGGCAACGAGCTTGTCGAGCTCGCCGAGACCGGGCAGCTCCATGATGCGGAGGTTCTTGCGGGACTTGAGAATGTCCACCACGCCCTCTTCAAAGGCAGGCGCAGCGACCACCTCGAAGTAGTTGGCGGCCACGAGCTCGGCCGCTTCCTTCGTGAAGGGGCGGTTCACGACGACGGCGCCGCCGAAGGCCGCGATGCGGTCGCACCAGAAGGCCTTGGACAGGGCATCGGCCACGCCCTCGTCGGACCAGGCCGCGCCGCAGGGATTGTTGTGCTTGATGATGAGGGCAGCCGGCTTCTGGGTAAGGTACTGCAGAATGTTGGCGCCGTTGTCCACGTCGGTGAGATTGGTCTTGCCGGGGTGCTTGCCTGCCTGGATCATCTGGGCCTCGGAGAGCGAGGAGACGATGCCCTGGCCGGGCATGCGCCAAGAAAGGCCGCCCAGCGTGACCGCGCCGTCCACCAGTTCGTAGAGCGCGGCTGGCTGGTCAGGGTTTTCGCCGTATCTCAAACCCTTAAGCTCGCCGGCGAGCTCCCACTGGCGCTTGCGGTAGACGAGCTTCTCGCTGCCGAGGGTGATGGTGAGGTCGTCCGGGAACGTTTCCTTAACAATGGTTTTGTACATCGATTTGAGATCAGCCATGTTTCCTCCCTTGGGCTATCGTCGGTAAGCGACTGCTACCATACTTGCCCGCGTTCCGCCACAGCCTCCGCCCCCCTGCGACCCTCTCCCTGCGTGATAAAGGTCACTGCAGGAAATACCAACACCGGTGTAGGGTTGAAGGGCCTCGGCCCCGTGCCTGCGCGCCTGGGCCAGCCTCGAACAGGAGGTCCTGCCCAAACTGCACTTCACGCCAGCAGCTCTCCTTTGCGTCACGCGTTTTTTGCGATCTCTTTCCCTCAGCTTGGCCCCGTGCCAAAAGGAGCCAAAAGAGCTTGAAAAATCCATTCCAGCAACTGTCAGACAAGTGCAAGCTGTTCTTGTTCATTGCCTGCGGCGCCATTGCTGGACTCGGCGGGTACATTGCATATGCATCGAACGTCGTCTCGTATCTCACGAACGACCCGTCTGCCTGCACGAACTGCCACGTCATGGCGTCGTACTACGCCACGTGGAGCCACAGTTCGCACCACATGCGGGCAACCTGCAACGACTGCCATGTCCCCCACTCCAGCGTGTTCGCCAAATACTGGTTCAAGGGCATGGACGGACTCTACCACGCCTCGGTCTTCACGGCGCACGCCGAGCCCCAGGCCATGCGCCCCAGAATGGCCAGCGCCACGGTCATCATGAACAACTGCATCCGCTGCCACACGCAGCTGAACACGGAATTCGTCAAGACCGGCATGGTCAGCTATGCGGAAACGCAGCAGGGCCAGGGCAAGCCCTGCTGGTCCTGCCATAACCAGGTACCGCATACCAAGGTCAGCAGCCTGTCGTCCGCACCCGATGCCGTCGTCCCGCTTCCGGGAAGCAAGACGTCTGGCCTGGCCAGATGGCTTGAGCGGCTTCACTAACCCCTAGGTTGAGAGGGAGTTCCCCATGCAAGAGACACCAAAGAAAAAGTCAGCCCTCGGCTGGATACTCTGCCTGATTTCCATGGCCGCCGTGTTCTGTCTTGGCCTGCTTGCGGCCAGCATCACCGAGCGCAAGGCTGAAGTAGCCTCCATATACAACAACAAGAAGGTCGACCTCGCCGCCGTGCCCGTCGAGTCCAAAAACGAGCAGTGGGGCCTCAACTACCCCAGGGAGTTCGAGACCTGGAAGATGACGGCCAAGGGCGACTTCAAGAGCAAGTACCACGGCAACCAGATTCAGGACGTACTTGAGGAGCGGCCCGACATGGTCATCCTCTGGGCCGGCTACGCCTTCTCCAGAGACTACACCGCCCCGCGCGGCCACATGCACGCCTTGGACGAGATGCGCGGCACCCTGCGCACCGGCACGCCCGGCATAGACGGCGCCAAGGACATGCAGCCCGGCACCTGCTGGACCTGCAAGAGCCCGGACGTTCCCCGCTACATGGCTGCCAACGGCCCTGCCAAGTTCTACAACCAGCCCTGGAGCAATCTGGGAGCCGAGATCGTGCATCCTATCGGCTGCGCCGACTGCCACGACGCCAAGACCATGAACCTTGCCGTCTCCCGTCCGGCCCTCAAGGAGGCCTTCGAGCGAACCGGCCGCGACATCTCCAAGGCCACCCAGCAGGAGCTGCGCTCTCTGGTCTGCGCCCAGTGCCACGAAGAATACTACTTCAGGCCCGCAGACAAGTATCTCATCTTCCCCTTTGACAAGGGCCAGAGCGTCGAGGACATCGAGGCCTACTTCGACGAGATCAAGTTCACCGACTACGTGCACAAGCTCTCCAAGGCTCCCATTCTCAAGGCCCAGCACCCCGGCTGGTCTGTCTTCCTGCGCGGCCCCCACGGCCAGCACGGCGTGGCCTGTGCCGACTGCCACATGCCCTACAAGTCTGAAGGCGGCATCAAGTACTCCGACCACCAGATCATGAGCCCGCTGGCCAAGATCTCCTCCACCTGCCAGACCTGCCACCGGGAGTCCGAGGAAACCCTCAAGGGCTGGGTCTACGAATACCAGCGCGCAGGCTTCGAAACCCGCACCGTGGCTGAGCACGAGCTAGTGAAGGCCCACCTCATGGCCGAAGCCTGCTGGAAGGCCGGCGCGACCGAAGCTGAAATGGACCAGGCGCTCAAGTGCATCCGCAAGGGTCAGTGGCGCTGGGACTACGCCGTGGCCTCCCATGGCGCCTCCTTCCATGCGCCTGCCGAATACCAGCGCATCATCTCCCATGCCATCGAGTTCGGCCTCAAGGCCCAGCTCGAGCTGCAGAAGGTGCTGCTCGCCCACAACGCCACGTTTGAAATGCCCGACGTCTCCACCAAGGCGAAGGCCCAGGCCTACATCGGCCTCGACATGCCCAAGCTGGAGAAGGACAAGAAGGAATTCCTGAACACCATCGTTCCCAAGTGGGAGGAGCAGGCCAAGAAGGCTGGCATCCTCTAGCCGCATTCCCCTTTCGCTGATCAAAGCGCCGGAGCGCAGCCCATTCCGCTCCGGCGCTTTTTCTCGCCATGAAGAACGCCAAGCCAAAACGCTCCCTCTGGACGCCGCCCTTCGGCCCTGCCGAAAGCTGCGCCTTCACTGTCCTCCTCATGCTCACGGGCTTTGCCCTGCAGCTAGCGACAGGCCCCTTCAGCTTCTACCTTCTCAGCTTTCCCGCCAATCTCATCGTGCTGTTCGTCCTGCTGGCCGCAGGACTGCCTGCAGGCTTCAGGAGCCAAAGCGCCGTCTGCGCATGGATCTCGGGACCGGCCTTCGCTGCCGGCCTCCTTGCCGGCCTCCTTGTCCTGACGATTGCCATGGGCTCCATTCTGCAGACGCCGGATCCGGACAAGAGCGCCGCGCTCATGCTGCGCCTCGGCCTGAACGGCGTCACGACCTCCTGGCCATGCGTGCTCCTCTTCGTCTGTCTGCTGCTGGTCCTTCCTGCGGCCTGCGCCCGGCGCGTCCGGCTGCAGGGCTGGAGCGCCCTGCGCTTCTGCCTCTGGCACGCAGGCGTCTTCCTCTCCCTGGCGGGGGCGGCCCTCGGCCAGGCCGACAGGCAGAGCTACGTCATGCACGTCTACGAGGGGAAGACGGAAAGCCGCGTCTATGCCCCCGACGGCACGTCGCTGGAGCTCCCGGTGGCCATCACCCTCCACGATTTCGACATGGAGGAGCACGCTCCCCGGCTCGTGCTCATCGACAAAAAGGAGGGAACTCCGCTGCCAGCCAGCAGGCCGGAATTCGTCCAGATAGCGCCCCACGCGCCCACGGGCCGGCTCGGCGCATGGCGCATCGCCGTGGACACCTTCCTCCCCAGGGCCGTCTGGGCCGGCAACGGCGAGTTCAAGCCCATGGAGAAGCCGGGAGCCTCGCCTGCGGTCCTTGTCACGGCCGTCCACGAGCGGACCGGCGAAACGAGGCGCGGCTGGATCTCCTCAGGCAACATGGGGCAGTTCCAGCACGCCCTGGAGCTCACGGACAGCATCGCCATGGCCGTCACGCCCGCCACACCCGCGCAGTTCACTTCCGACGTCACCGTTGCCGTCAAGGGCGCCGCTCCTGTACGGACCGCCATCCGGGTCAACGAACCCCTGCGCATCGGCAGCTGGATGATCTACCAGTACGGCTACGACTTCCAGCTGGGACGCTACTCGGACTTCAGCTCCTTTGAAATCGTGTCCGACCCCTGGCTTCCCATGGTCTACGCAGGCTTTGCCCTGCTCGCCCTGGCCTGCCTCGCGCAGATCTGCCGGCGCAGGCGCCTTGCAGGACAGCATGACAGCCTGAGCGGAGACTTGCTATGATCTGGAACCAGATTGTCTGGTGGGGCGTGCCGACCCTCGCGCTCTGGCTGGCCGGCGCCCTGACGGGAAAGCGCTGGACAAGGCTGGCCCTTGCCCTCTCTCTGGCCGGCTGGTTCTGCCTTGGCACCTTCACGGCGCTGCTCTGGCGTGAGCTCGGACGGCCCCCCATCCGCACGCTCGGCGAAACGCGACTGCTCTATGCCTTTGTTCTGGCAGGCCTCGGCATCTGGACAGCCTGGCGCAGCGGCTATGCCTGGCTTCTGGCCGCGAGCAACCTTCTGGCATCGGTCTTTCTCGCCATCCTCATGGCCAGGCCGGGCATGCAGGCAGGCCCCCTCATGCCGGCACTCCAGAGCGCATGGTTCGTCCCCCACGTAGCTGCCTACATCATTGCCTATGCCATCCTGGGCGTGGGCACGCTCATGGCCCTGCGTCAGCTTCTGTTTCCCCGCCGCGGCTCCAGCGCGGACACACGCCTCCTGCCCGCCATCGATGCTGTCGTGCGGCTGGGCTTTTCCTTCCTCGTGCTCGGCATGCTCACGGGCGCCGTCTGGGCCAAGGAGGCATGGGGACACTACTGGTCCTGGGATCCCAAGGAGACATGGGCCTTCGTCACAGCCTGCGCCTATCTCGTCTACCTCCACGCCCGGGTCCGCCATGCGCGTTCCCTTGCCGTGCTCTGGCTCCTGCCGGCGGCCTTCGCCCTGCTGCTCGTGGCCTGGCTTGGCGTTTCCTTCATTCCGGCTGCCCAGCAGAGCGTCCACGTGTACTCCTGACAGGCAATCCGCGCCTTGCCGGGCGCTCGCGCGGCTGATAGCTTCGGACGGGGACAATCCCCACCCCAACCTCAACCTGCGGAGCGCACCAGGCATGATTCAGGCAGAGCCAGGCTTCCTCGACGGCGCATGCGACATGCATGTGCACTTCGCTCCCGACGTAGTGCCCCGGGCCATGACGGCGCCTGCGCTGGCGCTCAGCTGCCGGGACGCCGGGATGCGTGCCGTCCTGCTCAAGAACCACTACGCGCCGACTGTGCTGTGCGCCCGCGCCGTGGCCGAGATGGTGCCCGGCATGCGCGTCTTTGGCGGCCTGGTCCTCAACGCCTCCGTCGGCGGCATCAACCCTGCAGCCGTGGAGGCCGCGCTGCGCATGGGCGCCAAAGAGATCTGGATGCCAACGGTCTCGGCCGGGCCCCACCAGCGACGCGTCCGGGACGGGCGCCTCGCCCCTCGCGTTGCGGTCTTCGATGCCGCAGGTCAGCCAGCGCCTGGGCTTGAGGCCGTGCTCGAGATGATAGCGCACTCCGACGCCATCCTCGGCACAGGGCATCTCGCTCCGCAGGAGACGCTTGCCCTTGTGGCGCTTGCCCGCAATGCCGGCGTCAGCAAAATCCTGGTGACCCATCCGGAGTTCGACGCCATTGCCATGGACCTTGCCACCCAGGCCGCACTCGCCGATCAGGGCGCCTTCTTCGAACGCTGCTACCACACCCTGCACGGCGCAGCGCCAGGCAGGACCAAGGCCATGGCAGACGCCATCCGCTACCTTGGACCGGAGAGCACCGTGCTCGCCTCGGATGCGGGCCAGCTGGGCGGAGCCTCGCCAGCCCACGCCCTCCTGCGCTTCTGCGAAGAGCTGCTGCGCCGCGGCATTGCGGCAGATCAGATAGCAGTGATGCTCAAGGACAACCCCGCCTGGCTGCTTGGTCTCGTCCGCTGATCGCAGCCCCGCCACCGATCGGCCCGTTTTCAGCTCTTGTCACGGCCAGCGATACAACGTAGGCTGTAGAGCTTTTACGAATTGACGGAACGCAGGGGCGGGCGCCCCTTGAGGTACTTCTATGGAATCTCTCCTTCTCAAGCTCGCACGGCAGCTGGACAGCCTCGACGAGGCGTCGCTCGCCTCGCTGTGGTCCAAGTACGCGGAGATTACCAGCCGCTTCGAACCGACAAAGCGCTGGGAAGAGGCCTGCCTTGTGCTCAGCTTCATTACGGCCAAGCGCATGAAGAACAGGCTCTTCAACCACTACTGGGCCCAGCAGCAGACGCCCTACGCCCCTGACCAGGAGCCCCAGCCCCAGGACATGTTCCCGCAGGGCTTCACGCTGGAGGAACCCAAAGAACGCAAGCCCTGCCGCGTCATTCCCTTCAAACTCCCTGAAAACAAGGAAAAATAGCCTGCTCTTCCTTGCCAAGAGGGGCGGGTTCTTCTATCGTTCTTCTTTGTGTCGCCAAGCCTTGGCGGAATCTTCCATGAACATTGCGGCCTCCTGCGGGAATGGCCGAATGCATACTACTACGATGCAGGCCGGCCCGTGCCGGCGAAAGGTGAAAGCACTATGGCAAATACCGTTATTATCGGCTCCCAGTGGGGCGACGAAGGCAAGGGCAAAATCGTCGACATGCTCAGTTCCGGCAGCGACGTCATCGTCCGCTTCCAGGGCGGCAACAACGCCGGCCATACCATCAAAGTAAACGGGCACCAGACGATTCTGCACACCATTCCCTCGGGCATACTCCACCCCGGCAAGCTCTGCCTGGTTGGCAACGGCGTGGTGCTCGATCCCTTCGTCTTTCTGCAGGAAGTCGACGAGCTGAAAGCCCAGTCCGTGGACGTCTCCCCCTCCAGGCTCGGCATCAGCCCCAAGACGCACCTCATTCTGCCATACCACAGGGCCATCGACATGGCCCGCGAAGCCATGAAGAAGGGCAAGAAGATCGGCACCACCGGCCGCGGCATCGGTCCCTGCTACGAAGACAAGGCCGCCCGCATCGGCCTGCGCTGCGGCGACCTGCTGAATCCCGACCTGGTCCGCAGCAAGATCCGCACGGCCCTGCAGGAAAAGAACGTGCTCTTCGCCAACCTCTACCACTGCGACGTCATGGACGCAGACAAGGTGGCGGACGAGATCCTCGGCATCGCCGATCGCATGACCCCCTACCTCAGGGACGTGTCGGAAGCCATCCAGGACGCCGTGAAGTCGGGCAAAGTCGTGCTCTGGGAGGGTGCCCAGGGCGTGCATCTCGACATCGACCACGGCACCTACCCCTACGTGACCTCCTCCAACACCGTTGCCGGCTACGCCTCCACCGGTTCCGGCATCGGCCCGGACCGCATCACCCGCACCGTAGGCATCGTGAAGGCCTACACCACGCGCGTTGGCTCCGGCCCCTTCCCCACCGAGCTGGAAAACGAAACCGGCAAGTTCCTGCAGGAAAACGGCCATGAATTCGGCGCCACCACCGGCCGTCCGCGCCGCTGCGGTTGGCTTGACGCCGTCGTCATCCGCGAAACCGCCCGCCTCTGCGGCCTCACCGACATCGCCCTCACCAAAGTCGACGTCCTGCGAGGCCTGCCCACGCTGAAAATCTGCGTGGACTACGAGTACAAGGGCGAGCGCATCGCCTATCCTCCTCAGGGCGAAAACGCGCTCGCCGAGGTGAAGCCCATCTACGAGGAGCTCCCCGGCTTCAGCGAAGACATCACCGGCTGCAGGGCGTTTGCGGCCCTGCCCGGCAATGTCCAGAAGTATATCAAGCGCATCGAAGCCCTCACCGGCGTGAAGGTCTCCATCGTCTCCGTCGGCGCAGACCGCGAAGAAACCATCGAGCGCTAAGCCAGTACAAAGTCCTACAGTCATGAGTGCCATCCTCGGGGCTATCGCAGGCAATGCCTTCTCGCACGTCAGGGACAGCCTGGACAGCCTAGGAGCAGCGCCCCCGCAGGTGCTGCTCCTCGAGGGCGGCACGGAAGCCCAGCGTCTGGACGCGGCCCTCTACTGGGCCTGCAGGGCCAACTGCCCAGACGCGGAGCGGGACGGCTCTCCCTGCCTCGACTGTCCGACCTGCCGCCAGACGGCTGCCTGGGAAAATCTGGACGTTGCGGCCTACGACGGGCGCATCTCCAACACCCAGGATCAGGCCGAGCCGGGTCCGATCCGCGCGCTCAACATCGACAATGTCCGCGAGCTCAAGTCGACGCTCAAGGATCCGCCCCATGCCCGCTTCCGCGTCACTCTGCTCATGGGCATAGAGAACAACCGCTCAGGCGCGGCCAATGCCTTGCTCAAGGTGCTGGAGGAGCCCTCCAAGGGGAATCTCTTCGTTCTGCTCTGCCCCCAGCGCCAGCAGCTCCTGCCAACGCTGGTCTCGCGCTCGCTCTGCCTCACCCTGCCCTGGCCGGATCCTGAAGCCGTGACGCCTGAACTGCTCGAACTGCAGGCAGAAATTGCCCACTTCCTCGAGACCGGCAGAGACTTCTTCAACAAAACCGGCAGCAAAGGCTTCGATCAGGAGCAGGCCTTCGTTGCAGTGATGGCCGTGCACAAGGGCCTCATCAGAATTTTGGCCGGCACGGCAGGCAACTCGCCTCTCGACCAGACGCTGGCCCGCCTCTCTCCTGCCGGACTCATGCAGCTCGGACGCTGGATAGGGGAGGCCAACCAGGCGCTGCAGGCCATGGTGACGCCAGCGCGCGTTACTGAGGCCTTCCTCGCCAACGTCTACGTTCTGCTCCACGACGGGCAACAGCAGGCCGCTGTGCCCGGCAAACGCGCAAGGAGCTGAGCCCCCCCTGTCTCCCACGCGACACTGGACGCATCCAAATCCAGTCCCCCCTGCGGGACATGGCAGGGGCGGGATTGCCCCGCCCCCGACGTTCACTCCCACGCGCGTAGGAAAAGCGCTTGCTGCAAAGCTCAGCTTTTCAAAGGCTGAGGCGTCCGGCACATCCTGCCGGCCAAGATCAGCGCGTCAGCGCTTAGCGCAAGAAGACTGCATGCTGCCGCGCTGGAAGCGTCAAACTCAAGAAGCGGCACCATCAGCCTTTGCCCCAGACGCCTCTGCAGAAACGCCGGGCGTGGCCACGTGAACCTCCTCCATGCCAGATCCGTCAGCCTGAAGGGCAGGAGCAGGCTCTAGGCATCGCGCGCGGCACCACGAAGCAAACAGGTTGAGCATGCCATAGCCGATCCTGTCGTAGGCCTTCATGACGAGGCCACCAAAAACACGGTGGATTGTAGCAATACGGATCTTGTCGATAACTAGGCAACAGACAAACACGGCTAAAATCTTGAGCACAACGTGTGCATAGAGATCAAAATACCCTGCATTGAAATAATCCATATTTGGCCAGACACGTTCCCAGATGACAGGACGCATAATCTCATTGTCATGGATGATATAGACTGCCACCACAGACGTAGCCATCCAGTTCACAAAACGGCTCTTGAAGTGAAGATTCTTGAAAAACAAGAAAATAGATATCGCTAAAATTACAGCTGGAATAGTGTATGGCTTGTGAAAATAGCGTGCCTTATCAATATAAAGACTATTATGTGTAACGACTGAGGCATAGTCAAAAAGTGCACAGGACACCAGAATGAAAATCGATGCTAAAATGGCAACAAGCAGATTCCAGCTATTAGCATACGACTTGAAAGTGTGGCCATGCAACTTGATAAACGCCCCTGTCATGTACATGATAGCAAAGAAGTCAACGTTGCTGTAGTCCCAGCCGTTAAACTTCACCCACCCCACTCTGCACATGAAATTGGTGAACGTTGGCACGACGCTCCAGAGAATCATGAGGCCAATGAGTAACTTTAAAAATTTATCTCGGCTCAAGGAAAGCAAATATTCATTAAGGAATGGCGTCACGGAAAACAACAGCAGATAGTAGACAATAAACCAGTTGCCCCAAATGACGGGGAACAAGCTCTGGATGGTGAGCGCCCGCCCCAAGTCGATCCAGTCGAAGGTCATAGCAAGAACGAGCGCCAGGAGAATATAGAATGTCATTTCCATGGCCAGAGGCACGGCTCGCCTATAGTACTCTACGATATTAGGCGCGGTCTTCTGCACTGTGAAATAGCCGGAGATGAGGATAAAAACTGAGCAGGCAATGCTCCCAAACAGCGCTAGGCACTGCAAAGAATATTCTTTGAAGCAGATGCTCTCCCATGTAAACGCCGGATAGCCACCCCAGCGGTAGTAGTGATGGGCGATGATGAGAAAAATGCAGACGAGGCGCAGCAGCTCTATGCCACTGTCGCGGACTTTTTTCTGTGGGATGGTTGCCGGCATGGCATTCTCGGCGCAGCTCGAGGAAATGACGGGAGCTCAGGCGCCGCCTCCGTATTTGACGTCTGTAGTGCAGGCGGGCAAGGCGCCCCTGTCCCGCAGGACAGAGGCGCCTTCCGCACAGATGGGGAAATCCGGCGCTAGCGCCAGCCTCGAGGCGGAGCGAAGGTCTTGTTCACGGTGCCGACCAGCTTGTCGTAGCGCGCCTTGGCCTTCGCGGGATAGCTCACGTCCACGGCGTAAAGCGTCTCTGCGCCGCAGAACGCCTTGACCCAGGCGATCCGCCCGTCACGGATGCCGGAGAGGACAAACCAGCCCTCGCTAGCCTTGACGGCCTTGTAGGTCACCTTGGAAAAAGCCTGCTTCTGCGCCTTGAGAACATCGCTGAACGATTCGTTCAGCACGCCCGGCGAATTGCTGCCCCAGGCCCTCAGTTCCAGCCCCTGGCCGTCGGTCACCGTGATGCCGTCGCCGTTGTCGGCTTCGCGGACGGCATAGTCGCCAGCCGGCCAGGACAGAGAGAAGCCGTAGCGCTGGTTGGCATAGCTGGCATCTCCTGCGGCCAAGGCAAGCCGGGGAGACAGGGCAAGGAAAAGGAGGGCAATCGAAAAAGCCGCACACAATCTGCTGCATGAACTTGGCATAGGCACGCCTCCGTGGCATCTGGCGCTGCATGGCAAGGCGGGACGGGGACACCCCCCGCCCCGCTCGCGCCTTCAGCTAGCGCTGTTCGATCTTCACTCTGGGGTCGAATCCCTGCAGGTCGGCGTCTGCAAAGGCACCCTTGGTGACAGTGAGACGCGTCAGGGCCGGCAGCTTCTTCAAGACGGCCATATTGACGCCGTCAGCCTTGCGGAGGTCAACCGTATCAAGCGCCGTGCAGCCGGCGATGGCGTCAAAATTGGTGACCTTCGTCTTGGAAACAGTGAGGTTCTTGAGGCCCGAGAGCTTGCCGAGGAAGCTCAGATTGACAGGATTGCCAGACTTCACGTTGACCTCGTCGATGGTCAGCGTGCTGAGATTGGTGAGCCCAGCCAGCGCCGCCTCTCCGGACACGTCGTTCAGCGACCACAGCTTGAGATTCTTGAGCGTTGCGACCTTGCCCAGGCTGGTGAGATCCTGCGGAACCTTCATGCTCCAAATCTGGAAGCGCTCCACGCCGGTTGATGCCAGCGGGGCGTAGTCCTTCACCTGTTCGGCGAACACGTCGAATTTCTTCAGGTTCTTCAGACCGGCAACCCAGGAGATGTCATTCAGCGCCGTGAGGCCGCCGTTGAGTTCCGTCACTTGTGCCAGCTTCCCGAGCGTGCTGTAGTCGCATCCCTTGGTGGCATAGTACGTCACCTTCTCCAGCGCCGGGCAGCCGGCGAGGGGGCTGAAATCCTTGACGTGGGCGCCGTACAGGCTGAGATCCTTCAACTTGGCCAGCTTGGTCAGCGGCGCGAGATCGCTGATGGCGCAGTAGGACAGGCTGAGGCGGGTCAGGCTGGGGAAGGCGGCCGCGAGGGGAGACAAATCCTTGGGGGCGGCGCCGGAAAGCGTGGCGTCCTTCAGATTGGGCAGGGAGGGCAGCCCCTCGATGGAGACGAGCTTCTTCTCGTTAGGACCGCCAATGCTGTTGCCCGTCACGGAGAAGCGTCTGAGCTGCTTCATGCCGGACATCCACTTGAGGTCGGGACCCATGGCCTTGCCCTTGACGTCAACGGCTTCCAGCTTCGTCATGCCGGCCAGAGGCGAGAAGTCGGCAACGCTCTCGAGGTTGAGGTCGAGCTTCAGCACGTTGACGAGCTTGGCCAGCGGCGCGATGTCAGTGACGCTTTTGTCAACGATTTTCAGCGTCTTGACGCCCGTCAACCCCGCCAAGGGGGACAGGTCGGCGACGCCGACGTCAAGGCCGAGCGCCTCGAGCTTCTTGAGCCCAGCCAGCGGAGCGAGACTGGTAAGATCCTTGCTGCTGGTGACGTTGAGCGCATACATGTCGGGATAGGCCTGGCAGAGCTTGGCCAAGTCCTCGTCCTTCACTTTCGACAGGGCAAAGCCGAGCTTTGAAGGTTCTTTGACCTTGCCCATGTCAGCCTTGATCTGGCTGAGGACGCTATCGTCCACGCCCTCGGATATGGCAAAATTGCTCCCGTTCAATTTTGCCTGCGGGGCGGCCAGCAGAGGGGTGGCCATCAGGCCCACGGCGCAAAGGGAGAAAAGCAGCGATTTACCGTACATGGCAACTCCTTTATGGGTATTGCTCTCCGCGAGGGAAGTCTGGTTTGCGAGAGCCAGGACATCCCTCCATGCAGAAGGACAGGGATGCCTACTTGCCCTTCCAGAGGTTGGCGTACTTCACGGCAAGGCCGTCCGTGCGCTCCACGAGCCTGTTCACCAGAGCGTCGATCTCGTCCATGGTCACGGTGCCCACTTCCTTGGAGAGCAGAAAGTTCAGATAGCCCTCGCCCTGGCTGTAGACCCAGCAGACGGAGTAGACGGAACCGACGGAAGGCCGGCTCGGGAACTCCGGCTTGGTGTCCACGAGCAGGCGCATCTTCGGGGTGTCCCCCTCGTTGAGCCTGAAGAGGTTGGAGGCGTTGAAGGCCTCTTTGAGCTTCATGCCGAGGCGCGCGCCGATGCTGTCGGTGCCGTCCAGCACCACCGCGATGTTTGTCGTCCTGGCATCGAGCGCGACCGGACTGTCCTTGGCCGGCGCTGCCGGCTTCTCCTCGGGAGCCGACCAGGCGCTGGGCGCGACGAGAAGGATGGCGCTCGCAAGCAGAACCGCAAAAATGTGCTTCATGGGGGATCTCCTGCAGCCAATGGCTGGAATGCATGCGATGAAAACCGGACCCAGCGGCCCGGTCGTGACAATAGTTAAACAACAGCTTTAAATTTGCAAGTCTCCAGAACCCTCGCGCGCCCTTTCTGCGGGGAAAAATCACCCATGCCTGCAATTGAGCTCGCCCTCCTTTGCAGGTAGAGTTGGAGGCCACAACTATGGAGGCAGCTATGCAGAAGACGCTGATCAAGCAGGCTCTTGCAACGGACAAGCCCGTCCAGGGCATCACGCTCTGCGGCTGGATACGCACCCGCCGCGACGGCAAGGACGTCACCTTCGTGGAACTCAACGACGGTTCGTGCCTCACCAACCTGCAGTGCATCGTCGATCCTAAATCGCAGGCCTTTGCGGATCTGGGCAGCGCCACCAGAGGCGCGTCCGTCTGCATCACGGGCAATCTGGAGCCCTCCCCCGGCAAGGGCCAGCAGTGGGAGGTGCAGGTTACTGCCGTGCAGGTCTTCGGCGAGGCGGATCCGGAAGCCTACCCGCTGCAGAAGAAGCGCCACACGGACGAGTTCCTGCGCTCCATCGCGCACCTGCGCGTGCGCACCAACAAGTACTCCGCCGTCTTCCGCATCCGCTCCGAGGCCTCGGCGGCTATCCATGCCTTTTTCAGGCGCAGCGGCTTCCACTACGTCCACACGCCCATCCTCACGGGCTCGGACTGCGAGGGCGCGGGCGAGATGTTCCGCGTGACCACGCTTTCCCCCGGCGAGAAGGATCTCCTCAAGGACTTCTTCGGCAGACAGGCCAGCCTCACGGTGTCAGGGCAGCTCGAAGCCGAAGCCCTCGCCATGGGTCTCGGCCGGGTCTACACATTCGGCCCCACCTTCAGGGCTGAGAACTCCAACACCCCTAGGCACGTGGCCGAATTCTGGATGGTCGAGCCCGAGATGGCCTTCGCCGACCTCGGCGACATCATGGATCTGGGCGAAGAGCTCGTGCAGAGCGTCGTGGACGGGCTGCTGACCTCTTCGGCCGAAGACCTGCGCCTTTTCGACCGCTTCGTGGAGCCGGGACTGCTCGACAGGCTGAAGAAGCTCACCGCCAGTCCCTTTGCCCGCGTCAGCTACGGCGAGGCCGTGGAGATACTCGAGCGCAGCGGCCGGGAGTTCCTCTTCCCCGTGACCTACGGCGTCGATCTCCAGACCGAGCACGAGCGCTATCTCGCCGAGGAGCACTTCGGCAGGCCCACCATCGTCACCGACTACCCCATGAGCATCAAGGCCTTCTACATGCGGGTCAACGACGACGGCGAGACCGTGGCGGCCATGGACATGCTGGTGCCCCGCATCGGCGAGCTCATCGGCGGCTCCCAGCGCGAGGAGCGCCTCGACGTGCTCAAGAACCGCATGCTCGCTCTCGGCCAGCAGATGAGCGACTACAGCTGGTATCTCGATCTGCGGGAGTTCGGCACGACGCCCCATGCGGGCTTCGGGCTCGGCTTCGAGCGCCTGATCATGATGCTCACCGGCATCGCCAACATCAGGGACGTGCTGCCCTTCCCCCGCACGCCGGGCAGCATCGAATTCTAGCGGCCGGGCTTCCGCCCCGGCAGACAGGCCGGCCTCCGTCCCTCCTCCCGCAGGCAGGAGGGGCGGAGGCCGGAAACGTTCCGGGAAGCCGGCGTGACGTGGCTAGGAGAGCACCCACTCGACGACGGCATCGGCCATCATGGCCGCAGCCTGGGTGACGCGGGGCGCCAGCGGGGGATGGTCGGCAATGTCGCTGACGAAGTCGCCGACGACGGTCAGCAGGCCCAGGTCCCGCCTTGCCATGGCAGGGCCGCCGAAGCCGCCCATGCCGGAGGCGGAGAAGACCCGCTTGCCGGCCAGCATGGCGCGCTCGACGACGAGGCGCTTGCTCTCGGCCTGGTCGAAGCACTCAAGCCAGAAGTCGGCACAGGCCACCACGCCGTCGGCGGCATCCTCCGTCATGCGCTCAAGGCGCACGCAGGCCTCGATCGACGGGCTGAGACGGCGCAGATGCGCGGCGAGAGCCTCGGCCTTGGGCCTGCCAACATCGCTGGGAAAGTAGTGCTGGCGGTTAAGGTTGCTCGGCTCGACGACGTCGAAGTCCACGAGCAGGAAGCGCCTGAAGCCCGTCCGGGCGAGCATCATGCAGGCATTGGAGCCGAGCCCGCCGCAGCCGGCCACGCCGACCGTCGGGGCGCCCAGCTTCGCCAGTTCCTCCCTGCCGAGATAGCGCGACAAGCCCTGCGTCAGGACGTCCATCTATCCGGCCTTGGCCGTGGAGGTGCAGGTCGGGTCTTCCCAGTCCTTGATAACGGGCTGATAGCCGAAGGAGGCGATGTCGGCCATCATCTGCTCTACGCTCCGGCTGTCGGTGATGTCGAACTGCGGAGGCGTTTCGGTGCTTTTCACGCGTCCGCCCACGGCGGTGGAAACGCCGGCAGAGACGCGGTTGACGCAGATCTGCATGAGGTGGTTGCGCATGTCGGCGCTTTCGCGGGAGGAGCAGGTGATGGTGTCGCGGGGCAGGAAGATGCGCAGGGCCGTCACGTACTGCACGAAGCGCCGGTCGTCCAGCTCGTGGGGAATCTCGAAGAAGCCCTCGTGCGAGCAGATGCGCGGGATGCTGACGCCGATGTCCGTGCCGGGGAAGCGGCGCTGCAGCCACCAGGCGTGCAGTCCCGTGGCGAAGCCGTCGTGCCAGAGCTCCTCGAGGCCAAGCAGGGCGCCGAGGCCGAGGGAGCGCATGCCGGCCCTGCCGGCCCGCTCGGGGGCGTCGAGGCGGAACTCGTAGACGCTCTTGGGACCTGCGGGGTGCAGGTACTTGTAGAGCTCGGGATTGTAGGTCTCCTGGAACATGGTCATGTTGTTGACGCCGGCATTGACCATGAGCGCGTACTGCTCGTCAGTGAGGGAATAGACTTCGATGCCGATGGACGCGAAGAGCGGCTTGATGCGGCGCACGGCGGAGGCGATGTACTCGGGCGTGGAGATGCCGGGCGCCTCGCCGGTCAGGAGCAGGATGTCCTGGAAGCCCTGCTTCCAGATGGCGAGGGCCTCCTGGTAGGCCTCGTCCACGGTGAGGTGGGTGCGCTTCTGCTTGTTCTCCACCTTGAAGCCGCAGTAGCGGCAGTGGTTGGTGCACACGTCGGAGATGTAGAGCGGCGTGAAGATATTGACGGCGCGCCCGAAGTAGCGGTTCGTGAGCTCCTTGGCGCGCTGGGCCATGTTCTCGAGGTAGGGGGCCGCCGCCGGGGAGAGCAGGGTCAGGAAGTCGGCAGGCTCCAGCTGCTCCTTGTTGAGAGCCCAGGCAACGTCTTCGGCGCTCGTCCTGGCGATAGCCTGCTCGCGGGCCTCCCTGTCGTTGCAGGCAGCCCAGTATTCAGTGAAGGTTTCCATGTCTGCACGCCCCGCTAGCGGAGGAAGCCGGTCAGGGGAGACGAGGCGCTCGCGCCCTGCTCAAGGGTGCGGGAGCCCCCGAAGCCGGCAAGGTAGGCGATGCGTCCGGCGCGGACGGCCATGCCGAAGGCCCGGGCCATCTCGACGGCGTCCCTGGCGGAGGCGATGCCGGTGTTGACGAGGCAGGCGTCGGCGCCCATCTCCATGGCTTCGCAGGCCTCGGAGGGGCGGCCTATGCCGGCATCCACGACCACCGGCACCTTCATTTCGTCGATGAGGACGGCAATCATCTCCTTGGTGCGCAGGCCACGGTTGGTGCCGATGGGCGAGGCCAGGGGCATGACGCAGGCGGCGCCGGCGTCCACGCAGGCCCTGGCGACGTAGAGGTCGGGATTGATGTAGGGCAGGACCGTGAAGCCCTCCTTGGCGAGGATCTCGGTCGCCTTGGCGGTGGCGTAGCCGTCGGGCAGGAGGCGGATGGTGTCGTTGATGACCTCGATCTTGATCCAGTCGCCGCAGCCGGCGGCCCTGGCGATGCGGGCGAGGCGCACGGCCTCCTCGGCGGTCCTGGCGCCTGAGGTGTTGGGGAGCAGGCGCATGTGGGCCGGGATGTGGCCCATGATGCCACGATGCTCGGCATCGACGCGGCGCATGGCCACGGTGACAACCTCCGAGCCGCTGGCTTCCGCCACCTTGGGAATGAGGTCGTCGGAACGGTACTTGCCCGTGCCGATGAAGAGGCGACTCGTCAGCTCAACGCCACCCAGTACAAATTTGTCTTCCATGAATCTTCCTCCAGTGCAGTCTCAAGTGCGCGGTGCGAAACGGAGATGGCCAGGGCCTACCCTCCGCCCACGAACTGGATGACCTCAATCTCGTCGCCGTCGGCAACCACCGTCTGGCCGAAGGCATCCTTCGGCACGATCTCCCTGTTGCGCTCCACCACGACCTTGGCCGGATCGGCCTTGAGGCTCAGGACGACATCGGTGACTGAGGCGCCCTCGGGCGCCTCGAAGGCCTTGCCGTTCACGGTTATGTTCAGCATCGAAAAACCTCGCTCACAACAAAAAAAATCCACTTTGCCTTGCGTTCCAAGGAAAAGTGGACGTTCAGCCGCACGCGGCGTGGCCGGACAGCTTTCCCTTCGGCAGCATTGTCTGCATCAGGTGCCGGGACGGCGCATGCGCCGTCCCCGGGGTCAGAACACTAAGGTTCTTTCTCAGCCCTTTCGGGCTCCCCCAGCTTTCTTCGACCCAAGCTGATACCACCTGCGGCAAGGACGTGACAAGCGCAAATCTGCGGCAGCTATCCCGCGCGGCGGCGGAAGCGGCGGACAAGCTCGCGCACCTCCTGCCTCGAGAGCCCGAGCAGCAGGGGAAAGCACAGGGCGATGCCGGCGATGGCGGCCGTGTAGAGCACGCCTGCGCAGACAAAGCGCAGGATGGAGTCGGTACCCCCCAGGCCGAGCTCAAGGGTCAGCAGGCGGCAGCCGAAGGCGCAGCCGAGCAGCACGGCGAGGCTCCAGATCTGGTGCAGGACGTTGCGCCAGAAGGTCAGCGGCACGAAACGGGAAGCCAGCCAGAGGTAGAGGTTGACCGTCAGCATCTGCACGCCCACGGTCTTGCAGGCAAGGCCGGCCGCGCCGAGGCCGAAGCCGTGGAGGGAGGCTGGCGCAAGCAGGATCCAGGCCGTCGCCAGGCCGTAGACGCACTCGAGGGCCTGCATGTTGCGCAGCACCGTCGTGCGGCCGGTGGCGTGGAAGATGGAGCTGGCAAGCTGGCCGTAGGCCTGGTGGAGAGGGTAGAGGGCCATGATCTGCACGGGCAGGATGGCGCTGGCGAACTCGCTGCCGCCGAAGATCTTGACGAGCACGGGCGCCTCGGCCAGCGTGAAGCAGGAGAAGTAGGCCGCCACCACGTAGAGCAAGGGGGCGAAGCGGTTCACGAGAGCGCCCATGGCCTGCAGGTCCTGCTTGCCCCAGGAGATGGAGAGCTCGCGCATGAGCAGGGGCGTCATGGCGGAGACGAAGAGGAAGCAGGCCATGCTCACCTTCTGGGAGAGGGCGAAGAAGCCCTGCTCCGCCGCGCCGTCGAACCACTGCAGGAGCCAGCGCTCGGCCGCCACCATGAAGAAGGCCAGAAGCGCCTGTACGAAGAGGGGGTTGGAGTAGTCGAAGAACTCCCTGGCGTAGGCGCGGCGCTGGGCTGGGGCAAGCGCCATGGAAAGGCGGCCGCCCGGCTCCCACTGGCCCCGGCCTGCCTTGACGGTCACCCACCAGAAGCCGGCGGCCGTGGCGCCGAGCATGAGGTACTGCTGGCCGAAGAGCGTCCAGACGTCCAGCCTGTCCGCGAAGAAGAGGCCGACGAGCAGGCTCACGGACAGGAGCGAGATGACGGTGCGCACCAGCTCCGACTGCACGGTGGCGCCGATGGCGTCGTTCATGGAGCGCAGCACCCTGCCCCACCAGGTGAGGAAGGCCCAGACGGCGGCCAGCGGCGCCAGCCACAGGGGCACTTCCGGCATGAGCAGCCGGCCGGCAGGCTCCCAGAGCCACACGAGGGCGCCCGCGCCCAGCGTCACGGCGAGCACGAGCAGGCTTGCGCGCATGTAGAAGGCGACCAGCCCCCGCTCCGTCTGCCGGCGGGAGAGGGCGTTGTAGAAGCAGGTGCTCGTGCCCATGTCGAGGAAGCCCGACAGCTGGGTGAAGAGGTTGGTGGCAAAGCTGTAGCAGCCGTACATCTTCGGGCCGAGGGCGCGCGGGAGAACGGCTTCCATGGCAAGGTAGACGGGCACCGAGGCGACGTTGGCCAGGAGCTTGAAGAGGTAGCGCTTCGCGAGGGTGGGGGTGGATGCCGGCATGCGGGGGAGTCGTGCTCTGCGTTTGAAAGTTCGCTTCAGTTCAGCCGCTTCGGCATGCTGGCTGTGGCCTGGGCAGCCGCTTTGGGGAGCGCAAGACTAGCCTCTTTCCCCCCTGCCCACAAGGGGCGGAGCCCTCGTCCCGCGCGCGTCGCAGGAACGCTGGAAGCACGCCTCACGCTTTTTGACGGGGCGGCGCTTTTGCCATAAAATCCTTTGCCTTTACCGCTTCCCTATCTCGAGGTTTTTTCATGAACGACAAGCAAAGCTGCCTGATGAAGCAGGGCCTGGAAAAGGCCCCGCACAGATCCCTGCTCTACGCCCTCGGCCTGACCAAGGAGGAGATCTCCCGCCCCCTCATCGGCGTCGTGAACTCCGCCAACGAAATCGTGCCCGGACACATGCATCTCGACAGGATAGCCGAGGCCGTCAAGGCCGGCATCCGCATGGCCGGCGGCACGCCCATCGAATTTCCCGCCATCGCCGTATGCGACGGCATAGCCATGAACCACGAGGGCATGCGCTTCTCCCTGCCCTCCAGGAACCACATCGCCGACAGCTGCGAGATCATGGCCCGGGCCCATGCCTTCGACGGTCTCGTCTTCATCCCCAACTGCGACAAGAGCGTGCCCGGCATGCTCATGGCCATGATGCGTCTGAACCTGCCCTCTATCCTCGTCTCCGGCGGTCCCATGCTTCCCGGCTACGCGGCCAGCGGCAAGCACGCAGACCTCATTTCCGTGTTCGAGGCCGTTGGCGGCTTCAAGGCCGGCAAGCTCACCCAGGAAGAGCTCGACATCATGGAGGAGAAGGCCTGTCCCGGCTGCGGCTCCTGCGCCGGCATGTTCACCGCCAACTCCATGAACTGCCTCGCCGAGACCATAGGCGTCGCCCTGCCCGGCAACGGCACCATCCCCGCCGTCTACGCAGCCCGCATCCGCCTGGCCAAGCACGCCGGCATGCGCGTCATGGATCTCTTGAAGAACAACATCCGCCCGCTCGACATCGTGACCCGCAAGAGCGTGGAGAACGCCATCACCGTCGACATGGCCCTCGGCTGCTCCACCAACACCGTGCTCCACCTGCCAGCCATCTTCGGCGAGGCCGGCCTCGACATCAACCTGGACATCTTCGACCAGGTCAGCCGCAAGGCTCCCAACCTCTGCCACCTCTCCCCTGCGGGCAAGCACTACATGACCGACCTCGACCAGGCCGGCGGCATACTCGCCGTCATGAGCGAGCTGGACAAGGCGGGCCTCATCCACAAGGACTGCCTCACCGTCACCGGCAAGACCGTGGGGGAGAACATCAGCGAAACCGGCGCCCATGTCCTCGACTACGAGGTCGTGCGACCCATCGACAATCCCTACCTCAAGGACGGCGGCATCTCCGTGCTGCGCGGCAACATCGCCCCCGACGGCTGCGTGGTCAAGAAGGCCGCCGTGGCGCCGGAAATGCTGTGCCGCGACGTGAAGGCCAAGGTCTTCTACGGCGAGGAGGACGCCATGAAGGCCATCCTCGACGGCAAGATCAAGCCCGGCGACGGCGTGGTCATCCTCTACGAAGGCCCCCGCGGCGGCCCCGGCATGCGCGAAATGCTCTCCCCCACCGCAGCCATCACCGGCATCGGCCTCGGCAAGGACGTGGCCCTGCTCACCGACGGCCGCTTCTCCGGCGGCACCAACGGCGCGGCCATAGGCCACATCTCGCCTGAAGCCGCCGACGGCGGCCCCATCGGCCTCGTCAGGGACGGCGATGTCATCCACATCGACATCCCGAACCGCATCCTCGAGCTCAAGGTCAGCGACGAAGAGCTCGCCAGAAGGAAGGCGGAATACAAGGCTCCCGACAGGAAGAGTCCCTACGAAATCCTGCGGCGCTATGCCTCCCAGGTGACGAGCGCCGACACGGGCGCCCGCTACAGAAAGATCTAGCTCCATCCAGCTCCATTCAGGGGGAGGAGGCCGCAGGCTCTCCTCCCCCGCCTGCTTTCCCCCCAGCAGAGCAACGCCATGGGTTTCCTCCAGTGCCTTTCCGCCGTCTGCAGCCTCGGCCTCGTCTGCCTTGCGGGCCTTGCCATCGTCAAGACGCGCCTGCTCCCCGAGTCTTTCAAGACGGCCCTGCCCAAGCTCGTCACCTACGTGGCGCTGCCACCCTACCTCTTCCATTCCATCGTCACCACGATGGACAGTTCCGAACTGGCAGGCTTCCTCGCCGGCACCTTCGTCCCCTTCGCCTCCATCTTTCTCTCCTTCGCCACGGCGTGGGCGCTGGGCAAGATGTTTCACGTAAAGCACTTCCACTCGGGCCTGTATCTGAGCAGCTTCTCCACCTCCAGCGCCATCTTCATCGGCATCCCCATCTGCGAGGCCCTATGCGGCACCGAGGGCATCCCCTACGCTCTGCTCTACTACTTCGCCAACGCCACCTTCTTCTGGACCATCGGCAGCTACCTCATCATCCGCGACGGCAGCACCAAGGCAGAGCGCATCACGGTCCGGAAGTTCTTCCGGAACCTCCTCTCCCCGCCCTTCCTCGGCTTCTTCGCAGGCCTCCTCTTCGCCCTCTTCGGCTGGCGCCTGCCCGAGTTCTGCATGCGGGCCCTGCACACCGTGGGCCAGCTCACGACGCCGCTCTCCCTCATCTTCATCGGCATCTCGCTCGCCGACATGCGCCTCACCAGAGAGTGCCTCTCCAGGGATCTGCTCCTGGCCTCGGCGGGCAGGCTCGTCATATCCCCCCTCATCATGGCAGCCGTCGTTGCCCTCTGCGGCGTCAAGGGCGTCATGGGAACCATCTTCATCCTGCAGTCGGCGCTGCCGGCCGTCATGCAGGCCGCCATACTCAGCGCCAACTACAAGACCGACCCCGAGTTCGGCACCCTCATCGTCAGCCTGACAACCCTGCTCTCCATCCTGACTGTCCCGCTCGTCATGTCCCTGGTATAGGCCCCGAGGCGGGGGCTGGCCTCCTGCCGCGGGGACGCCCTGCCGGCGGCAAAAGCAAAGCGCGCCGCGAAAGCCCATCCGGACCTGCGCGGCGCGCGTGAAGTCGGCCTGTCTGCCAGCCTACTTGGCGTGCTCGTTCAAGACGTCGAGCATCTTGCGGCTGGGGCTGATGGTGCAGGCGTCGATAAACTCCTGCAGGTCGGCGTCCGTGTTCAGCACGCTCTTCGCCGTGTTCCTGAACTTGCGGTTGTAGCCGTCGAGCCAGATGATGAAGCCGCTGGCATCGTCGGGATTGAGCGCGTAGTCGCGGCAGGTGGAGGTCTGGGCGTTCCAGTGGCCTTCGGGCACTGGGCCGGTCTTGCGCGCCTCGCGCCACGGGTTGATCACGGGCACGTCGGGGCGCTTCTGGCACCACATGAAGGTCTGCTGCATCATGACCTGCACGGTGTCGGGGGAAGCTACGTCCATCTTCAGCTCGGCGGCCACGTAGCCGTCGATCTGCAGCGCCTGGAAGAGCGGGGGCTCGCCCTTCATGATGCCGGGCTCGGAGACCAGCTCTGCGCAGACGTAGGTCGCGGGATCGATCTTGTCGTTGTCGGCGCAGGCCAAGCCAGGGCAGGCCAGCGCCAGCAGGCAGGCAAGAAGCAATTTTCTCACTGTTGTCCTCCTTGCGGGGGGCGCCCAAAGCAGCGCCCCGGGGAGCTGCTAGGCCTCGAAGCGGCTGGCCTCGTTGATGAGGACGGAGTCGAGCGGCACGTCGTCGTAGGGCGGACGGCTGCCGGTCTTGGTCTTGCCGATCTTGTCGACGACGTCCATGCCGTCCACGACCTTGCCGAACACGCAGTAGCCCCAGCCCTGCATGGTGGGGGCGGTGTGGTTCAGGAAGTCGTTGTCCACCAGGTTGATGAAGAACTGGGCTGTGGCGCTGTGGGGATCCATGGTGCGGGCCATGGCGATGGTGCCGCGGTCGTTCTTGAGGCCGTTGTCGGCTTCGTTCTTGACAGGGGCGCTGGTGGGCTTCTCCTCCATTTTCATGGTGAGGCCGCCGCCCTGAATCATGAAGCCCTTGATGACGCGGTGGAAGATGGTGTTTTTGTAGAAGCCCTCGTCGACATACTTGAGGAAGTTGGCCACCGTCTCGGGAGCCTTGTCGGGATAGAGCTCGATGAGGATTTCGCCTTCGGTGGTGTCGAGCAGGACGTTCGGATTCTCGGCCATGGGATGTCTCCTTGGAAGTCTCCGGCGCTCCCAGGGGACGCACCGGGCGTTGATTTTCGGTGGAGCCGTTGTACGTTAACTGAAAACCATTGACAACACAGGCACTCGGCATACCGTGAAGCGGCGATTCAACACTCAAGCCTCCGGATCCGCAATGGACAATGCCTCCCCCCTTTCGCGCAGGGAAGCCCTCGCACAGGCCCAGGAAGCCCTGCTTGCCTGGTTTGACGCCCACATGCGCCCCCTGCCCTGGCGCAGGGACTACGATCCCTACCGCGTCTGGATATCGGAGATCATGCTCCAGCAGACCCAGATGGAGCGCGGGGTGCAGTACTTCGAGCGCTGGATGGCGGCCTTCCCCACCCTGGAGGCGCTGGCAGGGGCGTCGGAGGAAGAGGTGCTCAAGCTCTGGGAGGGCCTTGGCTACTACGCGCGGGCCCGCAACCTGATCAAGGCCGCCCGCGCCGTCGTCCAGGAGCGCGGGGGCGTCTTTCCCGCCAGCTTCGAGGAGCTGCGCTCCCTTCCCGGCATCGGCCCCTACACGGCGGCGGCCGTGGCCAGCATCGCCTTCCAGGAGGACGTCCCCTGCATCGACGCCAACGTCGAGCGCATCCTTGCCCGGCTGCTGGACATTGACACGCCGGTCAAGGAAAAGGGCGCCCAGGCCGCCATAGCCGAGTCGGCGCGCCTCCTCCTGCCCAAGGGCAGGGCCAGAGCGCACAACCAGGCCATGATGGAGCTCGGCGCCCTTGTCTGCGCCAAGCGTCCGGACTGCCCCCGCTGCCCGCTCTCGCCCTGGTGCCTTGCCCGCAAGCGGGACACGGCTGAGCACCGGCCCGTCAAGAAGCGGGGCGCGGCGCCCGTCGAGCTGATCCTTGCCTCGGGCGTGCTCCTGCACGAGGAGCGCTGCTTCATTCAGAAGCGCGAGGAGGACGACGTCTGGGGCGGGCTCTGGGAATTCCCCGGCGGCTGCGCCGAGAAGGGCGAAGCGCCGGAACGGGCTGTCGTGCGCGAATACCGGGAGGAGACGGGCTTTGCCGTCAGGGTGCTCGGCAAGTACGGGGTGCTCAAGTCCACCTACACCAACCACCATATCACCCTGCACTTCTACGCCCTGGCCTTTGCCGGGAAGAGGCCGGGACCCGCGCCCGACGCGCCGGCCCTGACGGCGGCCTCAGAATGCCGCTGGGTCCCCGTGGCCGGCCTTGCCGGCTTCGCCATGCCCTCGCTCTACAGGAAGGCTGCCGACGCCCTGGCCAGCGGCCAGTGGGGCATGCTCGGCCTCCTTTTTCCCAAGGACTGACGCCGCACCCTGCCAAAAAACGGGATGCTGCGGCAAAAAGGCATGAAATTGCTTGACATTCCGGTTGCTTCCCTTTAAGAGACTGCCGTCAGCGCGGCTCGCAAGAGCCGCAACATCCATTTGAGAACATCGAAGTTCACGAAAGGGTGGCCTGAAGAGGCCCCCTTTTTTTTGGCCCGTGCGGCCGGAGAGGAAAGGTAGGGACTTGTCAGCAAACGCATTGAAAGACGCCGTTCTGGCGCTTGCCGAACCCGCCGTCGAAGCGGAGGGGCTCGCCGTCTGGGGGCTGGAGATTCTGGAGTCGGGACGCATGGCGATCCGGCTCTTCGTCGACATGCCTGAGCCGGCCGGACAGAACGACGGACAGGAAGGCGACAGTGACCTGGCGCTGGACGAGGCCGGAGACGGTGCCCTGGCGCAGATTTCGGCAACCGTTGACCAGTGCGAGCGCATCTCGCGCCAGCTCGCCCTCGCCCTCG
>JAEEPQ010000106.1 GCA_016284885.1 Desulfovibrio sp.
TCATGAGGCGAAGGTCGCGCCGGCAGGCGGGAGCATCCCTGACAGCTCCAGCCAGAAGCACTGGGACGCCGTGCCCAGCCTCGGTGTTATGGGAATGTGCGAGCCAGTCCCTTCGGGCATCGCCGTCATCTGGACCCGCAGCAGGGACAACGAGAGTTTCGTGCTCTTCCGCACCAGCCGCGCCGAGCTGGAAGGCATCATCAGGGACGGCGACAGCTTTGCTGCCTTTGTGCAGTCTCGCTGGCGCAGCGTTCGAGCCCTCGTCGGCTCAAAGCGGGCGAACCTCCTCCTGGGCGCCTATGTGTCGCGCAGACAGCGTCGCTGGGCCGACGCGGCAAGCTACTTGGCGGAATTCACGCCCCAGAAGGCCGTGCGCCCTGTCATGGAGGACATCTTTGCAGAGGGCGTGCTTGGCAAGCTCAGCTGCGGCTATGTTGTCGACGGCGACAAGGGGGGAGCCTGGAGCCTCTTCCTGCAGGTCGCCAGGCCCGAGAAGGCGCCTCTTGTTTCCAAGGAGATCAGCGTCGCTTTTCTCAAGAAGGTGTGCGCAGAAATCGCGAAGCGGGACGGTGTCAGCGTGGCCGATGCCGAGGCTGGAGGCGCGAGCGTACAGCCTCGCTGCGCTCCCGCTGAATAGGCTGAGGCGGAGAAGCAGAGCGGGAGGCGGAGCGCCTCCCTAAGGCATGGTGAAAGCCGGCAGTTCTCTGGAAGGCCTGCCGGCTCCGCAAATGGCTCTGTCCCTTTTGCGGGGGGCGTGCCGCTGTGCGCCGGGAGAGCTCGCTCCGCTGGCAGCCGGAGAGGGCTGAACGCCCCCCTGGACCTTGCCTGCTGCACCAGTTGCAGCAGATCCTCGTAGAGCTTCTCCGGCTCCACGGGCTTTGCGAGGCGCATGATCAGCCCGGCCTGCATGATCTGCCTGACGTCATCGCCGAAGGCACGGGCCGTCAGGGCATCGAGGGGCACCATGCGGGCATCGGGTCTGGCCAGTGTACGGCTGGCCTGAGAGGCCCCGATGCCCTCCATCTCAGATAAGCACATGTCCATGAGCACGGCATCGTTCCAGTTGGCTTCGCTGCGCCTGAACATGCCGCTGGCCCAGTTGGCCTCTCTTTTTCGTCCCTCTCTTCCCGTGTCAGGGCAGCTTGACAATACAGCACCTGCCTCCATGGGAAAGATGGTCTTTATTTTTGTTTATTCCTTATTCTGGAACGAAACAGGCGCACAGTGCATGCGGTGAGGCGGCTTCCGCTCTGCCTTCAGGCAGGGCGAGTCTGGCACCAGGCGGAGGTGCAGGCACTGTTTCGATTCGTGTCGCAGGCTTCTCCGTGGCTGAGGGCTTGGTGGCTGAAAGTGGCCTGCGGCTGCCAGGGACTCTTCTGATTCGCGAAGGACAAGGACATTGACCAGCTTGATTTGCGTTTTGCGTTGACGGGGAGTTAAAAATATTGTACTATTTTTCTCACATCGCCTGCATGCCAATCTGCGCCGTCAACGGGCAAAGAACGCCCGCCATGCTTTCCTGCCGCTGATTTCTGTCTGCTGCACGCACTGACACGCACAACGAGTCAACAATGAAAACTATCACACTTCACGGCAAATTCACGGATGCCGCCATCTATACCGTTGACAATGAGGACGTGGCCATCGAAGGCTATGCGCTGGCGCAGATCCAGCAGCTCTGCGACCTCGAGGCCTGCGCCGGCAATGCCGTCAGGGTCATGCCCGACGTGCACCCCGGCAAGGGCTGCGTCATCGGCCTGACCATGACGCTTTCCTCGGACAAGGTCATGCCCGGTCTCGTGGGCGTGGACATAGGCTGCGGCGTGTCCGCAGCCAGGCTTGGCAAGTACGCCCCGAACTTCCCAAAGCTGGACAGGATCATTGCCGAGCGCGTGCCTTCGGGCTTTGCCGTGCACGACAAGCCCCAGGCCTTCGAGGGCCTCGAGGAGCTCTGCTGCCTGAAGCACGTCCAGCTGGAGCGGGCATGCCGAAGCCTCGGCACCCTCGGCGGGGGCAACCACTTCCTGGAAGTGGCGCTGGACAGGGAAGGCCATGCCTTCCTGGTGGTCCATACCGGAAGCCGCCATCTCGGCATGGAAGTCTGCGAGTGGTACCTCAGGCAGGGGAGGAAGCCGGACGTGCCCTACGAGCTCACCTGGATAGACGGCGTTCTGCGGGAGCAGTACCTGCACGACATGCAGATCGTCCAGCGCTTTGCCAGCGCCAGCCGCGAGCGCATCGCCCAGGCCGTCGCCAGGGGCATGAAGTGGCGCATCGAGTCCGCCTTCGAGTCGGTCCACAACTACATCGACTTCTCCAGGGACATTCCCATCCTGCGCAAGGGGGCCATCTCCGCTGCCGAAGGCGAGCCCGTGATCGTGCCCGCGAACATGCGCGACGGCTCCCTTGTCGGCAGAGGCAAGGGCAATCCTGCCTGGAACTGGTCGGCTCCGCACGGCTCCGGGCGCATCGGCTCCCGGACCAAGGCCCAGGCGAGCTTCACCCTGACGGACTTCAGGAAGTCCATGAACGGCATCTATTCCAGCTGCATATCGCGCGACACGCTGGACGAAGCGCCCTTTGCCTACCGGGCGCAGGCGGACATTGCCGAAGCCCTGCGCGACACGGTCGAGGTTCAGGACGTCCTTCGTCCCGTCTACAACTTCAAGGCTGGAGGCAGAAAGTAATGCTTCTTCAAGTCACGGCCGGCCAGGGACCGGCCGAATGCCGCATTGCGGTGCGCCTGCTCTGCGAGTCCCTGTGCCGGGAGTTTGCCGGCACGGCAGTGCTCGACGTGCACGCCGACTATGCTTCGGCGCTGCTCGAGGGACCCGAGGGCCTGGCTGCGCTCTGCGGCACGGTGGGCTGGGTGTGCAGGAGTCCCCTGCGGCCCAGCCACAAGCGCAAGAACTGGTTCATTCACGTGGCCGCCGTGCCGGAGCTCAAGGAAATCACCCAGGACAGCGAGGTCAGGGTGAGCACCTTCCGCAGCGGCGGACCCGGCGGCCAGAACGTCAACAAGGTCGAGACCGCCGTCCGCGTTGTCCACGTTGCGACGGGCATCACCGTGGTCTGCTCGGACGAGCGCAGCCAGAAGCAGAACCGGGAGAGGGCCATGGCGCGGCTGCGCGTCAAGCTGCTGGAGCAGGCCGCCCAGGAGCGCTGCCGCCAGAAGGACGCTGCCTGGCAGGAGCACCAGAAGCTCGTGCGGGGCAATCCCGTCCGGGTGTATGCCGGCATGGACTTCGTGCGTGAACGTTAGGCGGAATGCAAGGCAGATCTTGGGGATGCGCGTTCCGGCTGCGCATCCTCAGGCGGTCAGGCCTGCCAGAGCAAGGCGTCGTGCCGAGCCTTCCCTGGGCGTGGCGGCATGACCAATATGGTCAGCGGGCTTGTGTTCTGCGCGGGTGGACGATAGCCTTGCCGCACGCAGCCAGCACTGGGCTGGCGGTGCGAGCCCGGCACTGGCATCAAGGCTGTGCCGATCGGCATGGCGCACCCCTGCGCTGGATGGACCGGGGCAGGCCTCGCCGCCTCCAGATCGGCGCATTTCGCCGGCAGGGCGGACGCCTGCGCCCGCCGTCTTGCTAGTGGCGGGGCTTTGCAGCGCTGACAAGGAGCAGGCCATGAAGGCAGGAAGAGGCAGGATCAAGGTTGTGCACCCCGCATCGCGGGAGGACTACTTCTTCTGGGAGGAGGGGGCGAGCGCGCCCTGCACGGGTTCGCTGGCGCTGGACCTCAAAGACCCCGCGCATCCCGTGTTCCAGGTCCGTCCGGAAAAGATGCCCCTCTCCTCGAACGACCGCGAGAACGCAGATGAACCCTTTCTGGCCTTCTGGCTGCCGCTCATGCCCGAGCTGGCGCCTGAGCGCGTGGCCCAGTGCATGGACCCGCTTGTCCCCCAGTGCGAGAAGCTTGTCGCAGGCTGCGTGCAGAAGAGCGGTGGCAGGGGACAGATAGAACTTGACTACGACCATGGTATGGCGATCGCCATTCAGGAGGAGATCTACCGCCAGCTGCGACCCACGGGGGCACAGATCCCCGTGGTCGGCGAAGACGGACTGGACGCGCCCCTGCAGTAGAGGGCATCGCCCTTCTTCAGGCAAGGGCGTCAAGCTAGGCGTGCGCACATTGACAAGATCGGCTCCGACAGACACGTGCATTGTGTGCAGCCTTAAGAAACGGGTCTGTGAGTCTGCCCCAGTGTAGACAGGCGCGCGCTTCGCAGGGTAGAGCAGGTGCTTGCAGCCAAGTCCTGGCTTCTGCCGGACTGCGCTGGCGCCCTTGCCGGCCTTGCCCCTCACCCGCCGTCGTTTCTGTCTTCCAAAGAGAGGTTCCTGTGAGCATTCGCCTGCCGAGCCCTGGAGGCAATCTCCGCAAAGCGCGCCGCCCGGCGATCCTGCGCCGTGGGCAGGGGGCCAGGCCCCAGCTGGGGCATGGCGGACCCGGCGACGTATCGGGCGAAGGACCAGGCGACGGATCAGGCAATGCTGGCGCAGGGCAGGCCATGGCATCCTCCCTGCCTGTCCCGCAGGCGCCGGCAGGCCAGGCGCCCGGGATGCCTGACCAGAAGCTGCCGGAGCAGGAGCTTTTGGATCGGGATCTGCTGGACCGGGACCGCCTGGTTCAGGAAGTGCAGGCGGTTGACCTCCCGGATCTGGATGCGCAGGAGGGAGCCCTTCGGGCGACACAGCTGCCGGAACTGGACCTTGCGGAGGCCGATGCCAGGGACGCTGAGCCCGAGGTCGCTGCATCGCATGCCGCTGCGGCCGAAGACGCCGTCCTGCCAGCCTGTGCGATGCAGGGCAGGGCTCTGCAGCCCCTCGATCCCCAGAACAGGTCCTGGCAGGACGACGGCCTGCGGGACGTGGAAGGCAGGGGCGGCGATGCCTTTGCGCTGTACGAGGCGCAGGGCGATGTCCGCTCCTGGGCTGAGGGCGGGGAGGGCGGTGCCGATGTTGCCGGCCTTGCGGATCTGGACGGGGAACTGGACAGGAACCTGGACGAGGATCTGGAAGACTTCGGCTTCGAGGCCCAGACCTCGGAGGACGGCGGACGGGTCTGGATTGCCGGCGACGGGGACGGCGACGGCCTGCTTGGCATGGAGCTGGGCGCTGCCAAAGCCCAGATCCAGCTTCGCGACTATCTGGAGGCCCTGCACGCCAGAACATGCTTTGCCGGCCTGCCAGGCCGCAGGATTGCCCTGGCGTTCCTCCACGTCCTTGGCGGGAAGACGCCTGGGCCTCGCACGAGGAAGCCTGTCGCCAAGGAGGACCTGACGCCGGAGGCGCTCCTGCAGGATATAGGCGGGCTTGCCAGCCTTCTGCGGGGCTTTGTCGACGTGGCCGGGCCGAGGCATCGTTCCCTGAAGGATAGGGCGGCACGGCTCCTGCGCGCGCTGGAAGCGGAGCTGCCGAAGATCAGGGAAGAGGCCGGGCAGGACAGGCTGGGCAAGCAGGCAAAGCGCAAGGCCTCTTCCCTTTCGTCCGCAGATGCCTCCACCTGGCTCGCGGAAGAGGCTCCCGCTGCGCCCCAAGCCTCGCCGGCGTTTCAGCCGCACAGGCCTGCCCGCGCCCCCCGCGTCTTCAACCTGGACCTGGAAACCGACGCCGGAGAGGACGAGCGGTTCCCGGCTTCGGCGCCGCCTGCAGACAAGCTGCCGGCTCCGACTGCGAAAGGCGTGGAACCGGCGACGCGGCAGGACCTTGCCAGCGTCATGAGCAGCACCATGATCAGCACTATGGCCAGCACCATGGACTGGGAGATGGGCGGCGCGAGGACCCAGAGGCCCGCCTCCCAGGGCTCTTTCGCTGATGCCCGCGTTGCTTGCGCCGATGCCGTTGACCTAGGGCTGCTAGCCCCGGATGGGAGCGATGGGGGCAATGCGGGGAGCAAATTCGAGAGCAGTCTGGCAGGCAATCTGAGTGGCGATGCGGGGGACGATCCTCTGGTCCTGCTCAAAGAGCGCCTGCAGCGTCTGAGCGACACCCGCATGCTCTGCGGCATGCCGGGGCGCAGGACCGCAGCCCGCCTGCTCAGGCTGCTTGGCGGATCGCCCCTGTCCAATGCCGCCAGCTCCAAGGCCGGCTGGCTCACGCTCAGTGCCGGCATCCAGGAGGAGACCATCGCGAGCCTGTGCGAGGCGCTCCAGCGGGCGACCGACGCCGTCAGCCGGGGGGGCTTGCAGATGCCGGGCATACGGCAGGCCCGCGCCCTGCTGGGCCTTTTGCTCGACGCCATGCCCGCCGTCAAGCAGCGGGTGAAGCAGATGCAGGTCGCAAGCCAGGCCATGGTTCCAGCCAGCCTCCGCAGGCCCGCACAGCCGGCCGGGATGCAGGATGCGGACGCTTGCCGGCAAGCCCCCGACCTGCGCGCGCTCGATCTGGAGCGGCTTTGCGCTATCGGCTTTGGCCCGGAGACGGAAGGACGCCGCGAAGCGCTCCTGGCCTGCGCCATCGGCGTCCTGGCCAGGGCCTTTCCCCCTGAGGAGACGGCGGGGCCTGCTGGCAAGCCTGGCAACTCTGGCCAGTCAAGCCATCCGAGTCCGCCTAGCCAGCAAGGCGGGCTTCCCCTGGCCTGCGTCCAGGCTGCGCAGGCTGCCCGGGCTGCCCGCCTGCTGCTAGACACGGCTCTGAGCGCAGGCATGGGCTCCGGGCATGCCAGACGCTGCTGGCGCCTCGTGCAGGAGGCGCCGGCGTGGTTCCTAAAGGAGGCGCAGGCTCTGGCGAGGCTTCGCTTTGCGGCCGAGGCCGAGGCGCTTTGCCTAGCCAAGGGCGAGGCTGCCGCAGCCAAGCGGCTGAAGGATTCCAGGATGTTCTTCGGTGAGGTCCTGGAGGGCATAGCATGGCCCGAGCCTGGGCAGCGCCCGGCCGAGCCCCTGCCAGGCCCAGCCCAGCACACGCTCTGGACGCGGGAGCCCCAGCCCGAGTGGGACATCTACATCGACGAGAGCGGCGACCAGTTCAGCCGCGAGGGCGCCGATGCCTCCAGCGAGGGACGAGTGGTGGCCGTCTGCCTGCGCAAGGGGACGCGACTGCCGGATCTGGGACTCTTCCACAGCTGCGACCGGGGCCTGCAGGCCGTGCTGGGGAAGTTCCGCGTTCTTCTGGCCAGCGGTTGCGGCCTTATCGGCTTCACCCGCGCGGCCCTCGGCGCCAGCGGGCCGGACGGGTGGCTGGTGTGCATCTGCGATCTCGTCAAATGGGTATGGCGGCTCCTGCCGCTGCTCCCGAATGGCGAAAAGACCGTGCTGCATTTCCACGTCGAGGAACGCATGGCCTTTGCGCCGGGCCTGGGCACGGATCTGGGACGCATCATGCTCGAGGCGGACCTGCGGTCCGAAAACCCGCGGCGCGCCCTGCAGATGCGCATCGCCAGCATCAGCTTCGAGAGCAAGCAGGCGCCCATGCTGGCCTGGGCCGACATTGCCGCCTACCTCTGGGGCCGGGCCGACGCCGGCGCCTGTCCGGGCTTCGGAGAGCTCGGCCTTGCCGGATCCTGCCTTGTGGCCTGCGATCCTTCCGCCGTGCGCGCCTGCGAGGCCATGCTGCGCCAGGGCTCGCCCAGCGGCCGGGACTGGACCAGCCTCATGCAGGAGCCTTGCAAGCCTTCCTCCATCCAGGCCCTGGCCCTCGAGTGGCTCAGGCGCCGATGCCTTACCAGGCCCTCCCTCTGGGAGCCCTATCGGCAGACCCTGCAGGAGGCGGTGGAGGCGGGCGATCCCGACATGGACATGCTCGAGCGCATGGCGGAGTGGCTTCGCCCCATGAGCATGCCGACCTTTGCCGCCGAATTCTTCTGGCACGCGGCCCAGCTCAGGCGCCTTCCCTTGGCCAGCCCGGCGTCTCGGGCCGCCTGCCTTGCCGGATCGTGGAATCTAACGTTGCGCGACAGCATGGCCGCCGTCGAGGGCATGCTCAAGGAGATGGTCCGCATGCAGCCCAAGGCCGTCCTCCACGGCGCTCTGCGGCTGGCCGAGGCCGACTGCGCGCTCTTCCGCTTCGCCGAGGCTGCATGCCGGCTCAAGGCCTGGAATCCCGAGGCCGGAGGCCGTCTTCCCGGCACGCCCTGGGAGGATGCCCTGGTGCTCTGCCACCTTGGCCGCTGCCTTGCCCTTCAGCGGGAGCAAGCCAGGGCTGAGCGTCTCTTCCGCGAGGCCCAGGGCAGGCTGGCGCGCCTTGCCCGGGAAAAAGGCGCAGGCGGCCTTGCCCCCGAAAGCATCGCCCCCGAAGGCCTTGCTAAGGTGCAGGCGCTTGCCCGCCGGG
>JAEEPQ010000107.1 GCA_016284885.1 Desulfovibrio sp.
GCGGCATCGGCTGGTTGAGGGCAAGGGCCGCGCGCGCTGCCAGTCCGGCGCTGGTTCCGCCCGAGCCTCTGGCGCAGAGCTTCCAGGAGCAGAGGGGGCCAGCCAGCATGCTGCGCATGGCTATCCTGCCTTCGCCAAGGGCGCGCAGGGCGCGGTAGACGGCAAGGGGGCCTGCCAGCGGAATGCGCAGCCTGGAGGCAGCCAGGGCTCTGGCGCCGGGGGCGAAGGCGTTCCAGAAGCAGACGGCAAAGCCGCGCCGTACCACCCGCCGCGCCTCCTGCAGGCAGGCCCCGAGGCGCTCCAGGTCCTCTCTGGCGTCGAGATGGACGAGCGCCCAGTCGAACTCGCCGTCGCCCCAGGGAAGCAGGTCCGCGCTGGCCGCGCGGCAGGCGAAGCGCTGGCTCAGGCTTGCCCTGAAGAGGGCGCGCAGAGCGGGGGAGGGATCGCAGCCCGTGACGTCGAAGCCCTGCTCCCAGAGCAGCTCCTGCAGCCGGCCGGCCGCGCAGTTGACCTCAAGCAGGGTGCTTCCCCGGCGCGGCCAGGGGGCGAGGCTCTCCTGGACGAGCCGCATCTGGCTCTTGAGCACGAAGGCGCCAGTGCCCCGCTTGTACCACGCCCTTTCGCGCAGTTCGCGCGGAGGCGCCGCCCTGCGTCCCAGGGAGGCCATGCCGGCTACCAGTCGCCCTGGCCGGGGATATCCCGGCGCTCGGGGTAGAGGCGTCCCTGTCCGGCCCCGTCGTCCCAGGCATCGCGGAAGACCTGTCCCAGGGTGGTGCCCCGGACGGGCATGGCGGCCTTCAGCCAGGCGAGGAAGGAGGCGATGCAGGCGAGCTTCCTGTCCACGCTCCGCTGGTCCGGGACGTGCGGGGAGCGGCCGGCGGCCGTTTCCGTGGAGTGCCAGAAGAGGCTGAGCACAGGCCCCTTGCGCAGGCGCAGAAGCCTTGCGCAGACGCGCATGGCGAGGGGGCCGTGCCAGAAGGGGTTGGCGCTCAGGGCGCCGGCGAAGTGGAAGGCGTCGATCCAGTCCCGTCCCCGGCCGAGGGCGTGCCAGGCCCTGGCCAGCGCCGGCAGCACCGGGATCTGCGTGACCGGCACTTCCAGGAAGGGAACGTGGCGGCCAAGTGGCCAGTAGGGCGTCTGCGGGGCCAGGAAGTGGTCTGCGCCGCCCTTGAAGGCGCGCAGGGGACAGACGGGGCTGGCGGCCCTGACGCCAAGCTCGGCAAGCAGGGGAAAGAGGGCTGCCTTGCAGTCCCAGCGGCCCATGCGGAAGCTCTCGACGGGGCCAGCCTGGAAGCTGCGGGCCAGGCCGAAGAGCCGCTCGAGGCGGGCCTGGAGCAGGCCTGCGGGCAGCCTGTCCGTGCGCAGGGGCTGGCGGTCTGCGCCGAGGGCGTCGCCCGCGTCGAAGGGCGGGGTGCTCCAGTGGTGCAGATGGCAGCCAATCTCCGCGCCGTGCCGGTCGCGCATGCGCTCGAGCACCCGGCAGGCGGCTGCGTCGTTGAAGACGGCCCAGGAGCAGAAGAGGGTGAGGGGAAAGCCGAGCTCGTCGGAGAGAGGCGCAAGCGCCGGCAGGGTCTGCACGTTTGCCGCCGTGCAGCCCTCGCGGGCGTAGCGCCCGGAAAAGAGCCCCTCCTCCTCGACGTCAAGGGAGACGACGACTTTCAGGGGGCGCTGGCCGGTTTCGGGATGCGTGAACATGCCCGGGAGCATAGCCTTTCGGGCCGCCCCCGTAAACTGCGCGGAGACTGTGCCGTCCGGGGCGCTTTTGGGGCCTGCGTGCGCATTGCCAAGCGTCCTGCCAGCACGTACAATGGCCTTTCCAGGAGACGGCGCCATCCCCCCGGCGCCCCGGCAACGGCAAGAATAACGGCAAGGACGGCGGCAAGAACGACGATGCGGCGCATTCACGTGCTTTTCCTCATGGAGGACCTCTGCTACGGCGGCACCCAGCGCCAGACGCTCCAGCTGGCCGCGCGTCTGGACAGGGGGGCCTTCAGGACCTCCATGCTGACCCTGACCGGTCCCACCGACCTCGACGCCGAGGCCGAGGCCGCAGGGATTGAGCTCTTCCGCATGGGATCCTCGCGCCGGGTGGATCCCCTCTTCTTCGCGAGGCTCCCCGGCTGGCTTGCCAGGCTCGCTCCCGACGTGATCGTGCCCTGCACGGCGCTGCCCAACATCTGGGGCCGGCTGTGGGGAGGCTGCCTGCGCAGGCTTGCCGGCAGGCCTGCCGTCGTCGGCACCGTCCGAGGCGGAGGCGCCCCCAGGCGGCAGCACGAGCGCTTCCTCTGGCGCCTGTGCGACCATGTCGTCTGCAATACCGAAGCCCTCCGGGACATCATGGCCGGCTTCGGCTGCCCGCCATCCCGCCTTTCCTACATCCCCAACGGCGTCGACACCGAGCGCTTCGCGCCCGCGGATCCGGCACCTTCGGCAAGGCAGCCCCGCATCGTGTGCGTGGCGCGCATCTGCGAGGACAAGAACCAGGCTCTGCTCGTCGACGCCTTCGAGCTGGTCAGGCGGGAGCACCCCGGCAGCATCCTGCGCTTCGTCGGCGACGGCCCCTGGGAGGCTCGGCTGAAGGAGCGCTGCAGCCGCTCTCCCGCAAGCGCAGCCATCGAAATGTTCCCCGGTACGGGCGACGTGCGCCCGCACTATGCCTCCGCAGCCGTCTTCTGCCTGCCAAGCGACAGGGAGGGCCAGCCCAACGTGCTCCTGGAGGCCATGGCCTCGGGCCTTCCCCTCTGCGCCACGGCCGTCGGCGGCGTGCCGAAGCTCGTGGGCGGCCCGGCCCACGGCCTGCTCTCGCCAGCAGGCGACGCCAGGGCGCTGGCAGCCAGCCTCTCGCGCCTGCTGGCGCATCCTGCCGAAGCGGACGCCATGGGGCTGGCCAACCGGACCAGGGCCGTGGAGGAATACGGCTTTGCTCCCATGGTCCAGGCCCACGAGGCCATTTTCCGCAGGCTTGCACAAGGCCGGCATTCCTAACGACAAGAAGGTGAGACGCGCATGCCAAGCAAAGCTTCAGCCTGGTTTTTGGCCCTGTTCCTGCTCTTCCTGCTTCCCCTCTCCCTGCCAGGCCAGGGGATCTGCGCCCCTGTGGCCCCGCACGGCCTGGCCGGTCCGGGCGCCAGGCCCGGCGAGGCGACGGAGCTGTGGACAGGCTCCGTCCTCACGGCCAAGTTCAGGGCTTCGGTCTGCGTCAAGCGTGACGGCTCCCTGCGCGGCGTGGCCCTGCTCAAGCACCGCACAGGCGCCGTGGACGTCTACCACATCTACGGCACGGCCCGGAACGGGCACGTGGACGCCCGCCACGGCTCTGGCCACCGCTTCACGGGCGAGCTCGAGGGCATCTATGCCAACATGCAGATCCGGCTTGCCAGCGGCATGCGCTTCAAGGTGAAGTGCCAGCGCACCCCCGGCATTCCGGTGACGGACGACTGCGCCCCCGCCGACGGGGCCCCTTGGCGCTAGCGCGGCAAGGCGGCCAGGTAAGGAGATAGCCATGTGGATCATCGTCATGCTTGCGGCCTGCCTCGTGCCGGCGCTCGTCTTTCTGCTCGCGCGCTCGGGGGCCGGGCTGCGCGCCAGGCAGGCAGAGCCTCTGCCGGACATCCCCCGGGAGCGCTGGCCCCGCACGGGGCTCGTGATCCCGGCTGCAGGCAGCCACCCTGCCATGGAGTCCGCCATCCGCTCCCTGCTCTCCCAGAGCTATCCCGGCGGCGTCGTGCCGGTCATGGTCACGGCGGACGAGGCTGATCCGGCATCGGCCCTGGCGAAGAAGCTGCAGGCCGACTTTCCGGAGCTTCGGCACGTCGTGGCCGGCAAAGCCTCGGGCTGCGGCCAGAAGAACCACAACTCCCTTGCCGGCGTGCAGGCCCTGGAAGCGGAGGAGGGCATCGAGGTCTACGCCTTCTGCGACAGCACCCACATGGCCTCGCCCGACTTCCTGCGCCGCCTCTGCGCCCCGCTGGCCCTGGGCGAGGCGGACTTCGCCACGGGCTACCACGAGGTGGTTCCCGAAGACGACCTGCCGACGACGCTCGGCTACGCCATCTGCGTGCTCTTCCTGCGCCTCATGCAGGCGCTCGGCACCTACACCCAGCCCTGGGGCGGCGCCATGGCCATCCGGGCTTCCACCTTCCGCGGCAAGGGCATTGGCGCCTTCTGGGCCAGCAACGTGGTCGACGACTGCTCCCTCACCGGCTTCCTGAAGGACGCCGGCGTCAAGGTGCGCCTATGCCCCGGCGCCCTGCTGCAGACCAGGGCCAGAAAGCACGGCCTGCGCTTCTGGACGGACTGGCTCGAGCGCCAGGTGCTCTTCCTCAAGTTCTGCGTGCCGGACCAGTGGCGCCAGCTCGTTTTCGGCATCCTGCTCGTGTCCTTCATTCCCCTGACCCTGGGAAGCTGCCTTCTCAGCCTTCTGCTCCTGCGCCCCTCGGGCTGGCTGCTCCTCTGCGGGGCCGCCTGCCTTGCGGCCTGCGCCGTCTCCGCCTCCAGCATGCGCCCCTTCGTTGCGCGCCACGTGCGCCTCGTGCCCTGGCTCGCCGGCTACCTGCTCTCGAGCGTCGTGTTCTGCATAGCCGCCCTGAAGACCCTTGGCGCCAAGGGCCTGCGCTGGCACGGCATATGGTACGAGGTGGGCCGGCAGGGCAGGGTGATCTCGACGAAGCGCTAGCGCCGGAACGCCATGATAGCCTATTCCGATCTTATCCGCGTCTCCCTCAGGCAGGTGGTGCGCCAGAAGAGCTGGGGCGTCGTCGCCTCCATAGCCCTCGGCATCACGGCCTTCATCGCCCTGGCCGTGCTCGGCCAGGAGATACGCTACAAAGTGGGCCAGGACATGGTGCTCATGGGCGGCGTCAACGTCATGCGCATCACCATGGAGGACTCCCAGTACCCCGGCCAGCCGAGGCGCTTCTTCCACCCTGAGACCATCGAGGCCATCAAGCAGCTGCCCGGCGTCCACTCCGTGAGCATCTCCAGCCGCAACGCCAGGCACTTCACCCTGCGCTCCAAGGTGAGCGAGCGCAGCGTCGGCATGTTCGTCTACGGCGTGGACGAGCTCTACGTGCCCATCTTCGCAGCCGACGTCGTCGCCGGCAGGTCCCTCTCCCGGGACGACGTGGAGCGGCACCGCCGCGTGTGCCTGCTCGGCCGCGAGGCGGCCACGCGGCTTTTCGGCTCGCCCGAGCAGGCCATAGGCGAGCTGCTCTTCCTCGACATCGACGCCGTGGAGGTCAAGGGCGTCATCGCCGGCGTCATGCTGGGCGACTGGGCCGAGGCGGCCTTCATGCCCGTCACGACCTTCAACGACCGCAACTGGGGCGACGGGCGCATCACCCGCCTCTTCGTGCGCGCCGTGGGCTGGGAGGACGTGGTCTCCCTTGCCGTGCGCATTCCCGAGGCCGTGCACGCCAACCAGGAGGCGCCCTACCTTCTGGTCAAGACCCAGCAGGAGCAGCTCTCCAGGCTCCAGGTTACCTTCATGTGGGTGCAGACCCTGCTGTGGCTCGGCATCGGCGCCTCCCTCATGCTCGGCGGCTTCGGCATCTGGTACGGCACCTTCGCGGCCGTGCGCGCCCGCACCCGCGAGGTCGGCCTCAAGAAGGCCATGGGCGGATCCGACGGCGACATCATGGCCCAGTTCCTCTGCGAGGCCCTGTGCAAGTCCGTGGCCGGCGGCATTGTCGGCATACTTGCCGGCCTGGTCTGCGTCTTTGCGGGCGTCCACTTCCTCGGCACCCAGGTGCCCATGCTCCTGCTGGCCGCCAGCTGCGCCGGCTCCATCGTCTTCTCTGCCCTCATCGGCGTCGCCGGAGGCATCTACCCGGCCGTGCAGGCCAGCCGCATGGACGTCGTGACCGCCCTGCGCTTCGAATAGGAGGATCGGCATGCATAGGGATCCAGTCGTTGTCGCACACGGCCTGCGCAAGCGCTATGCGGGCTTTGCCCCCGTGCTCCGGGGCGTCGACATCGAGGTCTGCGCCGGCGAGATGGTGGCCATCATGGGCCCCTCGGGCTGCGGCAAGTCCACCATGCTCCACGTGCTCGGCATGCTCCACGCCCCGGACTCGGGAACGCTCTCCATACTCGGCCAGGACGTGCTCTCCTTCAGCCGCCAGCAGACGGCCGACTTCAGGCGGGGCAACGTCGGCTTCATCATGCAGGCGAGCAACCTCTTCTCCCACTCCACGGTCTTCGAGAACGTCGAGTTCCCCCTCATCTACGAGAACGTCCCCTCCGCCGAGCGCTGGCCCCGCGTCATCCGGGCGCTGGAGCTCGTGCGCCTGAGCGCCAGGGTGCACTACCCGAGCAACCGCCTCTCCGGCGGCGAGCAGCAGCGCGTGGCCATCGCCAGGGCCATGGTCAACAATCCCCGCATCCTCATGGCCGACGAGCCCACGGGCGCCCTGGACCAGCGCACCTCCCGGCTCATCATGGAGAACTTCCGCAGCCTCTGCCACGCCAGCGGCGTCGCCCTCGTCATGGTGACCCACGACGCCAAGATGGCCGACTACTGCGACTCCGTCTACACCCTCGAGGAGGGCCTGCTGGTCTGCCAGAAGCACAGCGTGCCGGAAATCTCCGCCGACGCGGGCGCACGTCTGCTCGCCGGCCCGGAGACGAAGATTGCCTCCTGCCTCGTGGCGGACAATTTTCTCAAGCAGGGAGCCTGCGCCATACGCTCCGAAGCCCATCTGCTCCACAACGAAGGCCTCCTTGCCCGCACGGCGACCCTCGCTCCAGGAAGCCTCCTCGGCAAGGACATGCAGAACTACGCTCTCCCCATGCCCGTGCGCCACTTTGGGGGCGTGCGCTCCCTTTCCCTGTGGGGCGCCTTCTTCGGATTCGGCGCTCTGCCCCGCACGGACAGCTCCTGGAAGGCGAGCCTGCCCGCCCTGCGCCCCCTTGGCCGCGGCGCCTGGAGCCGGGCCAAGGCCAGGGCTCTTGCCGCGTGGAGCCTTGCCTGCGGCGTGGAATGCCTCTATGCCGCTGGCGGCAAGGAGGCGCCCTTCGTTGCCTGGCTCGCCTCGCGCCTTGCCGGCATCCCCTTCGCCCTCGAGGCCAGGACCACCGACGGCTGGCTTGCAGCCTGCCAGGATGCAGGCGCCAAGGGCAAAGCCTGGCAGGAGGCCTTCCGGGTGCTGTGCCGGGACGCGGACTTCGTGCGCTGCGATACCCTGGCTTTGGCCGAGACCCTCTCTCAGGCCGCAGGACCGGATCTGGCCGGGAAGATAGCCTTCGTGCCCGACATCCAGACCCTTGCGCCCATGGACGAAGAGACTCTGGCAGCCCAGCACCGCGAAAAGCGCGTCCAGACGCACTTTCTCTGCGCGGGCGAGATGGCGGCCCGCAAGGGCTACGACAAGGTGCTCAAGGCCTTCAGCCGCCTCAAGGCGCTGGGGCTTGAGGCCAAGCTCACCATGGCAGGAGCCGGTCCTGAGCTGAAGCGCCTCAGGCGCCAGGCCAAGGCCCTTGGGCTGGCTGAGGACGTCGTCTTCCCCGGCTACGTGCCCCATGAGAACATAGCCTCTCTCTACCTCGATGCCGACGTCTTTCTGGCGCCCGGCATTGCGCAGGCGGGCGGGCCTTCCGACGGCGTTCCCTCTGCCATGGCCGAGGCCATGGCCTTCTACGTGCCCGTCGTGGCCAGCGACCTGCCGGGCCAGGCCTGGATGCTCGACGGGGGCCGGGCCGGCATCCTCGTCTCCCAGGGCGACGAGGAAAAGCTGGCGCAGGCCATGGAAAGGCTCTGCCGCGACAGGGAGGAGCGAGCCCGCCTGGGCGTGGCCGGCCAGGAGCGGGCTTCTGCCGTTGCCCGCGAGGCCTCGGCCTCTCTTGCCCAGCTCTTCGCGCCGCTGGCGGCCAGACGCCGGCAGAGCCTGTAGCCAGGGCTTGAGGGGAGGTTGCGCATGCGCAGGCCAGGCATGCCGGGCAAGGTCCTGAGGAAGGCGGCCGCACGGCGTCCCCGGCCCTGCCGCAAGCCTGCCCGCACGGCCTTTTTCATCGGCGGCGCGTCCTGCGGCAAGAGCGCCCTTGCCCAGCGGCTCGTGGAGTCCTGGGCGCCGCGCCGGCTCTACGTGGCAACGCTTGTGCCTGCCGACGGCGACAGCGAGAGCCTTGCCCGCATAGCGCGCCACCAAAGGGCGCGGGGGGCCGGCTGGACGCTGGCCGAATGTCGGGGCGACCTTGGTGCCATGCTGGCGCAGGCTCCTGCCGGCACGGCCGG
>JAEEPQ010000108.1 GCA_016284885.1 Desulfovibrio sp.
GCCTGCGCCGGCGCGGCCTGCTCCTTTCTGCTCGCGCGCCGGCTCGGCCGCGGCTTCGTGGAGCGCTTCGTCCCCACGGATCGCCTTGCCCGCATGGACAGGGCCGCTGCCCGCCACGGGCTTGCCGGCGTGTTCATTGCGCGGGCCATGCCCTGCGTGCCCTTCGGCATGGCAAGCCTTGCCTGCGGCCTTTCTGGCATGGGCTTCGGCGCCTACATGGCGGGCACCCTGGCGGGCAAGTTCGTGCCGACGCTGGCCTATGCCCTGCTGGGCGAGGCCGCCTTCTCCCTTTCCTGGCAGGATCAGCCTCTTCTGCCTGCCGGCGCCGCGGCCACGGCCGCGGCCTTTCTTCTGCTGACAAGAGTCCGCCGGAAGGGCGGGCCAAGTGAGGAGTAATGCTCCAGCGCTATATCAGACCCCTCTGCTTCCTGCTCTTTCTGGCAGGTGTGGTCGGCTTCGCCCTGGCCACGGGCCGGGGCTGCGACGTCGTCGACCAGACCTTTCTCGAGCGCTTTGCCGGCTTTGCCGGCGGCGCTCCCGTGAAGGCCGGCGTCCTTCTGCTCTTCGGCCTGCCCCTGGCCGGCGTCTTTCTGCTCCTGCCGGAGCAGGTGCTGACAGCCTTCAGCACGGCCTACTTCGGCCCCTGGGCCGGGATTCCCCTGGCTGCCTGCCAGCTCCTCGCCGAGGCCTACTTCGCCTTTGCCGTATCCCGCGTTCTCCTGCGGCCGGACCTCCGCTCCCTGCTGCTGATGCCGGGCGGGAAAGAGCGCTTCCGGCACCTTGCCTGGACGCAGAGCCTCCCGGCAGAGGCCTGCTTCACGCTGGAGAGCCTGCTTCTGCTCTGCCCCTTCCTGCCCGCGGCCCTGGCCGGCTTCGTGCTCGGGCTGACGGGCATGCGTCCCAAGGCCTTCGGCATCGGCGCCGTGCCCTGGCTCTTCCTGCGCGCCGCCGTCGCCGGCACGGCCACGGTCCATCTCTCAGGCCCGCTCGCGGCCTTCCTGGCGAGCGCGGGAACCCTGCTCTTCCTCATCTTCCTCTGGTGCCTGGCGCAGCTTTTCAAGAAGCGCATGCACAAGGACGCCATGGCCTCCTCCCAGCGCATCCCCGCGCGCCGGCCTGCGCGCGAGGCCCAGCCGCCGGACCAGGCCAAGCTTGCGGCCCACCGCATCGTCGAAGACCTGAACCGTCCGGACGTCGACGACAGCCTCGCCATGGAGGCCAGCCTCCCCGTGGAGGGCGCCATGGTGGTCTGCGTGGAAGACGCCGGCTGCATGGATCCCGACGTGGCCCGCCTGATCGAAACGGAGGCTGGGCGCATGGGCGCCGCCTTTGCGTCCTGCAGCCTCGCGCCGAGGCCCGACCGCCCGGGCATCCCCGTCAAGCCCGGCTTCGGCGCCAGGGACAGGGTCAGCGATCTGGACGAAGTCTTTGCCAAGGCCTTCGGTGCGGGCTTCGGCACCGTGGTCGCCGTGCGGGCCTCAACGCCCCTGGTCCGAGAATCCATGCTCCGCCGGGCGCTGCTCCGTCTGTCCCGGTCCTCGCTCGTGCTCGGCCCCACCTCGGGCGGCTACTATCTGGTCGGCCTGCGTCGCGAAGCCCGGGAAGGACAGGGGAATCTCAGGCGCTACGAGTCGGCCCTGCTCGCCGGCAGAACCTTCGAGAGCGATCTCTCCTTCGCGCTGGCAGGCTTCTGCCGCCGGCCCGAAACCCTGCCGCTGCTCCCCGGCGCCAGAGACCTGACCAAGCCCCTCGTGAGCGTCGTCGTGCCGGCCGAAGGCGAAGCCGAAGCGGTGGTCCGCACCGTGGCCTCAGCCTGCCAGGGGCCCTGGACCGAGTGCTTCGTCGCCGACCCCGGCGAAGGCACGGACACGGCGTCTCTGGCCTCCCAGGCCGGGGCCGAAGTCGTCTCCGTGCGGGGCGACGAAGCCGTCCGCCTCAACGAGGTGGCCCATATGGCCAGAGGCCAGATCCTGCTCTTCGCCGCACCCGGCACCGTGCTGCCCTGCGGCTACGAGGCCATGGCCTGGGAGACCCTCCAGCAGGAGGGCTGCCGGGTGGGCTGCTTCAGCCTGCCTTCCGCCGTCTCCCCCGTGCGGCGGGCCATGCTCTGGGCCGGCACCGCGCTCTTCAGGACAGGCGCCCTGGGCCTTCCCGGCATGAACCAGGGCATCTTCTTCACCCGTCAGGACTTCCGCACCCTGCAGGGCTTTTCCGCCAAGGCCGGCGAGGGCAGGGCGGTGCAGGAATTCGTCTCCCGCCTCCAGGGCCTCGGACGCATGGTCATCCACAACGCCCGCGTCGAGATTCCCGGCATGGACGAGGCAGACTCAGGCAGGGGCCTTGCCGAAATGCTGGAAAGCGCGGCCGGCTCCGCCCGGCGCATCCTTGCCCCTGCTCTCGGCGCCAGGCGGCCCAGCGCGGCCGGCGAAGCGCCTGCGGCCGACCTTGAAGGCGAGGCCAGAAGCCTGCTTGAACCCTGCGACCACTGTGGCCGCTGCACCGAGGCCTGTCCCATGCTCAAGCGCCACGGCATCGACCTGACGGGCCTTGCAGATGCGCCCTTGCTTGCCTGGTCCTGCTTCCTCTGCGGCCAGTGCACCCGGGCCTGCCCTGCAGGCATCGACGGCGCCAGGCTCGCCCATCTCCTGCGCGAGCAGTACGTCCAGGCCCACAACGGTCGCATGGCCCGCCCGGGCCACGGCAGAACCATAGCTGCCTCCCGCCATGCGCCTGTCGTGCTCAGCCAATCCAAGCCGGGCCCCAACCTTCTGCTCGACCAGGACTTCTGCTCCAGCTTCCCCGAGACGGCACTGGCTTTGGCCGCCTTTGTCCTCCAGGGCGGCATGGGCGTCGTCGTTGCCGATGCGGGCTCGCGCCTGGCCATGCTCGGCATGGCGGCCCAGGCCAGGGCAAGCCTCCAGCGCCTCAGAGAGGCCCTTGCCGCCTGCAGGGCAGGCGTGCTCTACACCGTTTCCCCGGCCACCCACGCCCATCTCGAGCAGGCCGGCGGCTTCGAGGTCAGGCCAGTCTACGACTTGCTGGCCGAACGGGGCCTGCCCGCCCGCGTGGACGGCTCGCGCTTTGCGCTCTTCACCCCCTGCATGGACCGCGACCACGAGATCTTCGCCAAGGGCTTCGCCGGCTTCTTGGCCAGCCAGCCCCTGCGCATCGACGACGTGCCCTGCTGCGGCGCGGGCGGCGAGGCCGCTGTGGCGGAACCCGAAGTGGCGGCCCAGATGAAGGCCCGCATCCGCGCCTGCTCCAAGCCTGTGGCCACCACCTGCACGGGCTGCGCCGTGTCGCTGGCTCTGGCGGGCTGCCGCGTGTCGCACGCCCTCTCGCTGGCTCTGCAGGTCACGGAGGCGCCGCTCTCCGGCATGGGCGCGGCCAAGGCCTACGTGGCCTTCCTTCTGCGCCTCAGGAACCTCGGCAAGGAGGAAACCCCGGTGCTGCGCCCCAAGGCCGCGCCGCTCGGCGCCGCCATGGCCAGCCAGCAGGCCTCGCAGGACGGGCTCGACATCGACATCGACGTGGACATGCCTGACCTTGCCGGTCTTCCTGCCGAGCCGGCCCGCCGGGATGCCTCTCCGGAGGGCGCCTCTGCGGGAGGCCTCGACATCGACTTCGACGGCCCAGATCTGGGAGCGCCCGAAGCGGATGCCGGGCAGACTCCCGAACAGACTCCTGGGCAGGCGCCAGGGCAGGCGTCTGGACAGGCGCCCGAAGCATCGCAGGCACAAGGCGCCTGCGCCGCGGCGCTGCGCCTTGACGGCCTCGACGGCGGCTCCAGATCCCAGCACTGATCTTCAGGGCAGCCTTCAGGATGGCCCTCAGGGACGCTCTTCCTCCACCCTCGCACGCCGCGGCAGATCCGCGGGGAGAAGCACACATGAACAAGCTCATCGGCGTCATCGGCGGCACCGGCCTCGACAATCCCGACCTCTTCCTTCCCGAAGCGGAAAGCTTTCCCGAAACCCCCTTCGGCAAGCCCTCCAGCCCCCTGCGCACAGGCGTCATCAAGGGCTCGGACACGCGCATCGTCCTGCTGGCCCGCCACGGCCTCGATCACACCATCCCCCCGCACAGGGTCAACTACCGCGCCAACGTCTACGCGCTGCGCAAGGCCGGCTGCACCCAGATCCTGGCCTCGGCCTGCTGCGGGTCCCTGCAGGACCAGTTCGGGCCGGGATCCCTCGTGGTGCCGGACCAGTTCATCGACTTCACCCGCCAGCGCTCCAGCACATTCTTCGACCGCTTCGAGCCGGGCGACATGCGCCATCAGGTCATGGCCCAGCCCTTTGCCCAGCCCGTGCGCCAGGCTCTGCTTGAGGCCTGCAGGACCTGCGGGGTCGAGGCCCACGACGGCGGCTGCATCGTCACCATCGAAGGCCCCCGTTTCTCCACCAAGGCCGAGTCGCGCATGTTCCGCCTGCTCGGCGGCGACCTCATCAACATGACCATCGCCACGGAGTGCATTCTGGCCAACGAAATCGGCCTGCCCTACGGCGTGGTGGCCATGGTCACGGACTACGACAGCTGGAGCGAGGAGCACCCGGCCCTTTCCCTCGAGGAACTCCTGGCCGTGCTCGCCAGCAACAGCGACAATTTCACCCGCGTGCTGGCCGAGGCCCTCAAGCATCCCGTGTAGTCCGGCACAGCCCGCAGTCCCGCAAGGCATACCGTGGACGTCTTTGCCCAGCTTCCCTGCACAGGCAGGAATCTTTCCCGCTACGTGCAGCCCGTGCTGCTCGCCCTCCTGCTCCAGCGGCCGCGCTACGGCTACGCTCTGCCGCAGGATCTGGCAGCCACGGGCCTCTTCGGGGACAATCCGCCCGACGCGGCCGGAATCTACCGCATGCTCAAAAGCATGGAGGCCAACGGCATCCTTGCCTCGGCGAGCGAGGGCTCCAGCGCCGGCCCTGCCCGGAGGCTCTATGCGCCGACGGAGCTTGGCTGGGCCTGCATGGACCGCTGGGTGCAGACCCTTGCCTCCCACCGCGCCCATCTGGACCGCGTGCTGTCAGGCCTCATGGCGATGAAGCCTGCCGTCCGGAAAGCTGCAGAGCTTGTTCCCTTCGTTGCCAGGGCGGAGAGCATGGCAGAGACTGGGGAAACGGCCAGGGAAGCGATCGGGGAAGGCTCGGAGGCTGGGAAATGCTGAGGCCTCAGCCTATGGCGATCATGTCCCTGGCAGTGCCCGTGAGCGGCTCCGGGCTCCCCTCGCGGACAAGGTAGGTGTGCTCGAGACCGATCATGCCGAGGCCGGGAAGGCCTATCTTGGGTTCCACGGCAAGGCACATGCCGGCTTCCAGCGGCGTGGCAAAGCCCCGAGCGAGTGCCGGCCGCTCGTCGAGATTCAAGCCTATGCCGTGGCCGAGGAAGGCAAGCTGGTCCTCGCCGAGGCCCATGAAGCCCTCGGCATAGCCGAGGCGCTTGGCCTGCGCCTTGGCGTCGAGCCATATTTCGGCAGGAATTGCACCTGGCCTGAGCCTCTCCAGCGTCCGTTCCAGAATCCCGATGCAAGCTTCGTGGGCCCGGCGGACGCTGTCCGGAATGCCTGACGCCTTCCCAGCCCAGTAGACTTGGGTGCGGTCGGTGTTGTAGCCGGCAGCAGAGCAGCCCATGTCCATGGCAAGGGGCTCTGCCTCCTGCCAGACCACGTCGCTGGAGCCCAGGAAGGGTACGGCTGGATGCGAGCCCCGGCAGCCCAGGGGACCAGGGTAGCAGGTCGGATAGATGCCGGAAATCCCGCAGGAGGCGTAGCCGTAGTGCATCTCCTCCCCCAGGGCGCGGCTGCGCGAGAGCCCGTCGCTGCCAAGACGCATGGATTCCTCCACGAAGCATAGGGCCAGCTCGCGCTCCGTCATGCCGGGCCGCAGGCGCGAGGGCAGGATCTCGTCGAAGACCTTGGCGTGGATGGCCCCGCAGGCGCGCATGCGATCCTGCTCCAGAGGCGTCTTCACCATGCGGGCGCGGGCTATGGCAAGGCTGGCGTCGACGAAGGCCGTCTCCCCGAGCCTCGAGGCCATCATCTCCGCCATGGTCCAGCTGAAGCCCTCCTTGTCCACGCCAAGGGTCTTCGGCAGGGGCGAGCCTGCATCGGTCGCGATGGCGGGCAGCTCCTTGAAGGACTTGAAGCGCACGATGCGCTCCAGCGGCGACTCCAGGCGGGCGCGTTCAAGTCCCTTGCGCACCAGGAGCACTGGTTCGCCCTCCTGCGGTAGCCAGAGCAGGCCTGCCGCCAGGGTGCCCGTCAGGTAGTAGACGTTCGTGCGCCCCTGGACGAGAAGGCCGCCGGCTTCGGGCGTCGCTTCGGCAAGCTGCCTGAGGCAGCATTGCTGCCGGAGCCGGATTTCGGCTTCGGGCAGGCGCTCGATGGCCGTAAAGGAAGCGGCGGCATAAATCTGCTTTTGTTCCGTGCGTTCGGGCGTCCGAGCAGATGCCGGCTGCAGGGATTCGCTGTGCTCGATGTCGCATCCAGACTTGATTTGCGTGCTTTCCATTGCCTTCTCTCCTTTGCCGCAAGCCATGCTGCAGGAAGCGGCTTCTGTCTGCAAGCCTGCTGCCTGCCCCTGTCCTGCGAAGCTGGATTGCATTGTCGCGCAGGACAGCTGAAAGATGCGGGAGCGACGCCTTCTAGCCCATTGAAGGGGAACATGTCAGATAGAGTTCTCAACTTTCGGGAATGAGAATACAGAGAATTACCCTAACTAGCCTAGTATGTAGAGAAGGATAACGTTACAAACAGATTCTTTCAGCAGGTTTTTTGCGTCAACAGTATCCAAAGTAAGTCAATTCCTTGACTATGGCATGGTCTAAAGATAGAATATTTTTAGATGAGAAAGTCGTGTTCTGGTGCGCAATCCTGCGTCCACACATGGTTTTTCTAAACCAAGGAGAATGCAATGAAGAAATTAGTGGCTTCACTGTGCATGCTTGCCCTTGCTGGCCTTTCAGTGCCAGAGACTGCTCCTGCGGCTGGCGAAGGTCTCCCCAAGGGTTGGCTTCCAGAACTTCTCAACGACGGATCGCCCTACGACAAGGACGTCAAGGCCTTTCGCGCCAAATTCCTGAAAGCAGCCGCCAAGGCTCCGACCCCGCTGGAGGGTTGCTGGGCTGTAGACGACGAGGAGTTGCGAGTCGACGGCGAGGCTAATCGCACAATTGAAGCAAGAGGCGAAGCTTTCTATGCATCCTGGGGAGAGCCTGAGACTACGTTTCCGCAGGCACCCTGCATCTTTGCGGCGCGCCCCTCCGGCATCAAAGGCACATTCGAGGGGCAATGCTTTTTCGGTGGAGCATGGACCATGGAAGACGAGTTTGCCGACATGCCTGAAAATCCGGCGAAGCGCAAAGCCTGGTTTGACAATGTAGAGGCAGAGTGGCGCATTGATGGCGACAAGCTTCTGGTCCGCTGGACAGGCCAAGATGGCGTTAAAGAGGATACCTACATCCGAAATGCCTGTAGCAAGAAAACGAAGTAGCGTAGCCTTCTTTCTGGAGCGCTTCCCGTAAGGCCTACTGCGTTTACCGAGAAGCGTCCTCTGATCTTATCATTCCCAGAGCACGCAGTGGGTAAACTATGTCCGGTTGAACCTCGACATAAATCAAGTGCCCAAAAGAGCCAAGGCTCCCGCCGAACTGGCCACGCGCCCTGTGCATCCGGGCAGACATCGCGCAGGTGCTGGCGCGCCTCGCCTGAACCTGCAAGGGCCATGGCAAAGGCCCCGTTCCGTATGACTGGAGCGGGGCCTTGCTGATGTCGGCATGATGCGGAGCGCAGGCGTCCGCTTCAGGCGGGGCTAGTCGTCATCGCTGTCGCCGCCGAAGTCGCCGCCGTCGCTGTAGTCGTCGCTGGAAGACCCGCTGTCGTCGGAGCTCCAGCTGGCCTGCTGGTAGCCGCCGTCCTGGCTGTAGCTCTGGTCGTAGCCAGCCTGGGTGTAGCCTTGATCATAGCCGCCCTGACTGTAGCCACCCTGGCCGTAGCCCTGGTCGTAGCCGCCCTGATTGTAGCCACCCTGGCCGTAGCCCTGATCGTAGCCGCCCTGATTGTAGCCTTGGCCGTAGCCCTGATCGTAGCCGCCCTGATTGTAGCCTTGGCCATAGCCTGGATGGCCATACCCCTGACCATATCCCTGATCATAGCCGGGATCGTTGTAGGCCTGCTGGGCATAGCCCTGCTGGCCGTAGCCGCTGTAGGCGGGATC
>JAEEPQ010000109.1 GCA_016284885.1 Desulfovibrio sp.
GTCTGTTGATAGTAGCACGATATAGTCATTAGATCTTTTCTTTTTCACATATACGAGCTTCGCATCAATATATTTTATATCTTTGCTATCTGTTTTGTATGGCAATCTAACAATACAACTGCATTTAATTTTTCTTCTTGATCCTACTCGTATTTTTGAATATATTTGTTCGACGTTAAGCAAAATTTTTCCAAAAGCATATTTCTGATTCCCTCTTTTTACATTACAAATAACATCATAATATTGATGAATGTTGTATATAACTTTTGGAGAGCTGTACCAGCTATCGAACATAATATAATCAAGTTTAACTTTTTTCTGATATGCGTTTTTTACCATCTGTATTGCTAAATCTGTTTTTGCCATTCTAACTTCTGCTCTTCTCCTTGCTCCACACGAATTTTTATGATATTTCTTTTCATTATGTGTTTCTATATAGCTATCATTTGAAGTTGCTGAAAGTGCAAAGTCTATTGGGACTGTTGATATTCCGTCAGAATATAGAAAAACTGTTGATGTAAATCCTTTGTAATGAGAACCATCTGTGTGGTCATACATGTAATTACCACAAATTTCTAATTTTTCTGAGTCATCCTTCTTTATGGGGGTGTCGTCTATGATGCCGAACCTGGACCTCCTGTTCAGGTCCAGGACAGCCTTCTTGCTGCGTTTGGCCTCTTTGCGCTTCCTTGCCAGCTCCACAAAATAATTGACTAAAACTTTCGCCACATTAAAAAGAAGATTGCGCCAACTATAGGTGTGATAATTCATGAAATTATAAAATGTATCTTTTTTGATATCAAGAAATCCTTGCGATTCCTGTGTAATTTTGTAAATGTCAGTATTGAGAAAAGGAAGAAGAATTAGCGCGAAAAGGATCTCCGTGACGGAAGGACCGTTTCCTTTGCGGAAGCCTGATTTGTTCAGGATGTTTGAAATTTTGCAAAATTCAAAAAACGGTTTAACGGAGGATGAAGAAGTGTAGTAGTCGGCTTGCAGAGCGGCGCGATTTGCGGGAGTCATAATTTAGCAGGAACCTCTTCAAGAGTACTATTCAATCAACAGAAGAGAATCTAATACTTCAGGGAGATCCTGTCAAATTTTTTCTTGTTTAAAGTCGGGTAGTTAGAAAAAATTTATCTCTTGTTTGCAAGTAAAACCGGCTCGAAGGTCCAGTCAACGATTGGTCTTGACGAAGGCATGATACGCAACTACATCAAGAATCAGGAGAAGGAGGACAAACGAATTGAGCAGCTGAGCTTGCTCAATATGTAGACGAAACTCTCCGCCGCCGTAGGGCGGCTAACGCGTTTCAAACCGCTTTGAGCGGTTCCCGCCTTTCAAGCCCCCGGCTTTGCCGGGGGTGCCTGACTAAATAGCAATACTTTTAGCGTGTTTGCGTACTCTTCATCAAATTCATAAATAGAAACACTTGCATTTCAACTACTATATCTTTCTGCTTTAGTTTTTGCCCACCAAGTAGCTTGTGCATAGTCGCTTGTCAAGTAAAAACCGCGTCCAAAATCCAGCGCCTTTTTTTGAGGTACAAATGCTGGATTTTTTACGATAACGTTGCTTCCATAATATAACAACATATAACATCCCAGTATTTATTTTTAGATTTATTCCCTCAATACAAATGACGCGATTAGGCGACGCCTTGTCTGCAAGGAATGTACTTCATTCCTTTTCTCAGCGTCAAATCCAATGGCTGTGCGATGTCTGCAAGCCTGCATGCCGACTTGCTGCAGCGACACCGTCCGCTCTCTCCCAGACAGGTTGAGCGGGAAGACGCCTTTGTCCAGCTCCATGCTGGCAGCAGAGAAGCGCAGCTTGGCTGGCGTTGCCATGTCGCGGTGCAGCCATTGATTTTGGGCGATGTCGCCCCTAGGATGGCGAAAACGAGGAGGCTTTCATGAAGCTTTTCGGCACGCTTGCCTGCCTTGCCCTTGCCCTTGCCCCGGCCTGCGCCTGCGCAGCTCCGGCCCACTCCCGCCTGGAAGGCACCTGGATGGAGACCAGGCCTTCGAAGGACTCTCCCCGTGGCGTCATGCACTTCAAGGGCGGGAAGGTCCGTCTGGAAAACATCTTCTCTTCCACGCCCCTCGAGCTTGACTACAAGCTTGCCGAGGGCAACGGGCAGGAGTTCGTCGTCTCTTTCGAATACCGCTACAAGGTGAAACGCGGCAACGGGCGCATCGTGGACAGCAGGAGTTGCATGGATCTGCGCTGGCACGTGGAGGACGGCCGTCCCGTGCTCTCCGAGGAAGTGATCGAGTACGACGGCCGCGGCCTTATGATCTGGAAGGAGTTTCTGCGCCAGGAGGACTTCGTCGACGGCTTCGCATCGAAGCTCAAGCAACGCCTCGATGCGCAGAAGCCCGTGCCCACGTGGAAGGAGAACTGAGCGGCCCTTGTGCCCTGTCCGTCGCCTGTCCGCTGGCCTGTCCGCCGCAGGCGGGGACAGCGTCAGGAAAGCAGGGTGGGGCGGACAAGGGCGCATCCCTTCCCGGCCTGCCAGCCCTTTTCTTGACAAGCAAGGTCGCAGGACTGCATTTTTGGGGCGTTGCAGGCCGTCCGCAGGTTATCCGCAGATCATTCCTTCCTGCAGCAAGGAGTCAGCCATGAAGAAAATCGTTCTTGCCCTGGCGCTTGTGCTTGGCCTTGCCGGTAGCGCCATGGCCGACCAGACCCACCAGTGCACGGCCGGCGACGGCCAGAAGTTTACCATTGCCGTTCCCGAGGGCTGGACCGCCCAGGACATCGAGGGTGGCTGCGCCGTGGCCAAGGCTGACGGTTCTGAATTCATCTCCGTTGCCTACTACCAGACCAGTCTGAATGCCAAGGCCTTTGCCGAGGACCTTGCTAGGAAGATGAACGTCACGCCCGAGATCAACGAGCAGGAGGAAGGCTACGTGGACTTCAACGCCGTGGTGAACGGCGTCAAGCTCAACTTCACCATCACCGCCGACGGCACGGACGGCGAGGCGCAGGTCACCACCCAGAAGGGCGAGTCCGAAACGTTGGAAATGATCTTCGACTCCGTCGCGTTCTAGCCCCGCGTGGCGCTCTTCACTGCAGGCTACGCCGGCTTTTCCCCCGAAGGCCTTGCCCGGCGACTGCTGGCCGAGGGCATAGCCTGGGTGGTCGACGTGCGCAGCCACCCCTATTCGGCCCGCTTTCCGGCTTTTAGCCAGGAGGCGCTGCAACGCTTTCTGCAGGGCCGGGGGCTCGGCTACCTGCACCTTGGTCGCGAATTCGGGGCGCGCCAGCGCGATCCGGCCTGGCTTCTGCCAGGCGGCTACCTGGACTTTGCCAGGTATGTGCAATCCGCGTCCTTCCTTGCCGGCTGCCGGCGCATTGCCTGCGGCCTGGCCAAGGGCCTTGGCATTGTCCTGCTCTGCGCCGAAAAGGAGCCCCGCGATTGCCACAGGGGCGTCATGCTCGGCCGCTGGTTCGCCAGCCATGGAACGCAGGTCGTCCATCTCCTGCCCGAGGGCGCCAAGACCCAGCGCGACGTGGATGCGGAGCTCTTGGCTCTGCACTGCCGGGGCGAGTTCGGCCTCCAGGGGGGACGGCTCGTGGACCGCAAGGCCATGCTGCGGGCCATGCCCGGCATGCCCAGCGTGGCGGACCGCCTTGCCTTTGCCTGCAGGCAGCAGAACCTGGCCATGGCCCGGCGCTTTCAGGCCGAGGCCGGCAGGCAGGCCACCGGGATTTTTGGCGTGCCGGCAAAATAGTGCTTGCCATGGGGCAAGGCTTGGCCTATATACCCTCTGTTCACGGGATGTGGCTCAGTTTGGTTAGAGTGCAGCGTTCGGGACGCTGAGGTCGTGCGTTCAAATCGCACCATCCCGACCAGACGAAAGTGCAAGGGAGCGTGTCGCAAGGCATGCTCCCTTTTCGTTCGTGCAGGCTGGAACGCTCGGCAGGAAGGTTCTGGCAGGAAGCGTCTGGACCTGCACCAGTCCCGACCTGTCCTGTTCCTGCGCGTGCCGGCAGGCCCGTTGACAGGCCCTGCCTTTTGCCGTCAACATGGAGCTAGTCCGCCGTGCACGCAGCTGGCAGCCGGTTCAGGCCTTTACAGGCGCCCCTGCCAGGAGCGGGCTGCGGCAAGCCATCAAGCTATCCACGCCATGCATGAAGGAGGGCTCTATGGCCAGGGAAATCATGATGCGGCACCCCCGGGGCAGGTTGAAGCGAGGCTTCTACGGCTACAGCTGGACAAGCTGCTTCTTCGGCGGCCTGCCAGCCATCCTGCGCGGCGACGTTGCGGTGGGCATCGTTGTGCTCGTCGCCTGGGCCTGCACCCTGGGGCTTGCCGGCGTGCTCTGGGGCTTCGTGTACAACAAGCGCTATACCCTGGGGCTCCTGCGCCAGGGCTACCAGTTCTGTGGGCATCCCTGGGAGGTGGAGGCTGCCATGTACGCCCTCGGCCTCTCCGGCCAGCCTCCGCAGGGGCGCTGGGGGCATCGCGGCTGAAGCTGACGGGGAGGCGCCCCCTGCGGGGCGGAAGGCGTGGCTGTGCCGGCACAGAGGCCAAGGCAGAACGCGTGCCCGCCGCAAGGCGGCGTCCTTCCTTGCGGGGCCTGCGGCAGTCCCGAAGCTCGCCTTAGGCCTGCCCCTCTGCCTTGCGTCCGAAGATCTCGGGCAGGACGAAGCCGGGATCCGTGTAGGGCAGGGCGGGCTGGCCCTGGTCAATGGCATTCTGGCGGGTCTGCCACCAGTCGAAGGTCCTGTGGATGACCTCGCGGCAGGCCTTGTGCTCGGCGTGGCCCGAGCCCCTGATGTACAGGGGCGGGAAGAAGCGCATGAGCGCCTCGGACTTGACGTTGATGGGGCCGAGCTCCTTGACGAGGCCGCCGATGCCCCAGGCATCGGTCTTGACCGCGAGCGGCACCAGTGGCACGCCGGCCTTCTTGGCAAGCTTGGCGCCGATGGTGTTGAACTGCGCGTCCACGAACCAGCGCCTGCGGGTGGCCTGGGGGAAGACGACGACGGAGACGCCGTTGGCCAGGCGCTTGCAGCCTTCTTCCATGATGGTGGCCAGATCCTCGCGCGGGCTTGTGCGGTTTACGACCACGGGATTGGCCGCGCGCATGATGATGCCGAAGCCGGGCATGGACACCAGCGAGCGCTTGACCACGAAGGTGAGCTGGCGGCGGGGACGCAGCATGGCGGGCAAAAGATAGGTCTCGAGCGTGCTCATGTGGTTGGAGACGATGACGCAGGGGCCCTTGACGCCGTCGATGTGCTCCAGGCCGTCCACGTGCAGGCGCAGGCCCGTGCGCTCCATCTCCTGAAGGCCCCAGGAGCTGCCGTAGGCCCAGGCCTGGGGGAGGGGGCCGTGCTTCTTGTAGTAGCTGGCCAGCCAGCGCGTGCAGCGCAGGAAGACGCGCGCATAGAAGGTCGCGCTGGGAAAGAGCCTGGAGAGCAGGTCCGGCTTGTGCGGATGGGTGTCGTAGCTGGTCCCGGGGAAGAGGTTGACCATGACTTTGGGATCAAAGGGCTGCATTGCGTGTCTTCCTTAGAAAGCGTGAAGCGGTGCGCGGGAGCCGGGCTCCGGGGGCCTTGCCTGGCCCAAGCCGGATACTACGGCAGGCCCAGCCAGCTTGTCCACAGGGCCGAAAGCCCGGGCTTCGGGGCGGCTCTGGGGCAGATTCGGGGCGGCTTGGCCGGGGCCGGCTATTCGGGGTCGCGTATCTTTTTGACGCGGCGCCACCACTGGGCAAGCCGCGGCTCCTCGCCGTTGGCCGAGGGCAGGTAGAAGCGGGAGTTCACGAGGCCGTCGGGCAGATAGGTCTGCTCCACGAAGCCGCCGGGAAAGTTGTGGGGATACTTGTAGCCGCGGCCGTAGCCCCAGGACTTCTGGAGGGCCGTCGGCGCGTTGCGCAGGGGGAGCGGCACGTCCTGGGGGCCCTGCTCGCGCACCTCCCGCCTGGCTGCCAGGTAGGCGCGGTAGGCGGAATTGCTCTTCCTGGCGAGGGCCAGATAGATGCAGGTCTCGGCCAGGGGGATGAAGCCCTCGGGCATGCCCGTGAACTCCACGGCCTGCTGGCAGGCAACGGCCATGGCCAGGGCCTGGGGATCGGCAAGGCCCACGTCCTCGGAAGCCGCCATGATGAAGCGGCGGCAGATGAAGCGCACGTCCTCGCCGGCCTCCAGCAGGCAGGCGAGCCAGTAGAGGGCCGCGTCCGGGTCGGATCCGCGTATGGACTTGACGAGGGCCGAGGCGTAGTCGCTGTGGGCGCCGAGCTGGCGCTCGAAGCGGCTCATGGCTTCGGGCAGCTGCGCGCTCACGGCATCGGGATTGTCCTTGGCGCCCGGCAACCTGGAGGTGTACTCGACGAGGCTGAGCAGCATGCGCGCATCGCCCTTGGCGAGCCTGGCCAGCATTTCGAGCACGGCCTCGCCTATCTGGCAGCCGAGCGCGTGAGCTCCGCGGCGGGCGAGCTCCAGCATGTCCTGCTCGCCGAGCGGCCGCAGGCGGACCACCGAGAGCAGGCTGAGCAGATCCTGGGCCACGGCAAAGGTGGGGTTCTCGGTGGTGCAGGCGAGGAGCGTGATCTCGCCCTCCCGCGCCAGGCCGGCGAGCATTTCCTGCTGGTCCCGGGAGAAGCGGTGCAGCTCGTCGATCACGAGCACGGCGCAGCCCTGGCAGAGGCGCCTGAGCTTCGCCGTTCCCGCCTCGGGCGTCTTGACGCGGCGCCAGGCACGGCCTGCCCGCCTGGCGAGCAGCATGGCCACGGTGGACTTGCCGCATCCAGGCGGACCGAAGAAGAGCAGGTTGGGGAGCGCCTCTGCGCTCATGAGCCCCTGGAGGCGCTCTGCCAGATGCCCCTGGCCGAGAAAGTCCTCGAGGCTTTCGGGGCGCAGGCGCTCGGAGAGGGGGGCGGCCAGGCCGGCTTCCCGGCCGGCGCCTTCGGAACCGCTGCTTTTGCCGCTTGCCATGGCGCGTCTCCTAGCCGCAGACGAAGTCCGCCGAAATATCGGGCGGAAAGTCGGGCCGGCCCTCCTGCTGGGACGCCCACCAGTGGATGCCGAGGCAGAGCGTGGCAGCCGTCTCGCAGCGCAGTATCCTGCGCCCGAAGCTCACGGGGTTGTAGCCGGCCTCGGCAAGGGCCTCGAGCTCGGCATCGGAAAAGCCGCCTTCCGGACCGACGACGTAGCAGGTCGTGCCGGGAAGTCCTGCGTCCGCAAGGCTCAGCATGGGAACGCCTTCCTGCTTCTCCCAGGGAAGGATGTGGTGCTCGAAGGCGGCGGCCGCCTGGACGACGCCGGCTATGCCCTCGGGAAAGGCGCGGACCTGGGGCAGCCAGGGGTTGCCGCTCTGCTTGATGCCGGCCACCATCTTGGCCTGCCAGGAATCTTTCTCCTCTCTGGGGAGCTTGCCCTGGCTGAAGTCGCCCTGCCAGAGCCAGACCGCCTCGGCACCGAGCTCCACGGCCTTCTCGAGGAAGAAGCCGCGGCGCGTTGCTTTGCTGAGCGCCAGGGCGACCACGGCGCGGGAGGCGGGCTTTGGCGTGAACTCGACTGCATCGGGCCGAAGCGTGGCCTCCCGCCTGCCGACGGCCTCGATGACGGCCTCGGCCGAGCGGCCCTGCCCGTCCAGCACGCGGCAGCGCTCGCCGGGCTTGAGGCGCAGGGCCTGGGCGAGGTGCTTGAGCTCCTGGCCCTGCAGGACAATGGTCTCCCCGAAGGCTTCGGGGGGCGCATAGAAGGTGTGCAGTTCGCTCATGAGGTATCCTTACGCGGTCGCAGGGCTGGCTGAGGGTTCGTTCTGGGGGGCGCGGCCCCTGCCCCCGGAAGCCATGTCCCTGGCGCTGTCTTTGGCTTCCCTGTTCCTGGAAGCCCCGTCCTTTTCCCTGTCTTTTTCCTTCTCCCTGTCCTTGACGGCCCTGAGCCTGAGGGCGGCCTTGAGCTCGTCCTGGGCAGAGACAAGGGCGCCGTAGGCCTTGCGTATCTCAAGGCCGGCCCGGCTGAGGGCCGGCTTGCCGGCGCCGGCGCCTTCCGGCGGATGGATGTAGGTGCGCACGAGGTAGCGGTCGGAGAGGATGCGGTCGAGGCAGGCGACGGCCTTCTCCACGAGCTCGGGGAAGAAGTTGACGATCTCGAACTTGAGGTTGTTGGCTATCTCGAGGGAGAGCTGCATCAT
>JAEEPQ010000110.1 GCA_016284885.1 Desulfovibrio sp.
CAACAGCTTTTTTTGCGAACCTCGAAAAAACTTTACGGAAGTCTTTTCTCAGCTCGGCTGTGACAACCGGCGGAGTCTGAAATTATGCTTGCCGGCCTCTCCTGTCAACAACTTTTTTTCATTTCGCCGAAAAATGGCGCTCTCCCCTTGGCCGGGGGCCAGCAAGCCCCTTCCTGGCGCAGATCAAGCAGCAAGGACGCCCTCCAGGGCGATGAAAGCAGGAAGAGAAAGCAGGAAGGGGCACCCTCGGGTGCCCCTTCCTGACAAATTCTGGAAAGCCTTCGCGCTACCGGGACACGACCAGGGTCTGGCCGACGTGGAGGCTGCGCTCATCGATCTTGTTCCAGCGCTTCAGGTCGTCCACGCTGACGTTCATGCGCTTGGAAATCTGCCAGAGGTTGTCGTTGGGACGCACCGTGTAGGATCGTCTGCCGGACTTGCCAGCGCTCGCGCCGGCACTGGCCTGGGTGGCGACCTTGATGCGGTCGCCGGCGCGCAGGGCGTTGGGATTGGAAATGTTGTTGGCCTGCATGAGGGCGTCAACCGTGGTGCCGTGCTTCTTGGCGACCTGGTAGAGCGTTTCGCCGGGGGCGATGCAGTAGGTGCCGGTGCATCTGGCCTTGCCCTGCCTGTTCGCGGGCGCGGGCGCGGCATGCCTGGAAGCCTGGGCCAGCTGGTCGGCCGAGGCGGTGACGGGATTTCTCGCGAAGGCCATGGCCAGGCTTCTGCTGTCCTCAGGCACGTAGACGAGGGTCTGGGCGTTGGGGCTGCTCACCGTGCGGACATGGTGGGGATTGTTTCTGTAGAACTCGTTCCAGTTCATGGAGCAGGCGCTGGCCATGGCCTTGAGATCGGTGGCGGGCTTGACCTTGACCGCGGTCATCTGGGGCGCCTTCTCGGGATGGATGGCCTCGAAGCCGAGGGAGTCCAGGTTGTCCATGATGCAGGAGACGGCGAGGAAGCGGGGCACGTACTGGGTCGTTTCCGCCTTCAGGCGGGTCTTGGCGTCGAGCTGGTCGTTCTTGGCGCACACGCCGAAGAAGCTGTTCTCGCCAGCGGCCGCGCAGGCGCGCTCCATCTTGCCCTCGCCGGCGTTGTAGGCCGCGATGGCGGTGGGCCAATCGCCGAACTGCCTGTGGAGCTTGTCCAGATAATCGGCAGCCGCGACGGTTGCCTTATAGACGTCAAGGCGCTCGTCCTGCCAGTCGTCCTGGTTGAGGCCGTACTTCATGCCGGTGTACTTCATGAACTGCCAGGCGCCGGCCGCGCCCGCGCCGGACTTGGCGACAGGGTTGTAGCCGCTTTCGACGATGGCGAGGTAGGCCAGCTCTTCGGGCAGGCCCTTGGAGCGGAAAACGTTCTTGGCGTAGGCGAGATACTTTTCACTGCGCTTGGAGAAGACCTGCATGGTCTTGCGGCCGTTGCGCAGGAAATACTTGTACTGCTCGGTCACGGCAGGCTTGGCGGAGGCAGGAACCTGCTTGGCAACAACGCCCTTCTGGGAGTTGAGGGCGGTCTGTTCGGCGGAGCTGAGGGGATTGGTGTCGTTCTTCGCGCTTTGGGGGATGCGACAGGCCGCGGAGTAGCTCTGGCTGCAGTCGGGAGCTGACGTGGAATAGGTGGCGCAGCCGCTCAAAAGCGCCATGATTCCCATGCAGACCCAGAGCAGCGCCAGTCTCGCGGCTCTTCCGATTTGCATCGTCGACTTCATTGAACTCTCCTCCCAGCATCGGTTTCTTGCCAACATCCCGAAAGGCAGGTTAGGTAGCCCGTCTATTCGCCAGCGTCCCCACTTCGAGGAGGAACACCTTGGATACCAGCGATGCCGCTCATCTTTCAGGCCTGAAGCCTGTTCTCGAACTGCTCCGCGATGCGCCGGGGCGCATCGACTCCGTTTTCCTTCGCAAAGGTCTCCGTTCGCCGGAGAGCCTGGAGATCCAGGACCTTTGCCGCAAAAACAGCATCCACTACACGCTGGTGGAGGCCGCCGGGCTCAGTCGCCTGCTCAAGGCAGGCCGGGGCGGGCCCCAGGTCAACCACCAGGGAGTCGTTGCGCGCCTTTCGTCCTGCAAGCCCTGCACGCTGGAGGAGCTGCTTGGCCAGGCCAAGGAAGCGCCCCTCCAGGTCATCGTGGCTCTGGACCAGGTCAAGGATCCCGGCAATGCCGGCACCCTCGCCCGCACCATGTACGCGCTTGGCGCCGCAGGACTGCTCCTGCCGGAGCACAACAGCGCGTACCTGGGGCCTGCGGCGCTGCGCTCCTCCGCCGGGGCTCTGGAAAGGCTGGCGGTCGTGAAGACCGTCAATCTCGGCCATGCCCTTGACCGTGCGGAAGAGGAAGGCTTCACCATTTACGGAACCGGCCGCGGAACTTCCGAAAGCCCTGCGCTGAATCCCTTCAGCACCGGACTCCAGCTTCCTGCGGTCATCGTCCTTGGCAGCGAGGAGAAGGGCCTGCGTCCCGGGGTTGCCAAGCGCTGCTCGAAATGGCTCGAAATTCCCTTCCGCCGCGCATTCGATTCGCTCAACGTCGCCCAGGCCGGCGCCATACTCCTCGCCATGGCTGCCGCACACGACTCACACTAATGGGAGTCGGACAAGCCCATCAAAACTATAGGGGCAAGCCGCAAAAAATCTCTCCTTCATGGCTGGATCTGCCGGAGAGGCGGCTGCCTGCGCTGGCATCACCTCCTTATAAACGGGAGAGTATTAGCGCAAAACGGACAGCAAGCACAAGTCTCGGACGCAGATTGGCTTATGATATAGACTTTTTCTGGCTTTGCTGTAGATTTAATGTAGATTCTTTCTAGAAAAAATGCGCACCAAAAGGGCGCGACATCCCTCTCAGGGAAGCCACGCCCTCGCGTTCTGCATCCGGTGCAGGCCAGCCTGCCTCCGCCCTACTCCATCTGCGGTGGCATGGCCCGCAGGCCCTCATGGCGTATGCGCGCCTGCACGGCCGGCCCCTGGGCGTAGAGCCAGGGATCGTCGTCGTCGGCAAGGCCCTCCTCGAAGAGCCGGGAGGCAATGTCCTGGCAGATGGCCTCCACGGGCTTGAGCACGTCCTCGGGCTCGGCGTCCATGAGAGGAAGGGCCATGAGGGCCGAGAGGCGCTCTGCCGTTGCCATGCCAAGCACAGGCAGGCCCTTGAGACCGCGGAAGGCCCACTTGTAGAAGGGCATGTAGCGCCGGTTCAGCAGGAAGACGAGACTGATGGCCGCTTCGGCGAATCGAGCCCGGCACAGGTCGGCCGAAACCGGATCAAGGCGTCTGAGCATGCGGGGCAGATTGTACTGGCCGGCCTGGGCGCAGGCCATGCAGCGGGCCGCCAGCTTCTTGAGGCGGATGTCTTCGGGGTAGCAGCGGAGCAGCTCCTCCCTGACGGCGGAAAAGGCGCCGGAAGCGTCCTCGAAGACCTCGCCGTTCGTGGCGGTGGCCAGATAGTGCTCGGGGATGCGCAGCCACTCGCCAATGGTTTCGGGAACGCGGGGAACCCCGAGAAACTTCTTGTAGAAACCCTCCACGGACAGCGGGCCCACCCGGCCCATGCGCAGGTCCCTGGCCATGCGGACGGGGAAGCCCAGAAAGGTTTCGGGCAGGCCTTCCAGCGCCTTGTCGAGGCGGGGCATGGCCTCTGCCAGCAGGCGTTCCGGCAGCCAGATGCAGAAGGCAGGCCCCCAGTCGTGGTCCCGCGATATCTCGTCGTCGAAGCCGAAGCACTCCGAGCCCTCGCCGGCAAGGCCGCAGGCCAGGCTGCCGGCAAGATCCGGCAGAGCCTCGCGCAGCATGGGCGCGCCAAGCTCGCTGTACAGCCTTCTGGCCAGTTCCAATCCCTTCATGGGAATCCTCCTTGCAAGATGGAAAGGCGCCTTCCACCGCCTTGTCGCAGGCGTTTTCGTGCTTATCTTTGTTCCTGGCGGGCAGGCATGCCCAGCAAAAGCAGACCGACAAGGGGAGGCCCCATGGACGCGCACAGCAGCTCGCAGCAAGACAAGGCAAGCCTGATCAGCGGCATCGTCGCCGCTGAATGGGACTTCTTCCAGCAGACCAGAAACACGGGAGGCCGAGCCTCCTGCCAGAACAATCCCGGCACCTTCGGCGTCATGCGGCGCAGCCAGTTCCTCTGCTGGAGCACGGAAGCGCTGGCAAGCTACGCCAGGGACCTCGAGGCCTGCAAGGCCCAGGGCGCCAATCCGGTCGCCGCCAAGTACGCCTACATGATGCGGCGCACGCATCCCGACGAGTACCGCGAGATCGCAGACCAGCTTCCGCCCGTCTCGGACGGGAAGAAGGCCATGGCCGACCAGATTGTGGCGATAAACATCGACTGGCAGCTGGAGTGCGACAGGCTCTACCCCCTTCTGCGTTCGGGCGGGCGCCCCTCCACGGCGGAGCGCGACTCGGCCTTCATCACGTCCTTCGAAACCTACCTGCGCGGCGAGATCTACTCCTACTCCGACGCCACGGTGTCGCTCGTGCTGCGCGACACGCTCAAGGCCAAGGAAGAGGGGCGCAACTTCGCCGAGGAGAACCTCGACTACATGGCCCAGAGCATGGGCTACGACTCGGCCAAGACGCTCGAAGAGCGCACCGGGGAGCTCCAGCGCTAGATTCCGGCGGCGCGCCGGCCTGAGGGCCCTTCGGGGCTTCAGGCCTAGGCGGGCTTCACGGGGCGGGGGCCGAAGATGTCGGTTCCCACCCTGACGAAGGTCGCGCCCTCGAGCACGGCCCACTCGAAGTCGCCGGACATGCCCATGGAGAGATGCGGCAGGGCAAGCCCCGCTTCCCCCTGCAGCCTGTCGCGCAGGCGCCTGAGCTCGGCAAAGTAGGGCTGGGCGGCGGCTCTGGCGTCGTAGACCGGGGGGATGCACATGAGCCCCTGCAGCCGGAGCCTGGGACAGGACTCAAGCACGTGGAGCGCCAGCCTGGGGAGTTCCTCCGGATCGACGCCGCTCTTCTGCGCCTCGCCGCCCACGTTCACCTCGACAAGGCAGTCCTGGAAGACGTCCCTGGCAAGGCATCGCCTGTTCAGCTCGTCGGCCAGCTTTACGGAGTCCAGAGTGTGGACCAGGTCGAAGGCGCCGGCCACGAGGGCCGCCTTGCGCGACTGCACGTGGCCTATCATATGCCAGCGGGCCTCGCGGGCAAGGCCCGCCCGCTCCAGTTCGGCGCGCTTTTCGAGCGCCTCCTGGACATAGTTTTCGCCGAAGAGCGTCTGCCCCATGCCGGCGACCTTGGCCACGGCCTGCGCCGGATGCAGCTTGGAGACGGCGATAAGCGCCACGTCGCCGGCCTTGCGGCCGGCCCGGCACATGGCGTTCTCCAGACGCTCCAGCACGCTGAGGTAGCGGATCCTGAGTTCCCTGTCGTCACTTGCCTGCGCTTGGTCCATTCACGATCCCTCCAAGGCTGTTCATCTCGAGCTCATGCAGGAAGCCGGTGTCCTCGGTCCAGTGGTCGCGGACCTTCACCCACAGCTCGAGGCGGACCTTGCCGTCCACGAGCTTGAGGATGTCCTGCCTGGCCTCGGAGCCTATCTTCTTGATCATGGCGCCACCCCGACCGATGACCATGGCCTTGTGCATGGGACGCGTTACGTAGATGGTGGCGTAGATGGTGGTCATGCCGGCCTTCTCGTCCTCGTCCCACTTCTCGATGTCCACGGCCGTGCAGTAGGGCACTTCCTCGTGCAGGTAGAGGAAGAGCTTCTCGCGGATGATTTCCGAGACCATGAAGCGAACGGGCAGGGTCGAGAGCTGCTCCTCTGGGAACTGGGCCGCGCCCTCGGGCAGGCGCTCGGCCAGAAGCTCCTTCAGCTCTCTGATCCCGTCCTTCTGCAGGGCGGACATGGGGAAGATCTCGGCGCTCGGCCAGATGCGCCCCAGCTCCGTGAGAAAGGGCAGCATGCGACTCTTGTCGCCGTAGAGGTCCACCTTGTTGGCCACCACGATCTGGGGGCGGCCGTCGCCGTCGCCCAGGGTGTCCACGATGGGAGCGAGATCCTTCTCCAGGAACTCGGGATGGAGAATGTAGGTATGGGAGTCCAGCACCGTCACGATGACGTCGGCCTGCCGCAGGCTCTCGTAGACCGCCTGCATCATGGACTTGGAGAGGCTGCCCCTGCCCTGGGAGAGGCCGGGGGTGTCCATGAAGACGGCCTGCATGCCCGGCTCGGTGAGTATGCCCACGATCTGGTTGCGCGTCGTCTGGGGCTTGGGCGTGACGATGGTGACCTTCTGGCCCATGAGCGCGTTGAGCAGGGTGGACTTGCCGGCATTGGGCGGCCCCATGAGGGCAACCCAGCCGAATTTGTGCTCGCCATGCTTGTGTTCGCCATGGCTATGCTCGCCGTTGTTCACGAAAAAACTCCTTGTCGTAAGCAGATGCGGCCAGGCGCCCTCTAGGCAAGCCCCGGCCCCTCCAGCGTTTTGGCCAGCTCTTCCGGATAGCAGGCTGCCACGCTCTGGTAGTAGGCCTCGTACCTGTCCTCGAGTATGGCCTGGCGGGCGCTCCGCACCAGATTGAGGAAGTAGGCCAAGTTGTGGATGGAGTTGAGGCGGAAGCTTAAAAGCTCCTGGCTGACGTAGAGGTGTCTGAGGTAGGCTTTGGAGAAGGTGCGGCAGGTGTAGCAGCCGCAGGCCGGATCCAAGGGGCTGTCGTCCTCGGCAAACTCCCGGCGCTTGATGTTGATCTTGCCCTGCGATGTGTAGAGGGTGCCGTTCCTGGCGTTGCGGGTGGGCAGGACGCAGTCGAACATGTCGATGCCGCGGCGTATGCCGGCAACGATGTCGAGGGGGGTGCCGACGCCCATGAGGTAGCGGGGCTTTTCCCTGGGGAGCAGCCCGGCCGTGAAGTCCATGACGTCGAACATCTCGTGCTTGCTCTCGCCCACGGAAACCCCGCCGACGGCGATGCCGTCGAAGTCCATGGCGCTTATCTCCTCCACGGAGCGACGGCGCAGCGCCCGGAAGAAGCCTCCCTGGACGATGCCGAAGAGGAGGTTGGGCGCCGTTCCCGGGGGATAGGCCTCGAGAGCGCGCTTCGCCCAGCGCGCCGTGCGGGCCGAGCTTTGCTCGGTGTAGCCGAAGTCCGCGCCGTAGGGCACGCACTCGTCGAGCACCATCATGATGTCGGAGTTGAGGGCGCGCTGGATCTCGATCACCTTCTCGGGAGAGAAGAAGTGCCGCGATCCGTCAAGGTGGGAACGGAACTCCACGCCGTCCTCGGAGAGCTTGCGCAGGCTGCTCAGGCTGAAGACTTGGAAGCCTCCGCTGTCGGTGAGCACGGCGCCCGGCCAGGAAGAGAAGCCGTGAATGCCGCCCCTGCGGCCGACCAGCTCGTGCCCGGGACGCAGGTAGAGGTGGTAGGTGTTGCCGAGGATGAGGGGCGCGCCGATGCGCTCAAGATCGTCCGGCGCCACGGCCTTCACTGAGCCGACGGTGCCGACCGGCATGAAGATGGGCGTCGGCACGTCGCCGTGGGCCGTGTGCAGGACGCCCGCCCGGGCGCGGCCGTCCTGGTGGACAAGATCGAAAACTGCGCTCAAAAAATCCTCCGTCAAATGACCTGCCCAAGGTGCAGGCCCTGCAGGCGCGCAGCGCGCGCATCGCCGTCTCTTTCGCCCAAAACTGCGCCGTAGGCAAGCCGCCTGCCGTCCGGAACGCAAAAGGCACTTGATCCTAGCGAACCATAGGGTTAACCAAAAAGAATGAGGCTTTCCAGAAGCGCCGGCCGATTCCAGCCGGGGAGGCGGAACGGCGCTTTCCTGCACCAGACAATCCAAGACTGCCAGCAGTGAGGAGGTTCAGCATGTCTCTCTCGTTTTCACCTTCCCGAGCCCATATCGATCTGAATGCCATCAAGCGCAACTTCCAGCGCTTCGGCTCAGCCGACAGGATCCTGCCTGTCGTCAAGGCTGATGCCTACGGCCACGGTCTGCTCAAGACGTCCCAGGCCCTGCTTGCCGTTGGCGCCAGGCGCTTTGCCGTCGGCACTGTCGCCGAAGGCCTTGCCC
>JAEEPQ010000111.1 GCA_016284885.1 Desulfovibrio sp.
ATCGCTTGCGGCATCGGCGTTTGGCTGTACACCCGCCCCTCCCTGCCCTCGGCCGACCAGGTCGCCGGCCTGGCCTGCGCCCGCGACGCCAGCCAGCTCGTCCTCGTCGGCGGCACCGGCGGCTCGGACGCCCTCTTCGCCGTCTACGCCAAGACCGGCGGCGCCTGGCAGAAGGTGCTGGCATGCAAGGCGCGCATCGGCAAGAACGGCCTTGGCAAGACCAAGGAAGGCGATGCCAAGACGCCCGTCGGCGTCTTCCACTTCACCAAGGCCTTCGGCATAGCTCCCGATCCCGGCTGCGCCATGCCCTACACCCAGGTTGACGACAGCCATTACTGGGTAGGCGATTCGGCCTCTCCGCTCTACAACCAGTTTGCCAGCACGCGCGACGCCGCAGGATTCGACTTGAAGGAAAGCGAACACATCGTCGAGTACGTGCAGCCCTACCAGTACTGCCTGAACATCAGCTACAACGAAGAGGGCAAGCCCGGCCTCGGCTCCGCCATCTTCCTGCACTGCTTTGGCACCAAGCCCTACACCGGCGGCTGCGTGGCCATTCCCGAAGCCGACATGAAGCGCTTCCTGACCCTCGTCAAGCCGGACTGCCGCATTGCCATCGCGGCTATCGGCGATCTCGCCAAGTTCTAGGGATACGCTGATGCATTCGACCTTGGCCAGCCGCCCCCCGGCAATGCAGGGGCGTACTTGAGCCAGGCATCTTGAAAACGCCCTGCCTTACGTGCGATCCCAGCTTTTCCTCCCCTGCTGGACGGCTCATCCGGCAGGGGAGAACCGTCTCCTGCCAGCCTCACGCCAGTCTCCTGCCCCAAAGGACGGCACGCCATGCCTTCAGCCTTCAGAATCGCCTTCTATGCCCTGCTTGCCCTGCTCCTCGCAGCCCAGCCTGGACAGGACAGGCTTCCTGCTGGGGAGAGCCTGCTTCCCCGCGGGCAGGCCGGACGGGATGAGGCAACGCTTCTCGCCGAGTGCGAGTACTGGATCTCCATAGGCCAGTGGGGGATGTACTACGACTGTCTGCGCCGGCACCGCCAGGCCAGGGAGCGGGAAGAGGCAGCCCGGGCGCAGGAGCGGGAGCGGCGCAGGCAGGAGCGCCTCGACAGGGAGCGCCGCGAACGCGAGGAGGCCGCGCGGCTGGAAGAGGAGAGACAGGAAGAAGAGCGGCTCGCACGGGAGCAGGAGCGGCAGAGCGGGGGCCGCGGCACGGATCCCCTCTTCCCCGGGCAGTCCGATCCCTTTGCCTCGCCCGAGCCGGAGCCGTTTGACGGGAGCGACGGGAACGGCAGCGATGACGAAGATGAGGGTGAAGAACGCGAAGACGGGTAGACGGAAAGACGGAAAGAGGACGGAAGTCCTTGGCGAAGGGTACAGTTTAGCCGGCGTCATGGACACGGGGGACACGAGGGACAAAGGACAGCGCAGAAGCCGTCCCCTCATGCGATGCGCCGGCTGCTTTGACACCCTGCATCCCAGCGCTGCGGGTGGACTGTTGCAGACAGGACACGGAATGTCATGCTTTTTTGACCATGTCCCCCTCCTTGCTTCCCGCGCCGACAACAAATTGTCCTCATCGGACAATTTCTTTACCTGCCGTGCACAGCAATGCCGAGGCCTTCTGGACGCAGTCCCCCGTCAGGCGCCGGCAAGCCGCGCCAGAGAGGCATAGAGGCTGGAACGGGCATCCCCTGCCCGTGCTCAGACCGTCCACTCCTCGTAGCCCTGGCGTCTTGCCGCCTCGTAGACAGGCTTCAGGTGGTTCTCAAGAATGCCAAAGAAAAGCTCTCGAGAATTGCCCGGCCGGTAGAGGTCCTCTATGGCCCAGATGGCGTGCAGGTTGTCCTTCCGGCAGAGCCTGAACAGTTCGCCGAGCGCCGGACTGGCGTAGATCTGGCTGTACAGGAGATGCTGGTTGGCCGCAAAGCGCCTGAAAAAGGGCTCCCAGGGCGGCAGCCTGTTGCTCTTGGCCGCGTTGAGCGACGAATCCATGGGCATGAGGTTCCAGATCTCATCGTGCATGACAAAGGACCAGGGCACGAAGTGGTCGACGTCGTAGGCTTCCCGGCTGATAGGACTCCCCTTGAAGACGTCCTGCACCTGGCACTGCGCCAGCATGCCGTCCCAGAGCTTCCGCACGCGGACCAGCTTGCGCATGCCCTCATCGGGCGGCGCCAGCTTGAACACCAGATTCGGCACGTCGATGTTGATGCCCTGCAGCCAGCGAAGCTTCTCGAACTGAATCCAGCCAAGGATGGCTGCAGCGTTGTCCCGGATAAGCTCTGCCCAGTCGGGGTGAAAGCGCACCTCCCGCTCCAGGGAGGAGCCGGTTCCGAACACGTACGGCAGGGCCCCCTGCTCACGGCTGTGCCTGAGCGCGAATTCCGCAAACCTGCGCGGAGCCTCCCATGGCACTGGAGAGCCCTTGCCGAGAAAGCCGGCCAGTGCCCTGTAGGGGACCATGCTGGTCAGCTGGATCTTGCCGGCTCGCACGGCTGCCGCGTGCTCCAGCAGAGCCTGCTTGATCTCGAGGCTCGAGGCGCGGCTGGGAAGACCGCTGGCCTCCTTGAGGCGCCATACCGTCCGCTCGAGCGCGTCGCGCACCTCGCCTGTGACGAAGCCGCTGAGATGGATGCGGAACTCCACCACCGAATACCAGGCGCTTGCTATCATCTCGTCGGCAATCTCGCTGAAGGTCGCCTGCTCCCTGCCTTCCGTGACGAGCTTGACCAGGGCTTCGAGCCAGTAGAACTTGTAGCAGGCCGAAGGATCCTTGAGCATCTGGAAGAAGCCGGCAATGTCCAGCTGGTTGCTGTACCTGCCGCCAAGCTCGCGTTCGAGTGCGTCCCGGTCCATGCCTACGCTCCCGGCTTCAGGCCGAGAATGAAGTTCAGCCAGACGAAGCCTGCCCGCTCAAGCTTGTCCCGGCTTTCCCAGCGCTCGAGCAGGACAAGCTCCGGATGCCCGTCCAGCACCCGGCGCAGGTCGGCTCCGGTGAAGTTGGTGAAGAAGCGGCCGCTGCCGTCCCTGCCTGTCGAGACGCCCGACTTGAAGGAGAAGAAGGCCGCGCCCCCGGGAGCAAGCAGGCTGGAGAGCCTGCCGAAGAAGGCCGCTATCGCCTCCATGCCAAGGTGAAGCAGCGAGGCGTTGGCCCAGATGCCGTCAACGCGTTCACAGGGCGTCCAGTCCTCGATGCGGTTCTGCCTGACAGGAACCCCGGCATGCGCTTCGGCCAGACGGCAGAGCGCAGCCGAGGCGTCGATGCCTTCTGCCTGGAAGCCCTGCTCCCTGAACCAGCGCAGGTCCCTGCCGCTTCCGCATCCAAGATCGGCGATGCGTCCTCCCGGCCTGACATGGTGCACGAAGCGAAGGAGGGTGTCCGACATGTCGATGTGGACCGTGCCGTTCACGTAGCGCCGCGCATTGCCTTCGTAGTAGTCGAGCGTGCTGTCCGCCATGCCTGCCGCTCCGCCGCTGGAGCGCCTCCCAGTCAGGGCAATATGCCAAAGCCCCCTGGGGAGCAAGAGCCTTGCTGCCGGCAAGCTGGCACGCACGCATCCCCCCGAGCCCCGCCAGCCGGCGACCGATGCTCTTCGTCATGCAGACGCACAGACAGGAAGTGCAGAACAATGCACGCGTCTCGGCGTCCCCCCAGCTGGCTGGTCCAGTAGAAGCGAAAGCTGGGTGAAGTCCCTATTGAGGCCCAGCACGTCCAAGTTTCCATAGAGAATCCACTGCTGAACAGACAAAGCTACTCCTGCCGTTCCTGGCGCAGCTGGGTGAAGAACTCGCTGGCCTTCCGGTTCTGTCCTTCGGTCATGATGCCGAGCAGGGCGCCAAGGGCTGCCGTGCGGTGGAGCTCGGCCCGGTAGCGGTCGACCTCGAGGCTGTAGATCTCGCCGAGCAGGTGGACCAGCTCGCGCAGCAGCTGGGCCCGGCCCATGCGCTCGACGTTCTGCTTCATGGGCAGGGACGTGAACCACCCGGCCCTTGCCTGGAGGTACTGCATCCTCGAATAGAGCCCCCCGTCCGACGCCATGCGGTCCTGCTCCCCCACGCCGCTCTCCCGCTCGAGCAGGGGCACGGCCTCGCTCCAGCCCGAGGCTTCGAAGGGAGCGTGGGCTTCAAGCAGCGCGGCCTCGGCCACGGCGGACTGGGCGCTCTTGATGGCGCACTCGACCTGGGCGCGCTGGCCGGCTGCCGTCTTCTTCATGCGCTCCGAGACCCGGGGCAGAGGATGGGGATTGGCAAGAAAGGCGGCCATGACGGTGGCGCCAGGCTCGAGGGATGCCGGCGTCAGGTCCGAGGCCGGCAGGAGCCAGTCGCCCTTGAAGGACAGCCCTCCCTGCAGAGCCTGGGAGTTGAAAAGCGTGCTGGCCGCCCTGCCTGCGGCCTCGGCGAAGCTTGCCGAGGCGCCGTCGCGGTGGCCCAGGGAGCCGGCGATGAGGGCCTGGCGCTGGGTCCGGGATGCCTGGGCGAAGGAGGCCCGGTGGGTGCCGGCGGCCCCGACGGCGGCTTCGGTGCAGTCCGCCTGGGTCTGGGTGAAGTCGTGGTCCTGGTGGACCATGCCTGCCAGGATGGCAGCCGTCGAGGCCTGCAGGGAGCGCTGGAGATCCTGGAGCACGCCCTTGAGCTCCTGGCCAAGGCCCGCGCCGTGCCCCTCCAGCTTGAGGGTGACGGCGTTGGCGCAGGCGTCGAGGCGGGATCCCAGCTGCAGGCAGGCCTGGTCGATGCGCTCCATGATCAGAATCTGGTTGCTCGCCGAGGCCAGATTGCCGCCCCAGGCATCGCCGCTGATGGTGGCACCCATGGCCTGGGCGGCCGCGGCCACGGGCATGGAAATGGCGCCGCCTGCCAGCTGCTCGAGCCCCGTCTCGGGCAGAACGTTGCCCTGGCCGACGATGTTGGCCTGGGCGGATCCGCCAGCCAGCAGGGCCAGAGCCAGAACCGGGACAAGAACTGGGACAAGGACCGACGCCACCGTCCTCCAGAGAGACCTGCAGACAGTCCTGCATTGCGCTTCCAGCCGGCCCCTGCCGGCACATGCCTCCTCCCGCCAGCGCCTCTTCAGCTTCGCCATGTCGTCCTCCCTTGCGGCGGGCCGGCATGCCGTGCCGTCCTCGCATGCTGGAACACTGCATACCAACCCGCCGATCGTTTTTTGTGATGCCACCATCAACACAGTGCGGCACCGCAGAGTTCGCAATGCCATGCCGGGAGCCTTCGCGCGAACGGTCCGCCGCGCCGGAAGCCCGGCAGGCAGAGACCTGCAGGGAAGCCGATCCAGGACATGCCGGCGCTGCCGCCCAGTCCTGCTCCCTGCGGGGCTGGGCGCGCCGGTGCGCAATGCCAAGGCCCAACTGGGCCCCTCCTCTTCCTCTCGGCTCTTCCGGCGCGGAAACGGCCTTCCGCGCGCTTGCTCATCCTATCTAATTACAAAATTTTTATCAGTCAATAGTTTTTTGAAAAAAGCCAGAACTTTTTTCGCCAGCCCGCATGCCAGCGCGTCTGCCTCCGGACGGCCCCCCTGCCTTGCTCCCGCCGAGGCCGGCCAAGCCAAGCGCAAGTCCGCAGCGGCTGCGTGGCAGGAACTGGCGGCAGACCTGTCAGAAGATCTGGCCGACAGATTGGCAGCAAGCTGGACAGGACGCTGGCAAGCGCTCCGGCATGTCTGCGGCATTCCGGCGACATCCTGGCAGGGAGGCTAAAGCGGATCCGCCGTCTGGCTTCCCCCGGGTCCCTTCCCCTGGGTCCCTTCCGGCGATCTGCCGGCTGCCGGGCAGAAGCCCCCTCGCCACGGCCTGAGAGGAAGCGGCCTGGCATTGGCCTGCCTCTGGCTCGCCTGCCCTGCACCAGATCTTGCCTGCGGCCAAGCCTCGATCAAGGACGCCTTTGCCGTGCTTGCGCCTTTTTTCACGCGCATTTTTTTGCAGCATGCGCCGTGTCCGCGCCCTGGGGAAAGGCTCTGCCCCGCACGCAACTCACGCCCCAGGCACGCGAAAGCCCCCTTCCGGCGCGCGGACAGCCGGCGCCGGAAGGGGCGGAAGGGGAAAGCGGATCGTCCGAGTCGCCTGAGGCTGTCCCCAGACGCTGGACTGGCGCCCCGAAGGGAACGGAGCGGACTAGACCTCTCTGCCGGTCTTGATGACGGACTGCATGCCGCCCATGCTCAGATAGGTGTCCTTGATGCCGTGCTTGGCAAGGACGAGCACGGCGTCGTAGGCGCGCAGGCCCGTATTGCAGATGATGGCCACCGGCCTGTCGGTGGGAACCTCGTTCCAGCGGGTGTGGATGGCCTCAAGGGAGATGGCGTGCCAGTCGGGGTGCTTGGCCTGGACGGCCTCGCCGGCCTTCTGGGGACGGCAGTCGATGAAGAAGACGTTGTTCTCGGCGCGGTGCTCCCAGAGGTCCATGAACTCGTCGGAGGTGAGCACCTTGGTGCGGCCGGCGAGGAGGTTCTCCATGGCGTTGCCCACGGCATTGACCACGTCCATGGCTGCGGCGAAGGGCGGAGCGTAGGAGGCCTCGAGGTTGGAGATGTCGGCCACGGAGACGAAGGCCTTGTTCTGGAGCACGCTTGCCACGGCATCGACCCTGGCCTTGACGGCCTGGGAGTCCTTGCTCACGCCCTGGATGCCCAGCACGCGGCCGTCCTTGCGGTCGGCCACCAGCTGCAGGCCGCACATCTCCTTGACGGGATAGAAGTGGGCCCTGTCGAGCTGCTCGACCATGGCGCCCACTGCATCGTAGCCCATGCGCTTGGCGGTCTCGACGGTGAGGCCGGCGCCCACGAAGGAGAGGTCGAAGAGCTTGACGGCCCAGGAGCCCACGTAGCCGGGGAAGGTCTGGTCGAAGCCGGCCAGGTTGGAGCCTATGACGCGGCCCTGGCGGTTGGCCATGCTGCCCAGGGGCAGGTAGCCGGGCTTGCCGGTGATGAGGTTCTTGATGGAGCAGCAGTCGCCGCCGGCATAGATGTCGGGGTCTGAGGTCTGCATGTGATCGTTGACGAGGATGGCGCCGCGGCCGTCGACCTCGAGGCCGCAGTCCTTGGCGAGCTGGCCGTTGGGCAGGAAGCCCGCGGAGAAGATGACGAGGTCGGCGTCGAGTTCGCGCTTGTCGGTGACGACCTTGGACACGGTCTTGTCGCCTTCCATGCGCACGACCTGCTCGCCGGTGTAGACCTCGACGCCGTGGGCGGCGAGGTCGTGGGTGGCCATGTGGGCGTACTCGCTGTCCAGAACGCCGGGAAGGATGTGGTCCATCATCTCGACGACGGCGACCTTCACGCCCCACATGTCGGCCATGGCGACAGCGGCCTCGAGGCCGATGAAGCCGCCGCCGACCACAACGGCAGAGCTAATCTTGCCCTTCTCAATCAGGGCCTTGATGGCGTCCGCGGCCTCGAGCTTGGTCAGGGTGAAGACGTTCTCGAGATCGCCGCCGGGCACGTTGGGCATGCGGGGCTTGGCGCCCGTGGCAAGCACGAGCTTGTCGTAGGGGTAGGTCTTCTCCTCGCCGGTGTCCAGGCTGCGGGCAGTCACGGTCTTGGCCTGGCGGTCGATCTTCGTGACGCGGGTCCGGGTGTGGACGTCGAAGCCCTTCATGCCCTTGAAGAAGTCGGCATTGCGCAGGGTCTGGTAGGGCGTGGAGCACAGCTCCTTGACGTTCTGGATGTCGCCGCCCACGAAGTAGGGAATGCCGCATCCGCCGTAGGAGATGAGGGTGTTCTCGTCGAAGAGGGTGACTTTGGCTTCGGGATCGAGACGCATGCAGCGGCATGCCGCCTTGGGGCCGAGCGCGACGCCGCCGATGACGATGATGTTCTTGGACATGGCTTGCTCCTCGTTTGCGGCAGCCTGCCCCCGGAACCCCGACGTCCGGAACGGCCTGCCACGCCGCGTTTGCTATGGCTGCCGGACAAAGGCCGGGCCCGTCCAGGCGCCCGCCTCCGGAAGACGGCGGTCGGGCCGGCTGGCCCAGCCGCCGCCCTGCAGGCGCG
>JAEEPQ010000112.1 GCA_016284885.1 Desulfovibrio sp.
ATATTCCGGCACTGTTTGGACAGTCAGTTTATAGGTGCCGGAAGCGTTCACCCCCCACGTTTCGGGACAGAGCCAAAATTATGTCGCTTTGGGGGGCAGATTTAATGTCGCTTGACAGCCTGCTCCGGCAGGGAAGGCTCTGCAACCTGCCGGTGGAGCGCCTCGAAAAGCCTTTCTGGGTATGCGCTTGCTGTCTGGCAGGGGTGGCTTCCCCTGCTTCATTTCATCTCGCCTTGACTTGCCCCGCCGTCAAGCAGGAGCAAGCCCAGAAGCCCGGAAGCCGGCGGCGGACCTGGCCTAGGGCGCCTGCTCAAGGCACCAGGCACCCAGAGGCTCGCCACGCGCATCAGGCTACGCGCACCTGGCCTCGTGCATCAGGCTTCGTCATCTATGTTCGCCGGCCTGCACGGTGCAGGGCATGCGCTCTGCTCCCTGCCAAGGATCCGCATCGCAGGCGCTCCAGCCTGCACGCCCTTGCCAGGAGCGCCGTGCTGGCCAGCCAAGAGCTCCACAGTTCGGCCACCCAGATTGGCGGCCCAGTTCAGCAGGGAGGCGAGAAAAGCGTCCGCGAGTCTGCGGATGGCGATCTTGCTTGCGGCTCGTGCGCGGGGCCGGCTTGCCCTCCCTGGCAGTCCACGTAAAGATTTGAGCACGTATGGACAGAGCCCTCCCCGAATTGTCGGCCAGGGTCCGCCTGCCCGCAGCACACGGCTCCGCCAGGCGCACAGCCTCAGCCAGGGCGCCAAACTCCGCTCGAAGCGCAGGGCGGCGTCTGCCCGGACACGCCGCTGCCACAGCCTCGCCTCAGGGGAACGTCTGCCAGCCGTTTGGCCATGCGGAGAGCGGGCATTGGCGCCTCGCCTTGGCGCAGCCGGCGCTGACGCCCTGGCAAGGGCTGGTGCCCCGCCTGCGGACAGAGCAAAAAAGCCTCCCTGCCAGTGGAGGCGGGGAGGCCTGGAATTTGGGAGGGGCAGGAGCGCTATTCGGCGCCCTCCATGCCGGTTTCACCCTTGAAGTCCTTGCGGCGGCTCCAGAGCTGCATGTCCTGCATCTTCTTGCGGCGCATGCGCTGCAGGGACTTGCAGGCCAAGGAGGCACCCTTCTTCAGGCCCCACTTTGCCTTGTATTCTTCAGGCGTAAGGCCGTGCTGGGCCAGGTGGCGCTTCGTGAGCATCTTGAATTTCGCGCCGCACTCGAGGCACACGACAGAGCTTTCGCGGACGGCGTCCCTGGGATCCACGGCGGGCTCAACGGCGCCGCCAAGACCTTCGCCGGCGCCTTGCATCTGGCGGATGCCCTGGGCAACTTCTTTGGCATACTGCACGATTTCCTGCGCAGTCATGGAGCGGACGCCAGCCTGGGCGCGGGTGATGGAAAGGGCCTGGACAAAGGCATCGTCGTTCTGCATGTCAGCCATGATATCTTCTCTCCTGATTTGCTGTACCTGCTCCCTGAAAGGGGACAGGCTGTTGATGTGATGAGCTATGATTGCAACATGCAGCGGAGGATGTCAACAAAAAAGATGCAGAACGCAGGTAAAAGTGCGCAATTTTCTCTCAAGAATTCTGTAGAAGGGTCTTGGCATGGTCACGGAACCCAGAAAAGCGCAGGCCAACTGCTCGTTGACATACAGGACGATGCAGGCTGGTCTGAGCCCTGCTGCAGCGCTCATCCCCCTGGAGAGGACAGTCTTGTCCGAAGACGCGACCTGCCCCCCGAAGATGGCCACGCCTGCAGATTCGCTTCTGCCTTCCTGCCGATCGTCTGGCTGCAGAGCGCTCAAGCGTCCTCCTGCCCCTTGCCAGATCGCATGCGGGCCGCGACAGAGCGTTCTGGCGCCAGAAGAGCAGATGACAGGACGTGGCGATGAGGCGCTTCGGGGGAACGCAGTGCAAGCCGATGCCCTCGCCTCGATGCGCATGACGTGGCCGAAGTCGTCGTATTTCATGGGGTTCGCGCAATGTACGCCATGCTGTTCGCCATGGTGTGGCAACGAAGCCCGATGGGAGGGGGCATGGCGCCAGAGGCTGTCGAAGCCCTAGGCGAGGCAGGACGCAGCGTGCGCGTGCCGCACGCCTTGTGCCGAGCCAGTCAAAGTGCGTGGACGTGGGCAGGGCCATGCAGGTCTGGCAGGAGGTCGTCTTGGCGACAGTCTGGATGCCCCTGAGGATGACGTCCTAGCGGGCCGGCATGAGGACAAAGGGCAGGTCTTCGGGCAAGGGGTGCGGGGACATTTCGGGCATGACAGGCACCTGCTCTGGCTGCGGGGCTCGAAGTTCTTTCTGGGAGAGGGTGCGCGGAGGATGCCGGCATGTCCGGCTGGCAAAGCAACAAGGCCCCCTGCGCCGCGCGCAGGAGGCCTGTACAGCAAGCCTGGCGCTGTGCGCTATTTGAGGAATCCGTTGATGATCTGCTCTTCGGCCTCATGCTCGGTGAGGCCCAGGGTCATGAGCTTGATCAGCTGCTCGCCGGCAATCTTGCCTATGGCAGCCTCGTGCATGAGTTCGGCGTCCACGTGGTTGGCGGTGAGGGAGGGGACAGCCTCGATGCGGCCGTGCTCCATGATGATGGAGTCGCACTCGGTGTGGCCGTGGCAGGGGGCGCTGCCCTCGATGCAGGCATCGAACTTCTGGTAGGAATTATCCCTGGCAACGGAACGCGAGACCACATCGGCGCTAGAGCCTTCGCCAGCGAGCTCGACCTTGTAGACGCTGGTCGCCCACTGCTCGCCGTGGGTCATGAGGCGCTCGCGCACGAGGAGCTTGGCGCCCTTGCCGAGCTTGGCCAGAGTGACGCGCTCGGTGGAGTCCACGCCCTTGATCTGGGTCATCTCCATTTCCATGAGGCTGTCCTCGTCCATGACCACTTCGGTCTGGGGATTGAGGATACGCTTGCCCATGCCGTCGCCCTCGCCGTAGTGCTTCTCGGCGTAGCGCACCTTGGCGTTCTTGCCGACGTGGAAGCGGTGGATGCCGTCGTGCTCGGAGTCCTGGCCCCCGCAGTTGTGGATGCCGCAGCCGGCCACGATGTCCACGTCCGCACCGTCGCCCACGTAGAAGTCGTTGTAGACGGTCTCCTTGTGGCCGGAGGCCGTGACCACCACGGGGATGTGGACCGTCTCGCCCTTGGTGCCGGGCTTGATGGCGATGTCGATGCCGCTGCGGTCGACCTTGGTCGTGATACTGATGTTCTCCGTGCTCACGCGGCCGCAGAGCTGGCCGTTGGAGCGCAGGTTGTAGGCGCCTTCGGGAAGCTCCGTGATGTCGGCCACCTTGGTGAAGAGCTGCTTGGTAATGGCGTCGAGCTGGTTCATGGCTTGCCTCCTTGCCGGCTAGAGCGTCTTGACTTTCTCACAGGAGGCCTGGGCCTCGTCCAGACTGGTGAGCAGGGGGAAGATTTCTCGCCTGGGTCCGAGCTTCTCGATGCTCCCCTGCTTCATGACCGCGATTTCGTCGGCGATGTTCAGGATGCGCTCCTGGTGGGAGATGACGACGATGGAGCTGTCCTTGATGGCTTCGCGCATGGAGGCGAAGATGGTGATGAGGTTGTTGAAGCTCCACAGGTCGATGCCGGCCTCGGGCTCGTCGAAGATGGCGATGCGGGGCTTGCGGGCGAGGACAGTGGCAATCTCGATGCGCTTGAGCTCGCCGCCAGAGAGCGAGGCGTTGACCTCGCGCTTGATGTAGTTCTTGGCGCAAAGCCCCACCTGAGAGAGGTAGTCGCAGGCATGGGTGAGGGAAAGCTCACGGCCGGCAGCGATGCGCAGGAGGTCGAGCACCCGTATGCCCTTGAAGCGAACGGGCTGCTGGAAGGCGAAGCCGAGGCCCATGCGGGCGCGCTCGGTGATGCTCTTGGCGGTCACGTCCACGCCGTCCATGAGGATGCTGCCCGCCGTGGGCGTCTCGATGCCGGCAATGAGCTTGGCCAGGGTCGACTTGCCGCCGCCGTTGGGGCCGGTGACGACCACGAACCTGCCGTCGCCGACGGTGAGGTCCACGTTCTTGACAATGGACTTTTTCACGCCGTCCTTGTCCACCACGTCAAACGAAATGCCTCGCAGTTCAAGCATGCATGCTGCTCCTTTGGCGGGCGCGCATGGCGGACCCCGCTTTTTTTTGGTGCCAATTACAGCATTCGCCGGAAAAAATCCATGACAAAAGCCGCCCCGGCGCGGCCGGCCCCCTCCAGCCAGAGCCGTGGCGGCGGGTTCCTGACCTTTCAGCCAGGACGAGGAGGAGCAAAGGGCAGGGACAAGGAAGAGGAAAAGCGCAGGGGCCCGGCGCCTCCTCGAGGCGCCGGGCCCCTGCGCGAACAGCAGAAGGCTGGCTCTGGCCAGATGCGCTGGCTAGAGGCTCCACCTGCCCCAGTAGTGCAGAACTCGGACCTTGACCTTGGCGTAGGCCTGGCCGGCGCGCTCGTGATCGACGAAAAGACGCGTGGCTATTTCCGAGCTTGCTCCTGGATGGAGTTCGGGGCGGTAGCGCAGTTCAATCCTGCGGACGATGGGCCCGCTCGGCCTAGTTTCGTCCCAGAAGCCCGTGATCTCGACTTCCACGGCTTCCAGCTCCTGCAGGAAGAGCGCCTTTTCGTTGTTTGTGAAGGCTATCCAGAGGTCGAGGGCCTGGTGTTTGCCGTACAGGGGGCCGGCCACGGCCTTGATCACGGCAACGTCGAGGCCGGCCGCTTCAGGACCGGCGGTCCGGGGACCGGCCAGCGCCGGAGCCGCGGCCAGCAGGGCCAGAACAAGCGCGAGAGCGCAGGCCTTCCAGCAGCGCTTGAAGGGAAGGGTGCGTGGCATGGCGAACTCCTTGAGGATGTGACGCTACTTGTCCGTAGTCGTGGAGAACTGGCGCTTCCAGGTGCCGGGCTGGTCACCAGGAGCGAGCACGAGCTTGAAGTGCGCGGGCTTGACGCCGGGCTCAGGCTCGCCCATGGTCTGCTCGAGCACGCCGGTGAGCACGAAGCCGGAGCCCTTGGGCTCGACCTTCTTGAGCACAGGCTCCTCGCCAAGGTCGCCGAGACCGTCGATGGCCACGAAGTAGCCCTTGTCCGTCATGACGGTGTCTGCCAGCATGCCGCTCTTCGGCGCGACGTGCGTCTTGATGACGCGGCCCGTGAAGCGCAGGGCAGCCAGCTCGACTGCCTTGCGGGAGATGAAGTAGTTGAACTGCTCGGGACGGCCCTTGAAGATCGCGGGCTCATCGTCGCGGCTGACTACTTCGCCGGGGGCGAGGGCCTGGCCGGCAACGGTGAAGAGCGGCGCGTCCTTGGGCAGGGGCTTCCCGCCCTCCTCCTTGAGGCGATCATTCTCGGCGTGGCGCGACATGGCAGAATCGAAGGCGCCGAAGAGGGCGGCGGCCACGACGTTGGCCGGATTGCCGGCGTAGTCCTTCTCGCCGTTCAGCTCCACGTAGCCGTGGATGGTGAAGGTGTCCTGGAGCAGAGCCTCGGCCTCCTTCTGGGAGAGGGCGGCTGCAGGCGAGGGAAGGGCAAGGCTCAGGGCCAGCGCAAGGCTGGCCAGCAGGAAAAGGCGGGATTTCATAAGGTATGCAGAGAGTTGCATAGGTGTCTCCTTGCCGGCCAGGCGCGGCGCCAAGGCAGGCGGAAAGGTTGAAGTCAAGCTTGAAGTCAAGCACTCGGAACTAGGCTGGCAGCAGAGGCCGGGAGCGGGTCGGCTAGACGCCGCGCAGAGCCGGAGCTTGCGCCGTTCCGGAACAGAGGTTGCCTCCGGAGCGCTCCCGCAGGGCAAAGCTAGCGCTTTTGGGCTCGATCTGGCAATGCGCAGGCAGGGCAAACGCGGACGCAGCCTCCCGCCGCGGACCGGAATAAGGCCAAGCCTTCAGCGATGGAGCGGGGCCTGCGCAGCATGCCGGCATCGAACAGGCCGGAAGCGAAAACGCTAGAAGGTCACGGAGTCGAAGATCTGCTCCAGGGTGTCGGATTCGCCCTTCTGGGTGACGACCTGCAGCTCGCTGTCGTCGGCCTTGCCGGTGACGGTGACGTTGAGCTTCTGGCCGTTCAGTTCCGCGTCGAAGTCGACGTAGTCGTCCTTCTGGGCGTTGAACGTGGGCTTGACGTTCATCTTCTTGACGAGTTCCCCGGCAAAGGCTTTGGCGTTGGCGCCGCTGGCCGGGAAGTAGGCAATGGAGATGGCCTCGCTGCCGTCCTGCTTGAGCAGGGTGCAGCCGCCCTGCATCTGCTTCGTGATCCAGCCCTGGGGAACCTCAACCGTGAAGGCCGTGCCCATGGCGGACTTGCACTGGAGCTTTTCGGCCATGGCGCAGGAAGCAAGGCCGAGAACGAGGGCGAGAGCGAGGATAATTTTCTTCATGACTGTCTCCTTGTCCTGTAAAAGGGAGCTGAATGCAGAGCTTTACGCCCCGCCTTTCCTGCATGTCAAAGGATATTCTGCAAAGGCGGGACCCTGTCCAGGACGATCGCAATGCACTTGGCCTGTGCCGGGCAAGTCTGCGCGGGCAGGCAGGCCGTGCGCCGCGCAACGGCCTCCGCCCCAGGCGAAGGCCGGCGCCTGCATTGACCGGACTTGCGGCTGCATGCTAGCTCCAAAACCGTGCGCTGCAGCCGGCTTTCCCCTGTCTTTCGCGACAATGGCGAAATGACGACGGCCTCGCCGCGGCAATTTTTCCACTGCATCACAAGGAACGACACTATGCATGCCTGCGTTCGACTGCTGGCCACAGGGGCTCTTGCGACCTTTGCGGTCTTTGCCGTCCTGCTCTCGGCCGGCTCCGCCCTGGCCGACACCTGGGCCGTCTACTGGTATGTCTGCGGAAGCGATCTGGAGCGGCGCTTCGGCGGCGCTTCGGCGGACATCGCCGAGGCCATGAAGGCCCGCTTCGGCGAGGACGTCACGGTCGTCATGCAGACGGGCGGCACGAAAAACTGGAAAAACCAGCGCATCAGCGCCCAGAAGATCCAGCGCTACCTCATCCGCCAGGGAAGGCTTGAGCTGCTGGAAAGCCTGCCCCAAGGCGACATGGGCAGCAAGGACACCCTCGCCAGCTTCCTCGAGTTCTGCGACGAGAACTACGACGCCGACCACCGCGTTCTCATCGTCTGGGATCACGGCGGGGGCGGCGCCGGCAGCTTCTCCCACGACGAGAACAGCGGCAACGCCATGCGCGTCAAGCATCTGCGCGAGGCGCTGGGAGCTGTCTGGGATCCCGATCCGAACGACCCGCCGCTGGACATCATCGGCTTCGACGCCTGCCTCATGGGCTCGCTGGAGGTTGCGGAAGCATCCTACGGCTTTGCCACGCACCTCGTCGCCTCCGAGCAGACGGAGCCAGGCGAGGGCTGGAACTATACGGGCTTCCTTTCGGCCCTCGGCGCCAGAACGGACATGGACGCGGCCACGCTCGGCAGGCACATCTGCGACAGCTACCTTGCCGGATGCCGGGCTGCCGGCACAGGAAAGGCCGTCACCCTTTCCGTCGTTGATCTCTCGCGGCTCCCCCTGATACGGCTGCTTTGGAACTGCCTCGGCCTGGAAGCCATCACCAAGACGGCCAGGGACAGGTCGTACTACGCCGTCCTCGGGCGCTTTGCCAACGCCTCGGAAAACTACTACAACGTCAAGGGCGAAAGCTATACCAACATGGTGGATCTTGGAAGCTTCGCATCCAAGCTTGCCCAGCGCCAGCCTGAGCTTGCCAGCGAACTGATCAAGGCCCTGCGTGGCGCCGTGCTCTACCGGATTAACGGACCGATGCAGCATTCCTCTGGCCTGTCCTTCTACTATCCTCTGGACGGAGGCAGGACCTACAGTCGCGTGCTCGAGCTGGGCAGGCCCACGGCCTTTCTCGTGCTGCAGGGCCTGATGACAGGGCGCATGGACACGAGGACGGCCCAGGCCCATGCCACCCGCATCGCGAAGCAAGCCAAGGACGAGCTGGCACGCTTCAACCGGGAGCTGTCGCAGGGCGCAGGCGCTCAG
>JAEEPQ010000113.1 GCA_016284885.1 Desulfovibrio sp.
TCTACGCCTACGGCTTCGGGTTCAGGAGCAAGGAGGTGCTGATAGCAGGCGGAGCCTGTCAGCGCAGGGCCTCAAACTGGAAGCCTGCTGGGGGGCAGGTTCCAGTCTTCCTGAACAGCGACTTTCACCGCGTGCCTTCCAAGGACAGGTGTGGCTGAGCCCCCTCAAGCAAGGCGGAAGGAACAATTTCTTCTGGCAAGCCGCCAGAATGCCCGGCCAGAAGACCTAGGGCCTTTGCGTGCAGACTTCCTGTGAAGGCAAGCCCTCCTTTCCCCTTCCCTCTTCCCTTTGCTCCCGCTTTGGACCAGGGGCGTTCCCGCGCTGGAGGCGAGCCCGGCAAAGAAGGAGGCACGCCATGAGGAAAAATGCGCTTTCGTGCCTGCCGGCGCTCTTCGCGCTCACGCTCGCCGGTCTGCCAGTGCCCTCGCAGGAAGGCGTCCGGCAAGCCTTGGCCTTATGCTGGAACTGCCGCCGGAGCTGGATCTGGTCTCGACAAGGGAGCCTCGGCAGGATGAGGCAGGAACCAGCGGCGCCACGCCAGCTCCCCTCTGCGAGGCATGGGCCTGCAAGGTTTGCTTTCGCGCATTCCCCCAGCGGCTTGGCATCGTTCCGGCGCCAAGGAGGCTGCCATGACGAAAAGGATTTTTGCCTGCCTGATGGCGCTGGCGTTGCTGGCCCTCTGCGCCCAGCCCAGCTGCGTCGAGGCGGCTTCGCCCCTGCCAGCCCTCAGACTCTGCAGTGCACCTAGGCCTTTTCCGACGGCCAGCACACCATGTTCCTCATGTTCAACGGCAATTCCTGCACCCTGCGCATGGACACCATGCAGATGGCAGGCGTCTACAGCCTTGCCGGCGACACGCTCCGCATGCAGTTCCAGAACGGATCAGCCCAGAGCTGGCGCTGCTTCATGGACGGCTCGGCCCTCATCCTCGACGGCAGCATGCGTTTCAAGCGCCAGAGACAGCCTGGCGGCCAGCCACCATACGGCGGCCAGTTCTCCCAGCAGGGCCAGTTCCCTCTCGAGGGCGTCTGGGTCGCCCAGACGCCCCAGGGCCAGCTGGTCTCCCAGTTCCAGGGCAGCCGCTATGTCTATTACCTCAACGGCCAGCCCTATGAGCAGGGCAGCTTCGTCTACTATCCCGACGGCCGCCTGCAGTACCAGACCACCGCAGGCCCGTCTGCCGGCCAGCGGGGCGTCAACCGCATCGTCTACCAGGGCCAGTCCTTTGCCATGTACGGCCCCAACGGCAGCTGCATTACCTGCCAGCGCCAGGCCAGCCAGTCGCAGCCCGGCCCCTGCGCCACGCCGATAGAAGGCCGCTGGATCATGGTCAAGTCGACGCCGCAGATCAGCATCGGCTACGTGTTCAGCGGGAACAGGTTCGCGTCCTTCAAGAACGGCGTTCAGAAGTTTACAGGCTCCTTTAAGCTGACCCAGACCCAGCTCATCCTCCAGTACGATTCGGGCCAGACCGCCGCCCTTGGCTGCCAGCTCAGCGACAATAGGCTGGTTGTTTTCACCTCCGACGATCCGAACATCGATCCCATAGCCTCCATGCGGCAGTAGCCTCCCTTTGCATAAGCGCCCGCGGGCCTGACAGAGGGGCTTCGGCGCGCTGCCAGCTTGTGCGCCTGCGCTCCGCCTGCTCTGCGGGACGCAGGCGCCTTCGTTTGCGCACGCGGCCCAGGTCCGCATCTGCCCGGCGCAGCCTGCGTCGCACGTTGACAAGCAAGACTCAGGCAGGCGAAGAAGGGAGGCCTGCCCGCTGCCAAAGCTTGGCGCGGGCTCCTTGTCAACCTTATGCAAGCCCTGCGACCGCCTCCCGTGTTCTGTGGCAGGGAGGGGCGCCGGCACCAAGGAGGAATCCATGCTTTTCCGCTTCATGGCAACGGCGGCCGCGGCTCTTAGCCTGCTGGCGGGCAGCGCCCTGGCTGCGCCCAATCTCGAGGAGACCATGGCAGCTGCCAGCCGGGGCGACCCCGCAGCCGCCAACCGCATCGGCGTGTGGTACGAGAAAGGCCAGAACGGCCTGCTGCGCAACCATGAAAAGGCCGTCGAGTGGTACCGCAAGGCTGCCCAGAGCGGAAGCGTCCTTGCCATGCACAACCTCGGCGACTGCTACCTCAACCGGGTGGGCGTGGAGTTCAGCCCAGCCAAGGCCTATGCCTGGTACAAGGCGGCTGCCGAGCATGGCGGCGCCATTGGCTACGAGGACATCGGCAAATTCTTCCTCAAGCACGGCTTCGGCAGGCCCGACCGGGAAACTGCCATGGTCTGGCTTGCAGCCGCGGCAAAGCAGGGGCGCACCAAGGCCCAGGAACAGCTGCTTGCGCTTGGCGGAAGCCGGCAGCCCGCCGGCTCCGCCTTTCCGCCCTGCCCCCAGCGCAGGCTTGGCCAGGATTCCGTCTCCGGCCGTCTCGAGGGCGTGCTCCCCTACGGTCCCGAAGACGCTGGCGACAAGCTCATCTCCCTCAAGGACAGCTCAGGCCGCGCCGTGGAGGTGCTGGCCGTGCTGGGCGCCGGGGGCGGCGCCGAGCTTGCCGAAGCCGGCGGCTCTTCTGCTTCCAGGCTTCGGGGCAGAAACGTGACGCTGGACTATGCCTCCGTGCAGGCGCTCGACGACTACACGGCCCAGTGCCGTGCGCAGAAGCGCTATGTGCCAGGCTCCCTCAGGGAGGGAGGCAAGCCGGCCGCACAGGCCAGGCGTGCGCCCATGGCCAGAGAGGTACTCATAGGCTATGAAGGGCTTCTGCTCGGCGCTTGGGCTGAAGGCCAGTGGATCGATGTTGAAAAGCTCCAGAAGGAGGAACACTGGTGGCAGCAGCGCGCCATGCCCGGCAAGGAGGGAGCGCTCTACACCGCCAGGGGGCATGTCGCCGACTGCACCATGGGCATGCTGGCAACCGAGGATCCGGAAAAGCAGGAGCGGGGCAGCCCCATGGACGAGTTCCCGTTCTTCCCCATGCTGACGCCCTCAGGCAAGTACGAAGGCGACCCCGTCCTCTTCGTCGGCGGGCTCGGAGGCGGCTTCAACGCCATGCCCCGCAAGGCCCGCCAGGTGCGCGACGGCCTTTCCCGCTACGAGGCCATGGTCGCTAGGCACCTTGCGTCCAAGGGACTTCCCGGCGCCAGAGTCCGCATCGAGTGCGTCCATGCCGTGGACCTGGACGGCGACGGCGTCGACGAGCACATCGTCTGTGCCCAGGACTTCCTGCGCGGGAACGGGGACGCCCCCATGAACTCCTTCAAGAAGCGCGGCATGTACTCCGTGATCCTGCTGGAGCGCAGCGTCAACGGCCAGACGGCGACGGTGCCCGTGGAGAGCTGGGTCAGCACGGAGAACGCCAATGTCGACCGGCCCTCCCAGGACGACCTGTGGAGCCGCAACGCGCTCCGGCATTGCGCAGACGTGAACGGCGACGGCGTCATGGAGATCATCGTCTCCTCCAGCTTCTACGAGGGCGTCAGCTACGAGATCTTCACCCTGACAGACAAGGGCGTGCGCAAGGTGCTTGAAGGAGGCTACGGCGTTTAGCGCAAGCTCCCGCAGGCCCTGGAGGCCAGACATCAGGAAGAGGCGCCCAGGAGGCGCCTCTTCGCGTTGAGAAAGCCAAGAACTCTCCCTTGGTATCTCCTGGCTGGAGGAAAAAGCCTGCCTGGGCGTTCTCCCTGTATGAGGCGGTGTTCCCGGCTTCGGAAGCCCGGCTTTGGAAAACTATCATTAAAATGAACAAATAAGCAAAACATACCGTCAAACAAGACCTGCCTTGAGCATTCCTCAGTCCGCAGCTCGTCTCGTGCCTGAGGACGCCTGCCATTCCGGCAGGGTGCCTGTCCTGCCCGTTGAGCCTGATGGCAGAAGTCCCGTTTCCACCATCTTTCCATTGTAAGAAATGACCTTTGAGCAGGGGATCGCAGCAGCCGCTGAATTCCCTCCTCTCGACAGCTCCCGCACGCATTTTTGCGCTGTATGAATCACCCTGTAGATATTGTCCGCAAAAGATGCATAGTGGAGCCATCGGCGGACAGCCTGCCCCAAAGCCTCTGCAGTTCTGCTCTGGCAGGCGAGGCTGTGCATGGCTCCCCTGCCCCATTGCACTGCGCCCCAGTGACGCAGAGGCTCTGTCGCACGCCTTTGACAGTGGAATAGCCACTGATTCTATTAAAAATCCATACATGCGCCTAGCACAGGACAAAGGCTGGAGATGCAGGGAGACGCTGTCGCCAGAATCATGCATAAAGGCGCCCTGCGTGGCGCGAGGGAGGAAAGATTCCATGATGCAGCATAATCCTTCGCCAAGTCCGGTCTGGCTGGCCGTGGATCGGCAGGACTTCGCGGCCCTCGTCGGGGAGTTCAACGGGAGTCTTGCCGACCTGCCGGACGACGATCTGCCCCAGCGCAACGAGGCATGGTACTGCTCGATGTTCCAGGCGCTCCTCGTCGGGGCTGGCGTGCCGGCGCATCCCAGGGTCGCCAACAGCAGGGGCGCCACCGATCTGGTGGTCCAGCTTGGTCGCTGTCTCTACTACATCGTGTTCGAGTTTGCCGGCGAAAGCCGCCTTGTGGCGCGCCGCCTGCACGAGGCCAAGGCGAAGCTCGAAGCCGAGCGGGCCGGCGGAGCCTATGCCTGGCAGGGCTGGACGGTCTACCATGCGGCCGTTGTCGCGGACAACGAGACAGGCCAGGCCGTCTGGTTCTGCGAGCGCCTCTGCCCCGGCTGAAGGGCGCAAGGGCGCTCCCTGTCCGGCGGCGCTGAGCAGCGTCCTGGAAGGCGCCCCCAGACAGGGACGCCTTCCAGAACGGACAAGGGGGGCAGCAGGCTCGCGTCCGCTGGACCCTGCCGGAGGCAGGAGGGCCGTCCTGAGCAGGTCCAGGCTCGGGCCCGGCGCAAGCCGGCTGGAAGCTAGCCTTGTGATGGCGTGGAAAGAGCGCGGAAGCTTGCCGAGATCAGGAGCGAGTCAGGGCGGGGTCAGCGCGATATCTCGCAGGTAATGGTGCCGCCGCTCGTTCTGATGTCGACAGTGGCGCGGCGGGCGCCTTCCCAGTTGACCGAGGTGACGGTGCCTTCGACCTGGGTGCTTGAGCCCGAGTCGCGGACAAAGACGTCAGCGCCGTCTTTGAGGTTGTCGCCGTAGCGCACGATGACTTCGACCTTGCGACCAGAGGAGTCGTAGCCGCTCCAGTATTCGGTGGCAAAGGCCGGCAGGGCCATGGCGATAAGCAGGACAAGGGAGAGAGCAATGCGCTTCATGGGAAACTCCTTCGCGCAGGGCGGGATCACCTGCGCGCCGCGGTGCCGTGGACGGCCTGCCCGAAAGAAAACGCCCGGCAGGCCGGGCTTCCTTCCGATAGCAGGCCTGCCCAGCGCCGTAAAGCGTCGCATTGTCGCCCCTCCTCTTCCTCTCCATGGCAGTCTGGCAAGAAGTGGCGAGGGAAGTCTGCGAGCCGTCGGGAAGGCGTCTGCGCGGAGCCAGACCGGACAGCCAACCTGGTAGCCAACGCAAAAGCCACCCGAACAGCCAATCGAGCCGTTGCCTTCGGGCAGTCCCTGTTCATCCGTCGCAGGGTCTCTGAACAGCTTTGCCCAGGTCCCTGCTGGCGGCGGACCCTGTCGTTGCCGCTGACCATCGCTTCAGGTTTATCAGTCAGGGCCAGCAGTCGGGGCCTGCAGCCAGGGCCATGCGTCCCGCGGCGCCGGCTACAAGCCCAGCATTGCCTTCAGCGTGGCGGCGAGCCCCCTGTCGTTCAGGCTTTCCCGGAACCAGAAGGCGAGGCCGGCGAGCATGGCTGCCAGAAAGATCCATTCGCCGAGCCCGCCTGTGCGGCAGAGCTTTAAGGACACCCGCCCCCTGCGCGTGAAGGGCAGGAGCGGGATGCCCTGGGGCGTGAGCATGTCCAGGACGACGTGGCTTAGGCCCCCTGCGGCCAGGCCAAGGGCGAAAGGTCCGGCAATGGCGCTGAACTGGGGCGGAATCAGCGCCAGGGCCAAGGCGAGCAGGCCTAGCCACAGCCCAGGCCAGTGGGTGAAGCCCCGGTGGATGCGGTTGAAGGCCTGCTGGCGTCTGTGGAAGCAGCCGGCGATGCGCTGGTCGATGAGGTCGGGAAGAATGCCGCCAAGGGCGGCCGCGAGGATGCCGGCAGCCGGCAACTTGAGGATCAGGGCGAGGCCGACGGCCCCCACCTGGTGCGTGGTCCAGCGCATGGCGCCTCCTTAGCGTGCGGGCGTCCGGGAATGCGACGACGGGGATGCAGACGGGAGAATGCAAGGAGCGGGCGGCGAGAGGCGCGACGGGGATGCTCTCAGGAAGCGGGATCCGCCGGCCAAGCCTCCGCCTGCGCCTCTCAGCCTCTGGCTAGCCGCAACGCGAGAAGCCGCAGGCCGGGCAGCACAGGCAGCCTTCCTGGAAGACCAGTGGTTCGCCGCATTCGGGGCAGGGATGGCCGTCCTCGATGTCCTGGACCGCGCCGCCCGCCTTCTCGTCCTTGAGGTAGTGGCTCGCCAGCACCCAGGCGATGGCGTCAGGGATGGAGAGGAGCAGGCCCTTGCTGCGGAAGACGGGATGCTCGCCGCCGATGCCCTTGATCTGGGCGACCACGTCCTTGACGTCCACGCCGGAGCGCAGGGCCAGGGAGACCAGGCGCCCTATGGCCTCGGCCTTGGCGGTGATGGAGCGGCCCGACTTGCCGATGGTGGCAAAGACTTCGAAGGGCCTGCCGTCGAGCTCGTTGACGGTGAGGTACATGGCGCCGAGGCCCGTGGACACCTTCTGGGTGAAGCCGTACATGATGTCCGGGCGCCGGCGCACGGCCCTTGCGCCGCCGGCGGGAGGAAGGGCTTCGCCAGGCGAGTCGGGCGCATCGGCATCGGCCTTGGTATCGGTCATGGCGGACTCAGCTGGCATCGGCTTTTCGCCGGCAGGCCCTGCCTGGCCAGCCGTTCCCTGCGCTTCCTGCGCCTGGCCGTCCATCTTCTTCTGCCCCTTGCCCGTGGCCAGCACCTGGACGCTCTTGCAGCCGTCGCGGTAGACGGTGACGCCCTTGCAGCCCTCGCGGTAGGCAAGCCAGTAGATGTCGGCGATATCCTGCTCGGTAGCGGAATTGACGAGGTTGACGGTTTTGGAGACGGCGTTGTCGGTGTGTCGCTGGAAGGCGGCCTGCATGCGCAGGTGCCAAGAGGCGCCGATGTCCATGGCGGTCACGAAGACGCGGCGAAGTTCCTCGGGCAGGGCCCGGAGGGACTGGATGCCGCCCTGCTCCGCCACTTCCTGCATGAGTTCGGGGCTCTGGAGGCCGGCGTCCTTCAAGGCTTCCTCGAAGACGGGGTTGAGCTCGACCAGGCGCTCGCCGTCCATGACGTTGCGGGTGAAGCTCAGGGCGAAGAGCGGCTCTACGCCGGAGGAGCAGCCGGCGATGATGGAGAGGGTGCCCGTGGGCGCGATAGTGGTCACGGTGGCGTTGCGCAGGGGCTTGGCGCCTCTGGCCGGAAAGACGGAGTCGGGATAGGCTGGGAAGGGGCCGCGCTCCTTCGCCAGATCCTCGCTCGCCCTGTGGCCTTCGTCCTCGATGAAGGCCATGAGGCGCTCGCCAAGGGCCAGGCCCTCCTCGGAGTCGTAGGGCACCCCGAGCTTGAAGAGCAGGTCCGCGAAGCCCATGACGCCAAGGCCGATCTTGCGGTTGAGCTTCACCTTCTCATCGATGAGGGCGAGCGGATAGCGGGAGGCGTCGATGACGTTGTCGAGGAAGCGCACGGCAAGGCGCACGGTCTGTCCGAGCGCCTCCCAGTCCACCTCGCCGGCTCCCGATGCGCCCTTGCTGCAGAAGAGGGCGAGGTTGAGGGAGCCGAGGTTGCAGG
>JAEEPQ010000114.1 GCA_016284885.1 Desulfovibrio sp.
GACGTTACCGGAAGGAAAATTCTGCCCTGCAGGCAGGGCAGGCCCTGTCTGGCAGCTTGAGGGTGCGCGTCCTAGGCGTCCCCGTCGAAGTCGAGCTTCTCGTCCGGTACGCGCATGAGCACGGCGTCCTCGAAGCCCGTGGCCCTGTCCGGCACGCGGAACTCGACTTCGGTGACGCCTTTGGCTGAGCTGTTGACTATGCCTCTGGTCCCTGCCGGCAGGCGGTGCATGTGGGCGGACTTGTACATGCGGTTCGTGCCCGCATGGGGGGCCTTGAGGACCACGTGGTCGTCTTCGTGGAAGCGCAGGCTCTGTGCTTTCTGCATGCTTCACCTCCTGTGCCTTCTGGAGCGGCTTTGCGGGGAGAGCGGGAAAGGGGCTTTGGGCTTCCAGAAGGTCTGCCGGGGCCATGTAGACTGTACCCTAGACTGTATCCATGACTTCGGACACCCTTGTCTCCCGGGAGCGCAGGGGAGTCTACGCCGGAGCATGCCTGCGCAGCAAGGAGGGCAGAGCGGGCCCAAGGTCAGGGAAGCGAGGAAGCGGGAAAGACAGCGAGGAAGCGGGAAGGGGGGGCTTGACCCAAGCCACCAGGGACAGGCAGAACAGCCGCAAGGAGGAGGACATGCTGCACTTCATGAGCGACTACATGGACGGATGCCACCCCGAGGTGCTGGAGCGGCTCTGCCAGACCAACGCCGAGCTTCTGCCAGGCTACGGGACCGATCCCCACAGCCTGAGGGCCTGCGATCTGGTCCGCCAGGCCTGCGGGCTCGGCGGGGAGGCGGACGTCTTCCTGCTGGCCGGCGGCACCCAGACCAACGTCATTGCCATCGACGCCCTGCTGGCGCCCTGGGAGGGCGTCGTGGCCGCCAGCTCAGGCCACGTCAGCCTGCACGAGGCCGGCGCCGTGGAGTTCACGGGCCGCAAGGTGCTGGAGCTGCCCCAGCGCGAAGGCAAGATAGGGGCCGGGCAGCTTGCCGCCTTCCTCGAGGCCAGGTTCGGGGACGAAAACCGCGAGCACATGGTCTACCCGGGCCTTGTCTACCTTTCCTGGCCCACGGAGTGGGGCACCCTCTATGCCAAAGAGGAGCTCGCCGCCCTGCGGGAGGTCTGCACGCGCTTCGGCCTGCGCCTCTATGTCGACGGCGCGCGCCTGGCCTGCGGCCTGGCGTGCGGCGATCTCGCCCTGCCGGAGCTTGCCCGGCTCTGCGACGCCTTCTCGCTCGGCGGCACCAAGCAGGGATGCCTTTTCGGCGAGGCGCTGGTCTTTCCGCAAGGCGCGCCCGCGCACTTTGCCAACCATATCAAGCGCCACGCCGGCCTTCTGGCCAAGGGGAGGGCAGCCGGCGTGCAGTTCGAGGCCCTGCTGGAAGCGGACGGCGCGGGGGACTGCCTCTACTGGCGCATCGGACGCCATGCCGCCGCCATGGCGAGGCTTCTCCGCGAGCGCCTGGCAGCCCTGGGGGTCACGTTTGCCGTCGACTCGCCCACCAACCAGATCTTTCCCGTCTTCGAGGACGCCGCGCTCGAGCGGCTTTCCGGCAGGGTGTCGTGGAGCTTCTGGGAAAAGCCGGACGCCTCGCACACCGTTGTCAGGCTGGCCACAAGCTGGGCCACCCGGCAGGAGGACGTGGAGGCGCTGGCCTCCCTGGTCGGCGAGGTCCTGGGGCAAGGCCCAGCCGCCAGGCAGGGAGGAAGGCCATGAAGGCTGGGAAGCGCTTCTGCGTGAGCGGCTGCCTGGCGGGCCTGCCCTGCCGCTGGGACGCCAGAAGCAAGCCCGATCCCCGCGTCCAGCGGCTGGTCGCCCAGGGCCTGTGCATCGTGGTCTGCCCAGAAGTCCAGGGCGGGCTGCTCCCGCCCCGCAAGCCCTGCGAGATCTGCCGGGACAAGGTGCTGGCCAGAGACGGCACGGACTGCACCCGGGCCTACCGCAAGGGTGCCGAAAGAGCGCTCGCCATGGCCCTGGCCGCAGGCTGCACGGCGGCCCTGCTCAAGGCGCGCTCGCCCTCCTGCGGAGCGGGCGAAATCTACGACGGCAGCTTCACGAAGACGCTGGTTCCCGGCGACGGCGTGTTCGCCGGCCTGTGCCGGCAGCAGGGCCTTGCCCTCTTCACCGAGGAGAGCTTTCCCTGGGAAGAGCTGGGAGCCGCGGCGGAATGAGACAGGAACCGGGACAGCAGCCAGAACAGCAGCCGGAGCAGGACTAGTCCGGCTGGCCGGCCGCCTGGGCCTGCTCCTCCAGCTTGGCCAGGATCTGGCCCGCCTTGGCATCGCCGCTGCGCCAGGCTCTGGCCAGCCAGGCTTCTGCCTCCTGGCGGCAGGCCTGGGGCGTCAGGCCCGGAATGGGCATCTTGCCTTCCTCGTTGGTGGAGAAAAGCAGGAGCAGGCCGCCAAGCTCGCGCTGGGCTTCGGGATAGCCGCCTTCGGCCGCATCGAGCAGGAGCAGGAAGGGACTCTCGCCCTCCCTGGCCTCGACCTTGCCCTCGTCGATGAGCTGGCAGAGCAGGAAGGCGCAGACGGGATAGTCCCTGGCGCCCTTGCGCAGGATGTCGGCGCCGGCGGCAACGTGCTTCTGGCCGAGCACGCCCTTGGCGAGCGCCTCGCCGAGGGCAGGCCAGGTTTCGGGATCGTCGAGGGCCATGGCGCGCTCGAAGCAGGCCCGGGCCCTGAGCTCGTCCTCTTGCCCCTGGCCCTCCACGGTGAGGAAGCGCCCCAGCTGGACCAGCGCGGGCGCAAAGTCCTGCGCGCAGGCCTTGTCGAGCCAGGCTCTGGCGGCGGCCGCATCCATCGTCTGGCCACGGCCCTCCAGGGCCATGTGGCTTGCCAGGAGCTGGGCTCGCGGGGAGCCGGCTTCGGCGGCCTCGAGGATGACGGCTGCGTCGGCCGCGTCCGGATCGTCCGCTGTCTGGAGGCGCTGCCAGGCGGCCTCCAGCCTGGTCTGGAGTTCGCGTTCGTCGGAAGCATTTGGCATGGCTTTTCTCGTTCTCCTTGCAAGGGCGTCGCGCAGGCGTCCCGCGCGCGGGCCATAGATACCCCGCGCCCGCGCCTTCCGGCAAGCCCCGGGCAGCCTGGCTTGCTGGCGGCTACCTGAGGGCGAAGTTCACGACAAAGAGCAGGCTCACCACCCACATGACGGGGCCGACGTCGCGCCAGCGACCGGTGCAGCACTTGAGGAAGGCGTAGCTCACGAAGCCGAAGCCGAAGCCCGTGGCGATGGAGTAGGTGAGGGGCATGGTGGCGATGGTCAAAAAGCAGGGCAGGCCCTCGGTGAGATCCGTGAAGTCGATGTGCACCACCTCGGCCATCATGATGGCGCCGACGATGACGAGCACGGGCGCCGTGGCGTAGGCCGGAACGAGGCTGAAGAGGGGCGCCAGGGGCAGGGCCAGGAGGAAGAGGGAGCCTGCGAAGACCGAGGAGAGGCCCGTGCGGGCGCCCTGGGCTATGCCGGCCGCGCTCTCGATGTAGGTCGTGACCGTGGGGCAGCCGATGAAGGCGCTCGCCATGGTGCCCACGGAGTCTGTGGCAAAGGCCTTGTCGAGGTTCTGGATGTTGCCCTTCTCGTCCATGAGGGCAGCCTTCTTGGCCAGGCCGATGAGGGTGCCCATGTTGTCGAAGAGCTCGACGATGGTGAAGGTGAAGACGATCTGGACGATGCCGAAGTCCATGGCGCCCTTGAAGTCGAGCTGGCAGAAGAGGGGGGCCAAGTCGGGAAGGTGCGGGTGCACGAGCTCCCTGAAGGTGGCGGGCGCAGGCGAGACGCCGGCGATCATGCAGATCGCGGCCGTCGCGAGCATGCCTGAGAGCATGGCGGACATCCAGCCCCGGTGCATGAGGACGGCGGTGAGCAGAAGCCCGGCAAAGGAGATGAGGGTGCCGGGCTGGCAGAAGTTGCCCAGGGTAACGAGGGTCGAGGGGCTGGCGACCACGATGCCGGCGCCCCTCAGGCCGATAAAGGTGATGAAGAGGCCTATGCCGACGACGATGGCGCGCTTGAGCGGCATGGGAACGGCGTCCACGAGCATCTGCCGAAGCCTCGTCACCGTGAGCAGGAAGAAGCACACGCCGGAGACGAAGACGGCGCCGAGACCGGCCTGCCAGGAGAGCCCCTGGACGGGAACCACGAAGTAGGCGAAGAAGGCCGAGAGGCCGAGGCCCGGCGCCACGACGGCGGGGAAGTTGGCAAAGAGCCCCATGAGCATGGTGGCGCAGGCGGCCGAGACGGCGACCGCGACCACGGCAGCGTCGCGGGGCATGCCGGCATCGGCGAGCATGGCAGGCACGACCGCAATGATGTAGGCCACGGACACGAAGCTGGTGAGGCCGGCGATGAGCTCCTGCTTCACGCTCGTACCCTTGGCCGAAAGGTGGAAGTAGCGGTCCAGCGCACCGCCTGCGCCTTGACGGACACGGGTCGCGGCCTTGGTATCCTCTGGCATGTCGACCTCCCGAGTTCAAGATGGCCCACGATACGGACGAAGGCGCCGCCCCGTCAACGCCCGAGGCTTCCGGCGGGGGCGCTCCTGGCTGGGCTGGCGCCTCTCAGGCACTGCTCGCCAGAAGCAGGCATTCCCAGCGCCTCGCCACAGGCCGCCCTGGACATCTCCCGCCGGGAATGCATTGCGTCACATGAGCTGGCAGGCGTGCCGGCGACCTGTGCAGGGCACCCTCAGGCTCAGCCCCGGCCTCCGGCATTAGCCTGCAGCAGGAATGGGGACGCTCAGCTCCTCGTCCTTGACCTTGCTCTCGTCCGCCCAGTCCTTGGGAGCCTTCACGGAGCTCTCGAAGACGTCCAGAGTGCCCTTCCCGTCGTTGACGCCGTTGACGACGTAGTTCCTGGTCGCCGTTGCTTCCTTGATGACGATGCGCTCCTTCTCCACCGAGTCGTAGAGCACAACGGAACTCCACCACAGGTCGAACTTGCCTGCGGCCCTGGCGCCCTTGGCGGTGTCGACGGAAGTGATGGCGAAGCGGTGGGGATCAACCCAGATGGCAGGACCTTGCGCCTCGAAGGTGGCCTTGCTGACAAAGCCCTTGCCGACCTCGAGCTCGTAATAGCTGAGATGCTGAATGTACTCCATGCCCCAGCTCAGCACGAGCTTCTCGCCGGAGGGCGAGAAGAACAGTCTGCAGGACGAGGCCTCTTCCTTGACGGGCAGGAAGCCCGCGGGCCTGGTCTCCTTGCCCCGGAACAGGTAGACCCCGCCTTCGGCGCCCTTCATGTCTTCGGACTGTGCCGGATCGACCAGAACCCAGGACCATGTCCCGGCTTCCGTCTCTGCCTGCTTGAGTTCGCAGTCCTTGAGGAGCGTTTCCCTGCCGCTGTCCATCCGGAAGGCTTTTCCCTCCTTCAGCACAACGTCTCCCTCGGCGGCGCACGCCGCCCCTGCACACAGCACGCAGGCCATCACCGAGCCCAAAATGCAACGACCAAGCTTCATTGCCGACCTCCTGTAGGGTGCCAGCCAGTCTGTCCCGCGAAGCGGCGCGCCGCAAAGCAGCGCCGCAATGAAGCGCTGCAGAGCTTCGCTTCCGGCCAGCAGCTGACGACTGTCTGAGTGGTGGAAAAGCCTTGCAGCCCGACGCAAAGAGGGAACGGGCAAGCAGGCAGCCGCAGCGACTCTACGCAGCGACGGCTGCGCTTTCAACTACCCTGCCTGCGTCTGCCAGCTGCACCCCGGAGTCTTGGGACAGGAAAGGAAAAACCCCGCGTCCTCGAGGCTCTGAGGACGCGGGGCCGGGTATCCTGCTCAGGACTGGCGAGCGGGATTAGAAGCGGTAGGCGAAGATGAGCTGGGCCTTCCAGGCGTCCTGCTTCTTGAAGGATTCGTTCATCCAGGAGCGCTTCCAGGTGTCCTTGTCGACGAAGTTCACGAGGTAGCCGAGCTCAAGGTTGGCCTCGAAGTTCTCGTAGATCTGCCAGGAGTTGACGAGGTTGAACTCGAGTATGCCGTCATGGGTGGTGAGGTAGGGGCCGTCGTAGAGCGTGCCGTCGTTCCAGGACCAGGGATGCTCCATGAACTTGACCATGGAAGGCGAGTTGGTGCCTCCCCAGTAGGCCACGCGGAAGGTGTGCTTGAGGTTCTCGACGAAGCTCATGTCGCGCAGCTGGAGGCCTATGCCCCAGGTGCCGGCGTAGGAGAGGTTGCGGTCGGCCAGCAGGCCGTTGGGCGCCCAGTCCCAGTACTCCATGTCTCCCATGAAGGTGGTGAAGCAGCCGGCCGGCGAGACGGAAGGCATGCGTTCGGAGCCGTTCTTGATGCTGCCGTCGTCGCCCGAGGCGTACCAGCCGAAGATGCCGGGAACGCCCCAGTCCATCTTGTACTCGACAAGGGCTTTGGCCAGCCAGCCTTCGCGACGGGTGTCGAAGCGCTTGCGAATGCCGTCGCTGTTCTCGATCCAGCCGCGCCCCTGGCTCTGCGCGTAGCCGTAATTGAAGTCGAACTCGACGTTGAGGGGATCCCAGAGGGAGAGCTTGACCGGCAGACCGGCCCAGAAAGCCACAGTGTTGGCCTTGGAACGGCCCCAGGTGCCGTCGCCGGCGCCATGGTTCCAGCGGTAGGAACCGTAGTTGGAGAGGAAGTTGGCCTGGCCGATGCCGATGTTGCGCAGGGCGTTCTGGCCGAAGAGCACGAGCGAGACCCAGGGGGTGACGCTGACGCCGTCGAAGGTCATGGGCGCGGCCAAGGCAAAGATGTCGACGTTGTCAAGGTAGCCATCCTTGTCGTTGCCAGTGTTCTTGGCGCCAGTCGAGGTGTAGTTGTCGTTCAGGGGACGCACCCAGGCTGCGAGCAGACCAATGTTTTCAGTGACGGGGCCGTGCACGATGATGCCCGCGGCATCGTCGTCCATGACGGCAGAGCCACCGGCTGCGCTGGGCAGGGCCACGTTCTGGATGCCCATGCGGACCTTCCAGTCGGTCTCGGGAATGGTCCAGTCGAGGTAGGCGTTCTTAACTTCAACGATCTTGCCGTCTGCGCCGAGGGCGCCGCCTTCGTTCGCCTTGCCCCAGTGCTGGTCGCCGATTTCAAAGTACACGGTGCCAGAGAGGTATTCCGAAGCCACGGCGTCCATCTGGAGGCGGACGCGCTGGGCCGCGGAAAACTTGTCTTCATGGTCGACGCGCTGGCCGGCAACGCTCCTCAGGAAGCTGCCCTGGCCAAGGCTGAACCCCATGAGCCACTGGCCCTTGGCCTTAAAGTCGATAGCCTGGGCAGACTGCGCACAGGCAAGCAGTCCTGCCGCCAGGACGAGCGTCATCATCTTCTTCATTTGTAGAACCTCAAATGATTTGTGCCGCAAACAATTTGAGGCCCCTTCCTGTTGACCTTGTCCTTAACTGCAAAGACGCTCCCCTGGCAAGCAAAAGTTTAAAAAATTATACCCTAGTCAGGGCAGGGAACCGGCCATCCAGCCCGTGACGGGAGCCTCGCTGAAGCCAATCCTGGTTTTCATGGTCGGGGGCGAAAGTCAGCGCTTACATGGCAAGTTTCCATGAAGAAGGAGCACGGCCTAGCTCAAAAAGCCATAAGAAAAGCCCCGCAAGGACTGCCTGAAGGAACTCGCCGGCTGGGGGGCGGACATAGTCGTCGGCACGGGCATGTCGCTGCGCGCAGCGAAAGGAACGATCTGCAGTACGCCTCGGTGCTGGCCTGCAAACGCCGGGGCAACGCCTTCTGGCGCATCGACTCCTCTTGCGTGCCCGTACACTATCCGGGAACGGGCGATATCTTTGCGTGCGTGCTCACGGGAAGCCTGCTTGCCGGCGAGTCCGTCGCCGTCACCCTCGACAAGGCGGAGCAGTTCTGCACCCTGCTTGCGTGCACCACCT
>JAEEPQ010000115.1 GCA_016284885.1 Desulfovibrio sp.
GCAGCGCCGGCGCTGGCTACGAGCCCCGCGGCAGCCCGGCCCCGCAGCGCGAGGCCGCCCGCTCCGCGAAGCGCGACAAGCCCTTTGACCCCGGCCAGCGACAGCCCAACCAGGTGAACTACCCGGCCTCCCGACAGCAGGCGCCCCAGCCCGGAGCGGACCAGATGCGTCCGGAGCCGAAGCCTGCGCCGAACCAGGTGAACCGCCCTGCGCCGAACCAGGTGAACCGTCCTGCGCCCAGCCAGGCCGCGCCCCGTCCCGCCAACGTGGACAAGTACGGCCGTCCCGTCAACGCGGGCAGGCAGCCTGTCAGCACCAAGAAGGTCGACAAGTACGGCCACGCCGTGCCCAAGTACTAGCCGTCGCTCCCCTAAGACAAGTCCGGCAGAAGGTCCGCGTCCGCGCACGCCTTCTGCCGGTTTTTTTGCGCTCTGGAACCATGTTGAACATGGAAAAGACAGGTCGCTTTAAACAAAGTTTTGCTTGAAATCTGGAATGATATGCGCTACGTTTCGACCTGTGCTAAGGGAGTGAACAGGTCTTTTGCATTTCTGCCTCGTTTTTTTGCCATTTCTGCAAACTTAATCGCAAGACTGCATCACAAATGTCAAAATGGGGCAAAAGCGCAACGGCTTGCCGTGGCGTGGAGCCGTCCGAACTCCTGGAGCCTCGCTGTTCCCTCCCAAAAAAGCGGTTAAAAGTCGGCATATTGAAGGCGCAATTTCAGAATTTCACTCCAAGGCATGGAACTTGCAGGACTTTTTCATGCCAGATCAGCCGGCTTTTGCGACATGTGGCTGCAGGCAGGGGTTCTTCCTGTCGCCTTCCGTCTCCATGCTTCCCCCGCAGGCAGGCCCACCGGCCTTCCTGCGGCGCAGGACCGGTCCCGGAGCGGTTCGTTCCTTGCCTCCGGGCTCCCGGTTCTGCGAAGCGCCACCCCCCGTGGCGGGCCCTCCCGGCATGGCCAACAGGCCGGGAGGGCCTTTGCGTCATGGGCGGCTCTCCGGCTGCCCGCTTTCTGGCAGGGAAATCCGGCCGCAGGCTTAGGCAAGCGCCTTCCAGACGCAGGCGAGGCCTCCGCAGGCTATGGCGGCCGAGGTCCAGCGGCGCATGTCCTGGGCTGAGATGCGGGCTGCCAGGGGACAGGCCAGGACGACGCCGGCAACGGCAGCTGGAACGGCATGGCAGGCAAGCCTGAGCACCCCTTCGGTGTACAGCCCGCCCCCGCCCTGGAAGGCCCAGGCCACGAGGCCCGCAGCCAGGAGAAAGGCGCCGATGGTGCCGAGGTACTCGCGCGGAGGCCAGCCGGCGTAGACGCCGTAGGCCGCGGCCGGCGGTCCGCCGAAGGAGCAGGACGTGCGCAGAAGGCCCGAACCGAAGCCTGCCGCCAGCGCGACCGCCGCGTTTTCCCCCAGCACCTGGCGAGGCCGTGTCCTGTTCCAGAGGGGAAAGGCCAGGAGCGCCAGGCCCACGGCCATGCGCAGGGCCGGCTCCGGCACGGCCCTGAGGATCCAGAAGCCGGCCAGGGAGCCCGGGACGCAGCCTGCAATCATGGGGAGCAGCGCCCGCCAGCGGCACCAGCGCAGATGCAGAACCGAGGTGGCGAGGTTCATGAAGGGCAGCGTGATGCAGCTCACCAGCACGCAGTCGTGCATGGGCAGGAAGAAGGCCATGGCCGGCACGGCGATCATGGCCGCGCCGATGGCGCACATGCCGGATACGAAGCCGCCGGCAAGCCAGGCAAGCACGGTGGCAAGAGCAATGGTGTCCATGGCCCCCGTGTCTACTGCCTGGACTGCGCCTGCGCAAGCTCCCCTGCCTTTGCGCTCCCCTCTGCCCTTTTCTTGCCCTCCCCTGCCGGCGTCTTGCCGAGCCAGGGCTTTGGCTGTAGCCTGCAGCTTCCTCCAGGCCGGCAAGCCCTTGGCGTTCCGGCAAGCCGTCCCGCTAGGCGGCTGGAGGCTTGGCTGGCTTCGAAGGGCTTCGAAGGGAGGTGCTTTCCTTGCTTCAGGGCTTCCATGCCTCAGGCTTCCTTCTTCGGGTCCCTTCCCCTAGGCTCCCTTCGCCATGCACTCTTTCCCCAGGCGTCTTCCGCAGGCCTGCTCTGCGGGGACTGTCCCCCTCCTTTTGACGACACGCACGAGAGATGTCATGCCGATCCATCCGCTCATCGAGACCATAGCCTCCCGCATAGCCCAGGGCAAAGCCCCGCTGGCGAGCCGGGAGGAGGCCGAGGTCCTCGGGCAGCTTCCCCGCGCCCTCAATCCCGATCTCTTCGCCCTGGCTGGCCTGGCCAGAGCGCGCTTTGCCGGCCCTGCCTTCACCTGCGCCATTGCCAACGCCAAGTCCGGCCGCTGTCCGGAAGACTGCGCCTTCTGCGCCCAGTCCGCGCACCACAGCACCGGTGCGCCCGTCTACCCGCTGGTGGACGCCGACACCCTGATCCGCAAGGCCGAGGCCATGGCAGCCCACGGCGTGGCGCGCTTTGGCATCGTCACCAGCGGCACGGCCCTCTCGGAGCGGGAGCTGGACAGCCTTTGCGCCTCGGCCGAAAAGCTGCGGGCCAGGGTCGGCATAGCCCTGTGCGGATCCCTCGGCATGCTGGACCGCGAGCGCGCACGGCGCCTCAGGCAGGCGGGCTTCACCTCCTACCACCACAATCTTGAGACGGCCCGTAGCCACTTTGCCAGCATCTGCACCACCCACGCCTACGACGAGGATCTGGCCAGCCTGGCTGCCGCCAGGGCCGAGGGCCTCAGGGTGTGCAGCTGCGGCATTTTCGGCCTCGGCGAGAGCTGGTCCCAGCGCGCCGAGCTCTTCGAGACCCTGGCCGAAGCCCAAGTCGACTCGCTTGCCGTGAACTTCCTCATGCCCGTTCCCGGCACGCGCCTGGAAGGCCGTCCCCGGCTCGCCCCCTGGGAAGCCCTGCGCTGCGTGGCCCTGGCGCGCCTCACCAGTCCTTCCCGCGACGTCGTCGTCTGCGGCGGGCGCCTGGCAACGCTCGGGCCCGTCGACTCCTGGGTGCTGGCAGCCGGCGCCAACGGCCTCATGACAGGCGACTACCTGACGACACGAGGTTCGGGCTTCGAGAGCGACCAGGGCCTGCTCGAAAGCCTCGGCCTGCGCTAGGGAGATCACGCCATGGACCCATCCGGACGCCTCAGAGGCTTCTTCGTGGCCGGCACGGACACCGATGCCGGCAAGACCTTCGTCTGCGCCAGGCTGGCGCGCCTCCTGGGGCGGGTTGCCGCAGGCCGGCTCAGCTACCTCAAGCCCGTGCAGACGGGCTGCACGCCAAGGCTTGATGGCACGGGGGCCGGCGGCTGGTCCGCGCCGGACGTCGACGCTGTGGCTGCGCTATGGCCGCAGGCCAAGGCGCTCGCCTGCTTCGAGCCCCCCTGCTCACCGCATCTGGCGGCCTCCCTTGCCGGCGAGGAGCTTGCCTGCCGGGATCTGGCAAGACGCTGCGCCGACGCCGTGCCGGAAGGCCACATCGCCCTCGTCGAGGGCGCAGGCGGCTGCTGGGTGCCCCTCAACTCTCAGGAGACCATGCTCGACCTCATGCTCTGCCTGGGACTGCCTGTTGTCCTCGTGGCTGCCAACCGCCTCGGCTGCCTCAACCACGCCATGCTGAGCGTCGAGGTCCTGCAGGCACGGGGGCTTGAGGTCGCCGGCATCATTCTGAACCGGACCCGCCCGCCGGCCGAGGGCGATGCCGGCTTGGGATCGCAGGCCGGCCCGGCCGACGAACTGCGCATTCTTGAGGACAACGAGGCAAGCCTGCAGCGATTTGCCGCCAAGGCCGGCGTGCCCCTGCTGGCCGCTGTGCCCTGGCAGGCGGATGCGGCTGCGCCAGTGCCGGAACTGGAAGCGGCCGCGGCAAGGCTGTCAGAAAGGCTTGCGCGCCCCCAGCCCCGATCTTCCTGGCCCTCCTGGCCTTCCTGGAGCGTGCCGGCAGGCGGCGAATCCAGGGAGAGCATGGCGCAGGTGCTGGCCTTCGACAGGGCCCACCTCTGGCACCCCTACACTTCGGCCCTCAAGCCCCTTCCCGTGCGCGAGGCCGTTGCCGCCAGGGGCACGCGCATCTGCCTTGCCGACGGCACGGAGCTTGTGGACGGCATGTCCTCCTGGTGGTGCGCCGTGCACGGCTACGGCAATCCCGCGCTCAAAGCGGCCATGGCCCGGCAGGTCCACGAGATGAGCCATGTCATGTTCGGCGGGCTCAGCCACAGGCCGGCCGTGGCCCTGGCACGGCGCCTGCTCGATCTGGCGCCTGCCGGCATGCGGCACGTCTTCTTCGCCGACTCGGGCTCCGTTGCCGTGGAAGTGGCCCTCAAGATGGCAGTCCAGTACCAGATTGCCGCAGGCCATGGATCCCGCCGGCGCTTCCTCACGCCGCTTGGCGGCTACCACGGCGACACCCAGGGCGCCATGAGCGTCTGCGATCCCGTGAACGGCATGCACACCCTCTTTTCCGGCCTGCTGCCGAAGCATTACTTCATGGAGCGGCCAAGTTCGCGCTTCGACCAGCCCTTTGATCCCCGAAGCCTTGACGACGCCAGGCGCATTCTGGAAGCCAGGCAGGACGAGATAGCCTGCGTGGTGCTCGAACCCATCGTCCAGGGCGCTGGCGGCATGTGGTTCTACCACCCCCGCTACCTCGAAGGCTTGGCCGAGCTGTGCCGGGCGTACGGCATCCTGCTCGTCCTGGACGAGATTGCCACGGGCTTCGGCCGCACGGGGAAGCTCTTTGCGTCGGAATGGGCGGGCGTTGTCCCGGACATCATGTGCGTTGGCAAGGCGCTCACGGGCGGCATGATGACAGGCGGCGCCGTCCTTGCCTCGGGCGCCGTTGCCGAAGGCATAGAGCAGGCGGGTCCGGCCGAGGGCGGAGGCGTGCTCATGCACGGGCCGACCTTCATGGCCAACCCTCTCTTCTGCGCGACGGCCTGCCAGAGCCTTGATCTGCTTATGGCTTCGCCCTGGCAGGAGCGCGTCCGCAGCATCGAAGCCTGGCTCAAGGCGGGCCTTGCGCCCTGCCTTGCCCTTCCAGGCGCCTGCGACGTGCGCGTGCTCGGCGCCATCGGCGTCGTCGAGGCCAGAAGGCCCGTGGACATGGCCAGGCTCCAGGACTTCTTCGTCTCGCGAGGCGTCTGGATCCGGCCCTTCAACCGCAACGTCTACCTCATGCCGCCCTTCGTCTCTTCGGAAGAGGACGTTGCCCTGCTCTGCTCCGCCATACGCGGGGCCTTCGAAGCAGGGCTGTGCTAAGGGGAGGCGCTTTCCGGCAGGGGGCGCGGCGCTCTGCGCTCCGTAGGGCAAAACCTGCCGGCAAAAGCATCGCAAGGAGGAACCCATGCAGTTCAAGGAAGGCGGCGGCTGGAAGGCCTGCCGCGACGAAAGGACAGGACGCTGCACGGCGTCGAGCTTTACCTGCGACCGGGAGGGCTCCGAGGACGCGCTCTACGAGATACCCGAGTCCGTGTTCAGCCAGCTTCGCTCCAAGACCTTCCAGCAGAGCCTCGAGTCCGAGCGCCTCATCCGGGACCAGGGGCGCATCCTCTATAGATATGTCAGCAACTGCCACGGCGAGCCCTACAGCATAGTCTACGACGAGAACTGGCGCGAGCTCTGCGCCTGGCGGGACAGCTCGAAGTACGACGAGCAGCACGCCATGGACGCTGGGCAGATAGCCCGGGCGCTTTCCCGCAACCAGGGATCAGGGAAGTAGCAGCCATAAGCCCCGTTTCGAGAGGAGCCGGCATGTATTTTTCCAGCCACAATGACGACGTGGCCTTCGTCAACCACGCCAGCGGCCTGCTTGAAGTCGAGGGCAAGGGCCCCCTCTGCGCAGAAGACACCGATGTCAGGCCCTTTGGCGACAAGGGCTGGGCCGACGAATTCAGCTTCCTGAAGGTCTGCCCTGGCGTCACGGCCATCGGGCCTGGCTTCCTCGAGGCCTTTCCCGGCATGCAGGTGCTCGAGCTGCCCCGCACGGTAGAGGCCGTCGACGCGTCGGAAGCAGCCATAGGCTTCCTCAGGAAGCGTCATGTGCTGATCCGGGGCGCCTTTGACAGCTTTGCCGAGGACTTTGCCCGAAGGCATGGGCTCGACTTCCTCCATGCCGACATCTACCTTGCCTGCGACAGGGACGAGCGGCGTCAATCGAACACCTTCATCACCCTGCGCTTCTTCCGAAACGGTTCGGCAGACCTTCACTACGACGAGTACAGTCCCGGCAGCTCGGCCGGGAGCTGGGGCGGAGGCGTCTGCACCACGGATCTGCCGCGGAATTTCTACCGCGGCTGCAGTCTGGAAGCCTTTGCCGGCCATTTTCCTGAGGCTCTGCGCGAGGCTCTCATGCAGAACGAGGAGCTGGCGCTCTTTCTGGAGAAGGTGCAGGGCAGGAAGAGCGTTGCCGTGCCAGAGCGCAGAGAGAGGAGGCGCTAGCAGCTAGCTGCGCATGCTCAGCGGCATTTGCCCAGCCGAAAAACAGCTCTGACGCGAGGCGCTGCCTTCGGCCACGCGAGCTTAGCGTCCGCTGTGCCTGCCCCCTGCCGTTCACGCCAAAGACGAAGATTCCTTCAAGCATTCCTTGAAAAGACTGCCGCCTCCGCAGGCAGGCCAGCGGCAGAGGTGTCACGATAACTGCACTTTTCCTTGCCCCAAGCCGCCAGATCTTCTATACATGCATAAACTCGGCAAGGCCGCTTTGCAGGAGCCATCCTGCACCCGGGCGGGCGCTTCCCGCTCCGGGCCGGCCAGGGTCCTGCACGTCGCAGGGCAGGACGCTGGCGTGCCGGGCTGGCAAGGGACGCGCTTTTCACCGTGCAGGAGGAAGGCGCACAAGGGGAAGGCGTCAAGGGGGCCGGCCGTCCTGTCCAAGGGGAAAATCGGCAGGACCGGCGCAAGGCCAGCGCTTTCCAGCGTACAAACGCAAGGGGAACATTGCATGAAACGGCTTACGACCCTCCTGCTCTCCGCAGGACTGATCCTGGCTGCCTCCACAGAGGCCATGTCCATCGACTTCAAGGCCAAGGGCGAATGGCTGGTCGGCTTCACCGCCGGCGACGGCGCGCTCGTCAAACGCGTCAAAGACAAAAAAACCGGCTGGCAGAAGCACGCACAGAAAAACAACGACATCTTCGGCGCCAACCAGCGCGTCCGCTTCCAGCTGGACGCCGTTGCCTCGGAAAACCTCTCCGGCACGCTCTTCTTCGAGATCAACAGCCGCTGGGGCGTGGCTGCCGAAGGCGGCGCCCTCGGCGCGGACGGCAAGACCGTTGCCGTCAAGAACGCCTACATCGACTGGGCCGTGCCGGATGCGGACCTCAAGTTCCGCATGGGCCTGCAGACCATCTGGCTGCCCAACGCAGCCGGCGGCACTGCCATCATGAAGGCCGACTCCGCGGCCGTGGCCTCCAGCTGGCAGATCAACGAAAACGCCGGCGTCGGCTTCACCTGGTTCCGTCCCGCCAACGACAACTTCCAGGGCTGGGAGAAGGGTGGCAAGGGCACCGGCGCCTATGGCGCGAACTACCTGGACAACCTGGACCTCTTCCTGCTGACGGTGCCGCTCACCTTCGACGGCATCGAGGCCACCCCCTGGCTCATGTACGGCATCATCGGCAAGAACACCCTTGACGGCTACCGCAGCGTCGACCTTCCCAACAACGTCTACTACCGCAGTCCCCGATCCGTCCGCGGCGCCGGCTGGACCGGCACCAGCGGCGGCCTTGACCAGACCCTGACGGGGCGCTTTGCCGGCTTCAACGTGGCAAGCGACAGCGGCTCTACCTCCCAGCGCT
>JAEEPQ010000116.1 GCA_016284885.1 Desulfovibrio sp.
CGGCGTTCTTCCAGCGGCTGCTCTCGTAGCCCGAGGTGGTGACGCCGACCATGTCGCCGTACTCCCAGGCACCGGCAGCGGCGTCCCACTTTCGGTTGGACTGGGCGCCGATGATGCCGAACATGACGAAGGGCGTCACTTCAACGCCTTCGAAGGTCAGGGGCAGAGTGAGGGCGAAGAGGTCGACGTTGTCGAGGAAGTTGTCGTGGTCGCGGCCCCTGTTGGAGCCGCTGGCAATGTAGGTGTCGTTCCAGGGGCGGGCCCAGAAGAAGCTCAGGCCGACGTTCTCGTTGAACTGGTAGCTGAGGGCGACGGCCGCAATGGAGTCGGTGTCGAGGATGGAGGAGCCGCCGGCCACGTTGGGCAGGGCCAGCGGCTGGAGGCCCATGCGGACCTTGAGTTCAGTGTCCGGCGGCATCCAGTCGATGTAGGCGTTGAGCACGCCAACAACCTTGCCGTCGGCACCGAGGGCGCCGCCGTTCTCGGCCTTGCCCCAGGGCTGGTCGCCGATCTGGAAGCGCAGGGTGCCGGAGAGGTTCTCGGAGGCCACGGCTTCCAGCTGGAGACGAATGCGCTGGTTGGCCTGGAACTTGTCTTCGTTGTTGCGCTTGACTTTGCCGTTGGCGGCATCCCGCGTACGGGACAGGAAGGAGCCGTCGCCGACGCCGAAGCCAAAGAGCCATTCGCCTTCGGCCTTGAAGTCGATGGCGCTGGCGCAGCTTGCGCCGCCCAGGACCAGGCCGGCGGCAAAGAGCAGAACCATAAGTTTCTTCATTGCAGGAACTCCTGAAATTGTCCATTTGCATGGAACGTTGTGTGTTGAAGGGGCATGCCGGCTGGAGTCCGGGCCCCCGGAAAGCCGGGCCCCTCCGCCAGGTTCACGCTGGGCAGCGCGGCCGGCACCATGAATAGTACGAAAAAAAGGAAAGATCATGTATTATAATACGAATCAAAAACTAGTAGCACAATTTTCGGCAGGATGGAAGCGGTTCCGGGGGACCGCGTGCAGACGGTCCCCCGGAGTCGCCAGCTGGCCTAGCCCCAGAGGGCAGTGCCTATCTGGAAGGCCGCATAGGCCAGAATGCCTGCGAAGATGGTGTCGACTATCATGCTGAAGAAGAGCCACTTCCAGGTGCCGGTTTCGGACTTGATGACCACGAGGGTCACGAAGCAGGGCGAGTAGAAGAGGGTGAAGATCATGAGGGCCAGGGCGGTCGCCTTGGAGAAGTTCGGGTCCTTCTGCAGGCGTTCGCTCAAGGCCGGCGCGTCTTCGGGATCCTGCTCGCCCAGGGAGTAGGCTGTGCCGAGGGTGGAGACGACGGCCTCCTTGGCTGCCACGCCGGCGATGAGGGCGATGTTGGTCTGCCACTTGAAGCCCATCCAGGAGGTGACGGGCTCGATGGCAACGCCCAGGCGCCCGGCGTAGGAGTTGCGCAGCTCCGCTTCGGCAAGCTCGTTGGACTTGTCGTCGATCTCTTCCTGGAGCTTGGTGTAGTCTTCCGTATCTTCCTTGAAGGCCTTCTGCTTCTCCTTGAGCTGCTCGATGGCCGTCTCGTAGGGCGCGGACTGCTCCTCGGGCAGTTCCGGGAACTTCATGGCCGCCCAGATGACGATGGAGATGGCGAGGATGATGGTGCCAGCCTTCTTGATGTACATCCAGCTGCGCTCCCACATGTGCTGGACCACGCTGAAGACGGTGGGCATGCGGTAGGGGGGCAGCTCCATGACGAAGGGCGTGCCCTGGCCGCGGATGATGGTGTGGCGCAGGAGGGCCGCCATGACGAGGGCGCCCGCCCAGCCCACCAGGAGCACGAGGAAGAAGGCGAGAGCCGGCTTTTCCGGGAAGAAGGCGCCGATGAGCAGCAGAAAGACCGGAACTTTGGCGCCGCAGCCCATGAAGGGCAGGGTGAGGAGAGTGGCCAGCTTCTCCTTGGGGCTTCGCAGGGTGCGCGTTGCCATGACGCCCGGGATGGCGCAGCCGCCGGCTATGCCGCCGGCCACGATGTAGGGCATGACCGATGCGCCGTGCAGGCCGAAGAAGCGGAAGATGCGGTCCATCATGTAGGCGATGCGGGCCATGTAGCCCGAGTCCTCGATGAAGGCGATCATGGCGAACATGATGGCGATGAGCGGCACGAAGCTGAGGACGCCGCCGACGCCGCCGATGACGCCGTCGACTATCAGGGACTGCAGATGGCCCTCAGGCAGGGCGTCGCCCGCCACGCCGCCGAGCCACTCGAAGAAGTTCTCGACCCAGCCCTGGGGATAGGCGCCGAGCTCGAAGGTGATCCAGAACATGACGTAGAGCACGCCAAGCATGATGATCGGGCCCAGCACGGCGTTGGTGAGCACGCGGTCTATCTTGTCGGACATGGCCAGGCGGTCCTTGCCGGGGTCCTGGCTCATGACCCCGCCGGCCAGAAGGCCTCTGATGTAGCCGTAGCGGGCGTCGGTGACGACGGACTCGCAAGAGGCGTGGAGGGACTTGCGCACGTGATCCTCAGTCTTGTCGCAGAAGGCGAGGATGTCGGGCGCGATCTTTGGCGCAGCCTCGAGCACGGCCCCGCGCACCTCGCTGTCGCCCTCGATGAGCTTGATGGCGGTCCAGCGGGGGTGGTAGCGGTCTGTCAGGATCTTCTCCTCGGCGATGCGCTTCTCCAAGGGGGCGAGCGCTTCGTCGATGTCGCGGCCGTACGAGATGAGCAGAGGGTCGCGGCGGCCCTTCGCGGCCAGCTCGCAGGCCTTTTTGGCTATCTCGGCCGCGCCTTCGCCGGTGCGGGCCACGAGGGGCATGACCGGCGAGCCGAGGCGCTCGGAAAGCTTCTTCATGTCGATGTGGATGCCGGCCTTGCGGGCCTCGTCCATCATGTTGCAGGCGAGCACCACGGGCATGCCCATCTCGAGCATCTGCACGGTGAGCAGCATGTTGCGCTCGAGGGCCGAGGCGTCGGCGCAGTCGATGACTGCATCCACCTTGCCGAAGGAGAGCTCGTCGCGGGCGACCAGCTCCTCCTGGGAATAGGCGGTCAAAGAATAGGTGCCAGGCAGGTCGACTAACGTGATCCTTTCGCCGTCAACCTCGATGGAGCCCTCCTTGCGGTCGACAGTGACGCCAGGATAGTTGCCGACGTGCTGACGTGATCCCGTGTAGTGGTTGAACAACGTCGTCTTGCCGCAGTTGGGATTGCCGGCCAGGGCGAGGCGGAACCCTGCTTTGCCTGCGCCAGCGACCTGTGCGGCACCTTGCTCTTGATTCATGGAAAACCCTCCGGATACGGCGCCTCCGCGTCAGGCTTGAAGGCCATGCCGCAGACGGGCGCCTTTGAATGCATGCAGCTGTGCGCGTCCCCGCACCCCAGCTTGCGCAAAGGCGTCGACGAGGGGGCAGGGAAGGGAGCACAAGTCCCCGAACGTGCACAGGCAAAGATGTAAATGAAAACCACTTTCAATGTCAATGCCTGTGCCAAAATTTTTAACTACATGCAATAACTTGATTTTACTTGATTTCTATCTTTCCTTTGCAAGCAAGGTGGTAAAAAGGCGCCTCGTCGCTGGGCGAAGCTGGCGTGGCTCGAGCTAGGCGTGCGGAAGGCAGGGAACGGGCGCCGAGTGCGGCGGGGTGTACAAATTTTTGACAAGCCGCACTGTCCCGGATCGGGCTGTGGATGGTTTTGATACAGCGCCTGCCGCCCGGCAGCTGGGACAAGCGCAAAAAAGCCCCTGGCGGGGCTGTGCGGAAGGGGATGGACTGGGGAGGCTGTCAGGCTTCAGCGCTGCTGGCCTGCGGCCTGGCTGGAGGCATACATGCTGCGCATGCCCCGGCAGCCCCGGGGCATGGGGGGCGCGAGGCGCACGCCTGCCTCCATCTGCAGCTTGCGGCGCACCTCGAGCAGCCGTGCGCGCATGGCGTTGCGCAGGCCCTGCAGTTCAAGGCCAAGGCGGCTGAGCTGCTCGGGATCAGAGCCGTTCTTGAAGTCGAGGGCCGCAAGTTCCTGCATTTTCATGGTAATCCTCATGTCGAGCTCGCGCAGGCCGGGCAGGGAGTCCTGGAGTATGGCGATGGCCTTCTGGCGCTTCTCGGGCTTCAGGGCGCCGATGGTGGCATCGAAGGAGGTGTCGAGGCCACCGCCCTGCAGGAGGGGACGGCTCTTTGCGGCGTCTGCGACATTGCCGGCGTCTTCGGGACTGGCGCCTGCTTCCAGCGAGGCAAGCATGGCCTGCAGGAGCATCAGCACGGCAAGTAGGCTTTTGATCATGAAGCGGGGTCTCCAGACAGAAGGCTGTATGCCGTCATTTATGCAAGAACCATGCAAAGCGCAAGCACGGCCTGCCGGTAGGCACGGGGCTTGGGGACGGCCAGAAGCGGCAGGGGCAGGCCGCTTTTTCGCGCGCGATCCTGCTTGACAGCAGGGGAAGGAAGGCTAAGGTTGGAGAGAATGCAGAAACTGCGTCCCTGCAGGCCTGCCCCCGCACCCCTGCGCAGAGAGGCTTGAGCCGGCCCGGCAACGCAGCGACACCAAGGAGGAAGCAATGCACCACACACTCATCCAGCGGCGCGGCGGCGCCTTCTTCTGCACCTGCCGCATCTGCGGACGCGAGGAAGCCTCGGTCGATGCCGGAAGCCTCATGGAACGCCTTGCCGGCAAGGGCTGGACTGAAGAGCAGGGCGGAGCCGTCTGCCCCGACTGCGCCGGCTTCTCAAAGACCAAGCAGCAGACAGGCCGGCCCAGCCTCCGCCAGGCCGGATAGCCTCCCGTTCGGACATCGGCCCAAGGCCAGCATCCCGGGAAAGTCTCCCGCCGGCGGCAGGCCGGGCTGAAGGATTCACTTCCTCCAGGCTGCCAGCTCGGCCAGCGCCCTTTCGTAGTCTTCGGGCCGATCCATGTCCCTGTCGCCAAAGGCGCTGGCCAGCGCAAGCTCCTCAACGCAGGCGTCCTCGAGCAGGCCGCGCAGGCCGCCTTGGGGCTCGCTTGCGCAGGCGCGCTGGGCGAAGCGCCTAGCGAGCAGTGGAGGATGGCCCCGCCGGCCCTCGTAGAGGGGGACGAGGCAGTCCGCCCGGCAGGCGGGAGCCCGCTCGGCCAGGGCCCGCACGCAGGCGGGATCGACGAGGGGAATGTCCACCGGATGCACCCCGAACCACGAGGCTTCGGGAAAGAGTTCCAGCGCCGAGGCGAGGCCTGCCTTGACGGAAGAGTACATGCCGTCTTCAGGACGGGGATTGCGGACCGAGGCTATGCCGATGCGCCCGGCCTCGGCCTCCACGAGCTCCGCCTTGTGGCCTGCCACGGCGAGGATCTGGTCGATGCCGGCCTCGCGCCAGACGCCGGCCGCAAAGGCAAGCACCGTGCCCCTGCCGAAGGGCAGGAGCGGCTTGAAGCGCTTCATGCGCGTCGAGAAGCCGGCTGCCAGCACCACGCAGGCCACATGGGAAAAGACCTTCTTCCTGTCCACGGCACGTCTCCTTGGCTTCAGGCTGCACGCCGGATCTCAAAGCCCGGCTTCAAGCCTGGCTTCAAGCGTTCGGCCAGCCTTCTTGTACGCCGCCCAAGACTCCAAGGCAAAGCTCCTCGCCTAGGCCTCTCCGCCCAGCCCTGCCGGCGGCTTGCGCCCCATGGGCAAAGGGCTTAGAGGAAAAGAGCAGGATGGCCTGCACCTGCACTTTAAGTGCACTTTAAGTTCAGGCCGGATCTGGTCTAGCCTGGCCTCGCCAGGAACCAGCGGGCCTCTGAAGGTCCCGGCAGGAATCAACTCACAGCAAAGGATCGAGCCATGCGCATCTATCAAGCAGGACCCCTCTTCTCCGAAGCCGAGCGTGACTGGCACCTCAAGCTCAAGGCGCGCCTTTTGACGGCGGGCTTCGAGGTGGTGTGGCCGGGCGAGCTTGTCAGCCCAGAGGAGGTCGCCTCCTGGGGCGCCGAGGCACCCGCGAAGATCATGCAGCGCGACCTTGAGGGCCTCGTGGACTGCGACGTGGTGGCCGCCCTGCTGGACGGCCCCCAGGTGGACGACGGCACGGCCTTCGAGATTGGCTTTGCCTACGCCAAGGGCATTCCGGTCATTGGCGTGCGCACGGACTTCCGCTCCTGCGGCGAGAACAGCGAGAGCGTGGTCAACGCCATGATCGAGGGCGCCTGCCGCGCCATTGTCAGGAGCCGGCTCGAGCTCGTCGAGGCCCTGCTGCAGATGCCATCCCGCAGCTAGGCAAAAAGCCCCCTTTTTCCGCGCGCCGTCCCCAAGCCTTCTGCCGGAGGGCGCGGACGCTCACAGACGCCCGGGCATGTCCTGGATGAGCTCTGCCAGATTGTCCAGAAAGTCTGCTGCCATGCGCGCATGGATCTGGATGCGCCGCTCGGCCCGGCGCGCGGCCTCGGGATTCTGCCTGGCGTATTCGCGCTGGGCCTGCGAGGGTTCGGCGCCGAGCAGGGCCATGAGCTTTTCGGCCCGATCGGCAATGGCGTCTCTGAGGTCTTTCAACCACTCAGGCCAGGCGGGATCTGCCGGAAAGACCAGCTTGCAGGCCGCATAGAGGTGCGAGGCTTCGCTCAAGACCGTGCGGCAGTCCGTCTGCCCTATGACCAGGCAGGCGCGCTCTGCGCCTTCGGCTGCGACGAGGGCGCCGCCGGCAAAGTCCACGGCCCAGGGCAGGTCCTGGGCGAAGGCGTCAAAGTCCAGGGCTGGCAGGAGCAGCATGTCGGCGCCGGCGGGTTCTGCCGGCACGTTCCAGGGCAGCCGCTCAGTCTTGCGCTCTATGCCCGCGATCCAGCGGAAGAGCTTGAGGCAGCGCACCGCAAGGCGCAGGGGCAGGGGCAGGGCGCTGAATTCGCTGGGAAGCTTGCGCCAGGCAAAGGCCTCCTCGCGGCGAAAGGCCAGAGGAAGCTTGGGATCGAGCCCGAGCCGCATGGCGGCCTTCTCGAGCCTCGCAATCTGCGCCTCGCCGTGCAGGGGCGCTGTGCGCAAGGCCTCTGCGCTCTTCTCGTCGATGTCAGGCAGACGGTAGTAGGGCCGGAAGAGCGAGGCCTCGCAGAGCAGGAGGCGCCGTGCATGCTCGGCCGCGCCCTCCATGGCGCCATACAGCCCTTCAACATGCTCCTCGTCCAGGGGGAAGCTCTCGATGCCGGCCTGCGCGAGGCGGGCCTCCTTGGCCTCGTGCCAAGCGTTGAGCCAGGCGCGCTTGGGCGCGAAGTTCTCGCCCTCCTGCCTGGAGCAGGCTATGTCGTCCAGTGCCAACTGGGTCTCGAGCACGTAGAGGAGCAGCGCGGCCTTGGCGGGCAGGCCGAATTTCTCTGCCAGTGAACCCATGTGACGCTCCTTGCGCGTTCCTTGCGGCAATCCTGCGGCTGCGGGGGATGCGGCTGGGCCAGGAAGGCTGCCTAGGGCCTGACCAGCGCCAGGGCCTGGCGGCACGCTCCGCTGTAGAGGGCCGCTGTGCAGGCAAGCGCGGCCAGAGAGAGCAGGATGCCCTTCACGGAGAAGAGGGAGAGCGGGGGAAGGCCAGCGAAGAGGCCTGCCAAGCCGCGCAGGATGCGGGCCAGCGGCCAGGCTATGGCGATCAGCACGTAGAGCGGCACCAGCTTGAGCACCTGCTTGAAGCCGGCAAAGCTCGTGGCCGCGTTCAGGAAGTCCTGCGGGCGGCTTGCCAGGTTGAAGTCGAGAAAGGCGTGCGCAAGGGGCTTGAAGCCGGCGCTCTGGACGAGCCAGGCAAAGCCGCCGGCCACATAGAGCACGGTGGCCGAGAGGAAGATGAAG
>JAEEPQ010000010.1 GCA_016284885.1 Desulfovibrio sp.
CCATACATGCGAGAGGTCCTCGAAGCTAGTAGATTTCTAATAGAAAAGAGGTTTGCTGTATCTGGTAAATCAGGGGCCACCACATGTCCTTACATCCGCATTTCTATCTATAAGCTAGCGAAAATATTGAGTTTTTCGTATAGGCAAATAGAGCGTAGCTGATACTAATAGAAAACATGCCAAAACTCAGAGGGCACAGGGCCCTGAGTCGCGCGACCTTTTCCGGCAGCACGAAGCCGTCGCGGGAACCCGCCAGCAGCAGGAAGGGCATGACCAGTCGCCTGAGGTCGGCATCGCTGAAGCTGGGCCAGGCATGGCAGTTGTCTTTGGCCGCGCGGAAGAGGGCCTGCCAGCCGCCTGAGGACGGATGCTCCGCCTGCAGCCTGGCAAAGAAGCGCGGCTGGCGCGCGAGGCCGCCCCTGTCCGGATCCAGTTCGGCGAAGAAGGCCCGCGCAGGCTCGTTGGCAACGCCCGCAGAGCCTATGGAGACAAGCGTGTGGCAGCGCTTGGGCGCAAGCACGCCAAGGCTCATGGCAACGTCGCCGCCCATGCTGTGGCCAGCCGCGTGCACCTGCCCGATGCCGAGTTCGTCAAGGAAGGCGAGCATGTGCCTGGCAAGATCCGGCGTTGTCCAGGAAGGCGGGCCGGCCAGCTCGCCCCGTGTCCCGGCAGGTCCGGCACCAGCACCCGGAAGCGGGCTGAGAGCATGCGGGCGAGGGGGGCAAAGGACGCGCCCGTGCAGAAGCCGCCGTGCAGCAGGAGCACGGGGAAGCCCTGCCCTGCCTCGCGGTAGCGGATACGCAGATCGCCGAGAACGGCTTCGGGCATAGCGCCTCCTGCTCAGAGGACAGGCAAGGCGCCCGGGGCCAGATCTGGACTGGCCAGGGGCGCCCTGCTGACTTTCAAAGATGGAAAGGCGCTAGTTCTCGACGACCGTGCCCAGCGGCTCGCCGTCCACGAGGTAGCGCTTCAGGGCCCCGCTCTCCGAGCCGTTGAGGATGAGCGCGCGGCGGCAGCCATGGTCGAGGGCGTTGAGGCAGGCGTCCACCTTGGGGATCATGCCGCCCGTGATGGTGCCGTCGGCCTTGAAGGCATCGATGTCGGCCCTCGTCAGCCGAGGCTGAAGCACGCCCTGCTTGTCGAGCACGCCGGGCACGTCGCTCATGAGCACGAAGTACTCGGCGGCCAAGGCGCCGGCAACCGCGCCGGCAGCCGTGTCGGCGTTGACGTTGAGGGCCCGGCCCTGCGGACCTTCGGCCACGGGGGCCACGACGGGCATGAAGCCGCCGTCCATAAGACAGGCAAGAACGGCGGGATCGACCTTCGTCACCTCGCCGACGTTGCCGAGCTCGGGCCTGCGCACCTCGGCATGGAGCAGGGAGGCGTCGCGGCCGCAGACGCCGCAGGCGCGCACGCCCTGCTGGACGAACTGGGCGACCACGGCCTTGTTGACCTGGCCCGCCAGCACCATCTCCACCGCCTCCATGGTGGCGTCGTCGGTGACGCGCAGGCCCTGCTCGAAGCGGCTCTCGATGTTCAGGCGCTTGAGCAGGGAGGAGATCTGGGGGCCGCCGCCGTGCACGACGATGAAGGATCGGCCGCCACGGGCCAGCTCCGTCAGGTCTCTGGCAAAGGCGCGACTCAGTTCAGGCACGGTCATGGCGTGTCCGCCGTACTTGATCACTACGGGAATGGTCTTCATGGATCTCCTCCTTAGCAAACAGTTGTCGTCAGCTGCCCTGCTCCGGCGGGCTGTCCGGATTGGCGCCGGCAGGCTGGCTTTCGCCTGCCTCCCCGGCAGACGGGGCGGGCTCGGCCGCCTTGCGCTCGAGGCGCTCCCTGCGACGCCGCTCGCGCTCAAGATTTTCCTCTGCCTGGTGCCGGCTCGCCTCGAGATGCTTTTCGGCCTTCACCTCGTCGAAGGTCATGCGCGTAAAGCTGGTCCGCTCCATGTCGGGCAGGACGCGGACGACGGTCTGGACGCCGGAGCGCTCCTTCATCCAGACGCCGATCTCGCCGCCGGCCTGCACGGCCTTGGGGGCGTAGGAGGCGATCATGGCGCCGGCCAGGCGCCTGGCCTCGTCCGTCCAGGAGCGCCCCCGCCGCAGGAGGGCCAGAGGTCCCGGATAGTCGCACACGCCGGCCAGCAGGTCTTCAGACTCCTGGCTCTTCTTGAGCGTCTCGTTGTCGTAGCTGTTCCGACCCATGACGAGCCAGCAGGCCTGGCCTTCGGCGAGGAGCCAGTACTGCCGCCCCCAGGCCGCCAGGCGGTAGTCCGAAGCGGAAGGGGATCCGAGGCGGGTGCGTATGGGCCAGTAGCGTCGGGCGTTTTCGCGCTCCGCAAGCCAGCAGCCGCCGCCCGGCGAAGGAATTTCCTCAAAGCCGTAGGCCTTGGCCAGGGCGAGCTGGTCCTGGCGGCCGCGGCCGTGGATGCCGAGCAGCCTCGAACGGTCCACGAGGCCTGACGTCTCCATGGGCGTCGGATCGAGATGCAGGGCGCTCAGCGGCCGCAGGAGCAGGCCGTCCACGCCAGCCTCCCGGCGTATGGTGTTGAGCACGTCCCTGCGCTGGGACATGGGGCGCTGGCCCATGACTTCGCCTGTGGCGATGAACTTGGCGCCAAGCTCCTCCATGCGCCGCTTGGCAAGCCGAAGCAGGAGGATCTTGCAGTCCACGCAGGGATTCATGACCTTGCCGAAGCCGTGGGGGGGCCAGCCGCTGACAAGGGCGGCCATCTCCCTGGAGCAGTCCAGCGCCTCGACCTCCACGCCGTAGAGGCGCTTCCAGCGCTCCCGCGCCGAAGACGAGGGCGAGCCGAAGAAGGGCGACCAGAAATGCAGGCAAAGCATGCGCAGGCCCTGGTCCGCAAGCACTCTGGCGGCCAGTATGCTGTCCAGGCCGCCGGAGAAGAGAGAGACGCCGTCATAAATGTTTTCCATAGTCTGCTTTCTTATACGGGGGCTTGGATTTAGGCAAGGCGGAGCGCTTGGCGCTCCTTGCGGCTGGTTGCTTTATGGGAAATCCTTTTTTGACATTTATTTTACTTATAGGTAAAACTGCTTCCACGCACACGCCGCTCCCGCCGCAGGGCTGCGCTTCGCAGCTTTTCGGCCGCGTGTTGCCTTGCCCTTCGGCTAATGATAGAAAATCGACCTTTGCAAACGCCGTTTTGAGGAGAATTCCACATGGCAAGAAAAACCGCTTTGACTCCCGAAGAAGCCAAGCGCGAGGCGCTCGGCACCGCGCTGTCGGCCATCGAGCACAAGTACGGCAAGGGCGCCGTCATGAAGCTGTCCGACAGCGCCGTCGTCCGCATCCCGGTCATCCCTACAGGCTCCATCGGTCTGGACATGGCCCTCGGCGTCGGCGGCATCCCGCGCGGCCGCATCACCGAAATCTTCGGCCCCGAATCCTCTGGCAAGACGACGCTCACCCTGCACATCATCGCCGAGTGCCAGAAGCGCGGCGGCACCTGCGCCTTCATCGACGCCGAGCACGCGCTCGACACGACCTACGCCAAGGCGCTCGGCGTCGACGTCGACTCCCTGCTCATCTCCCAGCCCGACTACGGCGAACAGGCGCTCGACATCGCCGACATGCTCGTCCGCTCGGCGGCCGTGGAGCTGGTCGTCGTCGACTCCGTTGCGGCCCTGGTTCCCCAGGCCGAGCTCGAGGGCGACATGGGCGAGACCCAGGTCGGCGGCCACGCCCGGCTCATGTCCCACGCCATGCGGCGCCTTACCGGCACCATCCACAAGTCCCACACCGCCGTCATCTTCATCAACCAGATCCGCATGAAGATAGGCCAGATGGGCTACGGCAGTCCCGAGACCACCACGGGCGGCAACGCCCTCAAGTTCTACTCCTCGGTCCGCCTCGACATCCGCCGCGTCCAGACCCTCAAGGACAAGGACACCCCCGTGGGCTCCCGCACCACGGTCAAGGTCGTCAAAAACAAGGTCTCCCCGCCCTTCAAGAAGGCCACCTTCGATATCATCTACGGCCACGGCATCTCCCGCTCCGGCGAGCTCATCGACTACGGCACCGAGGGCAAGATCCTCGACCAGAGCGGCTCGTGGTTCGCCTACGGCGGAGAAAAACTCGGCCAGGGCCGCGAGAATATCCGCGCCATGCTGGACGAGGACGAGGATCTGCGCATGCGCCTCGAGGCCGACGTGCGCAAGTATCTCGGCCTGCCGCCGGACGACCAGCAGCCCCTCCCGGTCCAGGACGCCCAGCCCCAGGCCCAGCCTGCGCCGGCGAAGGACGTCCCCGCGCAGGAGCCGGATCCGGACTACGTCCCCGGCGCCGAAGAATTCTAGCCCCCCGTCTGCGGGCCGGCCCCGGGGCCGGCCCGCAGGCCTTTCCCACCAACCCCTCTGCACTGCCTTCACGGAGCCCCGCACATGCTCACTGCTCAAGAAATCCGCCGCCGCTACCTCAAGTTCTTCGAAAGGCACGGCCACGCCGCCGTCGAATCCGGACCGCTGATTCCGCCGAACGATCCCACTCTGCTCTTCACCAACGCCGGCATGGTCCAGTTCAAGAAATGCTTCACCGGCGAGGAGGACAGGGGCTACACCCGCGCAACCACGGCGCAGAAGTGCCTGCGCGTCTCCGGAAAGCACAACGACCTCGAGAACGTCGGCCGCACCGCGCGCCACCACACCTTCTTCGAGATGCTCGGCAACTTCTCCTTCGGCGACTATTTCAAGCGCGAAGCCATCACCTGGGCCTGGGAGTTCTGCACCCAGGATCTGGAGCTGCCCAAGGACAAGCTCTGGGTCACCGTCTTCCGCGACGACGACGAGGCCGCCGACCTCTGGCACGAGATTGCGGGCCTGCCCTACGAGCGCATCGTGCGCATGGGAGAGAAGGACAACTTCTGGACCATGGGCGACACCGGCCCCTGCGGCCCCTGCTCGGAAATCTACATCGACCAGGGCGAGGACATGTCCTGCGGTCCCGACTGCGGCATAGGCAAGTGCGACTGCGACCGTTTCCTTGAAATCTGGAACCTGGTCTTCACCCAGTTCGAGCAGATGCCGGACGGCACCCGCGTTCCACTCGCCAAGCCCAACATCGACACCGGCATGGGCCTCGAGCGCATCGCGGCCGTCTGCCAGGGCAAGCGCTCCAACTTCGACTGCGACCTTTTCCAGAGCATCATCCAGTATGCCGCCAAGGTCGCCGGCGTCACCTACAGCCACAGCGCCCCCGACACCAACGACATCGACACCGCCCTGCGCGTCATTGCCGACCACAGCCGCGCGGCCGCCTTTCTCATCGCCGGCGGCACACTGCCCTCCAACGAGAGCAGGGGCTATGTCCTGCGCCGCCTCATCCGCCGCGCCCTGCGCTTCGCCACCCTCATGGGCGTGCACGAGCCCTTCCTCTACAAGGTCGTGGGCAAGGTCATCGAGGTGATGGGCGAGGACTACCCCGAGCTCACGGAGAACGCCGATTTCATCACCCGTGCCGTGCGCCAGGAGGAGATCCGCTTCTCCGACACCCTGGACAAGGGCCTGCGCATGCTCGACAGCGAAATTTGCGCCTGCAGGGAAAAGGGCGCCAACGAGCTTCCCGGCGAGTTCTGCTTCCAGCTCTCCGACACCTACGGTTTCCCGCTCGACATCATCACTGACGTGTGCTGCAAGCAGGGCTTCACCGTCGACACGGCCGGCTTCGACAGGCTCATGGCCGAGCAGCGCGCCCGCGCCCGCGAGAGCCAGAAGAAGCTCGGCCTCCTCGGCCAGGATGCCAGCGGCGGCCACGGCATCTTCCAGCAACTTGCCGACGACGGCATCGAGTGCGTCTTCACCGGCTACGGCACGCTGTCCGATGAAGGACGCATCATCGCCCTGCTGGACAAGGAGGGCGCCCCGGCCGACAGGCTGGCCGAAGGCGAGACGGGCTTTGCCGTCACCAACCGCACGCCCTTCTACGGCGAATCGGGCGGCCAAGCCGGCGACACCGGCACCATGGCCGACGAGGGCAGCCTTGCCGAGGTGACCGCCACCCTCAAGCCTGCCCCGACCCTCCTCATCCACGCCATCAAGGTGGTGCGCGGCGAAATCGCCATGGACAGGCAGGTCTCCCTGGCCGTCGATGCCGAGCGCCGCATGGACACGGCCCGCAACCACTCCTGCACCCACCTGCTCCAGGCCGCCCTGCGCAAGGTGCTCGGCCCCCACGTCAAGCAGGCCGGCTCCCTCGTCGAGCCCGGCCGCCTGCGCTTCGACTTCAGCCACATCCAGGCCATGACGCCGGATGAGATCGAGGCCGTCGAGCGCGAGGTCAACGGCGCCATCATGGCCGACCTTGCCGTCACGACCAAGGTCATGGACCACGACGAAGCCATGAAGAGCGGCGCCATGGCCCTCTTTGGCGAAAAGTACGGATCCAAGGTCCGCGTGGTCTCCATGGGCGAGGGCGACGAACTCTACTCCAGGGAGCTCTGCGGTGGCACCCACCTCGGCCGCACCGGTCAGGCCGGCTTCTTCCTCATCCTCTCCGAGTCCGGCGTTGCCGCCGGCGTGCGTCGCATCGAGGCCGCCACCGGCTGGAACGCCTTCGGGCAGGCAGCCTGCATGCGCAAGAACCTCGCCTGTCTCGCCCACCAGCTTAAGGCGGCCCCCGAACAGCTGGCCGACCGCCTCGAAGCCATGCAGGCCAAGCTGAAAAAGCTCGAGAAGGCTAGCGAAAAGGCCTCTGCCGCCAGCCTCACCGGCGCGGACATCGCGGCCTCGGCGGAGGAGATTGGCGGCGTCAAGATTGCCTGCGCCACCCTCGACGGCGTCAACGTCAAGGCCATGCGCAGCCTCATGGACGACGTGCGCTCCAGAATGCCCTCGGGCGTGGCCGCCCTCTTCTCCACCGAGGGAGAGAAGGTCTCCATCATCGTCTATGTGTCCAAGGATCTCCACGGCAGATTCACCGCCCCCGCGCTCATCAAGGAGGCGGCACCCCTCTGCGGCGGCTCCGGCGGCGGCCGTCCCGACCTGGCCCAGGCCGGTGGCACGAAGCCCGACGGCGTGACCGCGGCCATTGCCAAGCTCAAAGAGCTGATGGCATAGTTTCCTCCTGTACTCCGACGACTTCGCAGCCCAGCGTCCGCCAAGGCGGGCGCTGGGCTATCGAGAAATATGCGACCGAAACGCCGCCCTTCTGCGGCGGGCCGGAATAAGGTACTTCGCTATGATTGGCATTTCTAAACTCTACTGCGGACAGGCCGAAGAGTCCGACGTCCTTCGCTACGGACGCGACTCCAGCAAGCTGCCCTCCCACCTGCTCCAGTTCTCCAAGGACAAGAAGCCGGTCATCGTCTGGAACATGACCAAGCGCTGCAACCTGAAGTGCGTGCACTGCTACGCCCAGGCTGTGGACGTCCACGGCAAGGACGACATCTCCACCGAGAAGGCCAAGGAGATGATCGACGATCTGGCCGCCTACGGCTGTCCCGTCATGCTCTTCTCCGGCGGCGAACCCACGGTCCGCGAGGACCTCGTCGAGCTGGCCAGCCACGCCAAGGGGAAGGGCATGCGCGCCGTCATCTCCACCAACGGCACGCTCATCACCAAGCAGAAGGCCCGCGAGCTCAAGGGTGTCGGGCTCTCCTACGTCGGCATCTCCATGGACGGCATGGAGGAGGTCCACGACAAGTTCCGCGCGGTCAAGGGCGCCTTCAGGAAAGCTCTCGACGGCCTTGCCAACTGCCAGGAGGAAGGCCTCAAGGTCGGCCTGCGCTTCACCATCAACAAGCGCAACGTGGACCAGATCCCAGGCATCTTCCAGCTCCTCAAGGACCACAACGTACCGCGCGCCTGCTTCTACCACCTCGTCTACTCCGGCAGAGGCTCCTCCCTCATCGAGGAGGACCTCAACCACGCCGAGGCCAGAGCCTGCGTCGACCTCATCATCGACGAGACCCGCAAGTGCTTCGACGAGGGCAAGCCCAAGGAAATCCTCACCGTGGACAACCACGCCGACGGCCCCTACCTGTGGATGCGCCTGCAGCGCGAGGATCCCAAGCGCGCCGAGGAGGTCTTCCGCCTCCTGCAGTACAACGAAGGCAACAACTCCGGTCGCGGCATTGGCTGCATCTCCTGGGACGGCAAGGTGCACGCCGACCAGTTCTGGCGCGAGCACGTCTTCGGCAACGTTCTGGAGCGCCCCTTCTCCCAGATCTGGGACGATCCCGCCATCGAGCTGCTCCACAAGATGAAGGACAAGAAGCGCTACGTGGGCGGCCGCTGCGCCAAGTGCAGGTTCCTCAACATCTGCGGAGGCAACTTCCGGGCCCGCGCCGAAGCCTACTACGGCGACGAGTGGGCGCAGGATCCGGCCTGCTACCTGACCGACGAGGAAATCGGCCTCAAGTAGCCCCCAGCAAAGCGCTCGACGGCTCCGGAGCTTCTCCGGAGCCTTTTTCGAATTTCTCCCCCCACACGCTGGGGGCACAGCAAGGAGACCACCATGAGCAGCTTCTTCCGCGGCAGGCGCATCCGCCAGACCCCGCAAATGCGCGACTTCTTCCGCGAGACGCCTCCGCTTCTCAAAGAAGACCTGATCATGCCCTACTTCGTGGTGAACAGCGGCGACTCCTCCCTGGAGAAGGAGATCGCCACCATGCCCGGCCAGTACCAGCTCTCCCTCTCCAAGCTGGAGGAGCACGTTGAGAAGGCCGTGGACATGGGCCTCAAGAACGTCATTCTCTTCGGCGTACCTGCCAAGAAAGACGAGCAGGCCACCGGCGCCTGGAAGGAGGACGGCATCATCCAGCGCGCGACCCGCCTCCTGAAAAAGCGCTTCCCCAGCCTCTTCGTCATCACCGACGTGTGCCTGTGCGAATACATGAGCCACGGCCACTGCGGCATCCTCGCCAAAAACGGCCAGGTGCTCAACGACCCCACGCTGGAGCTGCTGGCCAAGACCGCCGTGAGCCAGGCCAAAGCAGGCTCCGACATGGTCGCCCCCTCCGACATGATGGACGGTCGCGTGGCGGCTATCCGCGAGGCCCTCGACGAGGCCGGCCTCGTCAACACGCCGGTCATGTCCTACGCGGCCAAGTTCGCCTCGGCCTACTACGGCCCCTTCCGCGACGCGGCCCAGTCTGCCCCTGCCTGCGGCGACCGTAAGTCCTACCAGATGGATCCCGGCAACGGCCGCGAGGCCATGCGCGAAGTCTTCGCCGACCTCGAGGAGGGCGCCGACGCCATCATCGTCAAGCCCGCAGGCCCCTACGGCGACATCCTTCGCCAAGTGCGCGACGCCGTGGACGTCCACGTCTGCGCCTACCAGGTGAGCGGCGAATACGCCCTCATCCGCGCGGCCGGACTCAACGGCTGGGTGGACGAGGAGCGCGTCATGATGGAGTCTCTGCAGGGCCTCAAGCGCGGCGGCGCAGACAGCATCATCACCTACTTCGCCGAAACCATCCTCGCCAAGGGGCTTGCCCGATGAACTGCCATCCCATGCACGGCTGTCCGCACGGCCAGGACGCCAAGGGAGGCATGCCGCAGGGCATGAAGGGGATGGGGCCCAAGACGCTTGAGGACGGCAGCCCCGCCTGCCGCCTCATCGCCTGGGAAGTCACGCGCTCCTGCAACCTCGCCTGCAGGCACTGCCGCGCCGAGGCGCATCTGGAGCCCTATCCCGGGGAACTGGACCACGACGAGGCGATGCAGCTCATCGACACCTTCTCGCAGGTGGGCAATCCGCTCATCATCTTCACGGGCGGCGACCCCATGATGCGCAAGGACGTCTACGAGCTCGTGCGCTACGCCCACGATCGGGGCCACATCTGCGCCTTCTCGCCCAACGGCACCCTCATCGACGAGGCCTCGGCTAAGAAGATCCGCGATGCCGGCGTGGACCGCGTGTCCATCTCCATCGATGCCGCCGACGCCGAGACGCACGACGCCTTCCGCTGCCACAAGGGCGCCTTTGCGGCATCCCTCAACGGCATGCGCCTGCTCAAGGAAGCGGGCGTACCATTCCAGATCAACACGACCGTCACCAGGAACAACCTCGAGAGCTTCACCCGCATCTTCAAGCTCTGCGAAGAGCTCGGGGCAGCTGCCTGGCACATCTTCCTGCTCGTCCCCATGGGCCGGGGCTCCGGCCTCGCCGACCAGGTCATCAGCGCTCAGCAGTACGAAGAGGTGCTGCGCTGGTTCTACGGCTTCCGCAAGCAGACGACAATGCAGCTCAAGGCCACCTGCGCGCCGCACTACTACCGCATCATGCGCCAGATGGCCAAGGAAGAGGGCGTGCCCGTCGACGTGAAGAACTTCGGCATGGACGCCCACACCCGGGGCTGCCTTGGCGGCACGGGCTTCTGCTTCATCAGCCACACCGGCATCGTCCAGCCCTGCGGCTACCTGACGCTGAACTGCGGCGACGTGCGCCAGGCGCCCTTCCCGGAAATCTGGCGGACGAGCGAATACTTCAGGCAGTTCCGCGACCAGTCCTGCTACAAGGGCAAGTGCGGCGTGTGCGAATACCACAAGGTCTGCGGCGGCTGCCGCGCCAGGGCGTACAGCATCAACGGCGACCACCTTGGCGAGGAGCCCCTCTGCTCCTACATCCCCCAAGCCCTGAGGAAGAAGACCGATGCCTGACGCCTACACTATGGACGCAACCGACAAGGCCCTGCTCGACATCCTGCAGTCCAACTACCCGCTGGTTCCCCGCCCCTACGCCGAGATGGGCGCCTGCGTGGGCATCAGCGAAGAGGATGCGCTTGCCAGAGTCGTCAACCTGCGCAGGCACAGGATCATCCGCCGCATGGGCGCGAACTTCCAGTCCAAGAAGCTGGGCTGGGTGTCCACCCTCTGCGCGGCCAAGGTGCCCGAGGACAGGATGGAGGCCTTCGTCGAAGCCGTGAACGCCGAGCCGGGCGTCACGCACAACTACGAGCGCGAAAACGCCTACAACATCTGGTTCACCTTCATCGGCCCCTCCAGAGAGCATGTCCAGGCTAGGCTCGATGCCATCACGGCCAAAACCGGCATTCCCATCCTCAACCTGCCCGCCACCAAGCTCTTCAAGATCCGCGTGAACTTCAAAATGGCCGAGGACGAAGGCTAGCGACAGGAAAATTTGCGTCAGATGCAATTTTTGCTTGCCAAGGTCCGGCCTTTCCTGTAAACACTCTTTTGTTCAACGCCGTACGGCAATGCCGAGGTAGCTCAGTTGGTAGAGCAGGGGACTGAAAATCCCCGTGTCAGCAGTTCAATTCTGTTCCTCGGCACCAGAAAATAACAAGGGGTTGCGGTCAACGTCGCAACCCCTTTTCGTTTGTCCAAATTCCCTGCAGTCAGAAACGCTGGTTCTGTCCGCTCCCGCAGAGGATCCGTCTTGGCCAGGCTGAGGACTCGCCGAGCCGTCCACAGTGCCGGGGCAGGAAATCCGAAGGGCTCTTCTCCTCCAGTGGAACGGCTACGATGGCAGCCTTCAGGACCTTCGCCTCCTGATCTCGTCGCATTCCGTCGAAACGAAGCGAACCCTCGCCGGCCGCCCGCCTTCGGCCGGGCGCATCTCTGCGGCCATCTTCAGCTCATAGCCGCGATCCAGCGAGATGCCGAAGGGAAGGAGCGCATGGGACGGCGACATGGGCGTGTGCCCGAAGACGACGAAGACCTCCTCTCCGTCCACCATCCTCGGCTTCCTGTAGAGCTCGTTCATGTCCGGGCGGAACCAGTACGGCGAATTCTCATGGGAGGCCGCAAGGCTTGGCTCCATGGAAAGCCATTCCCGTCCTTCCCTCCCCGGCAGTCCGCCATGGACGAAGACGAGGTTTCCCGACCTCCACCACCCGACGCCGCGGAGCCAGTAGTCCTCGAAGAGGCGGGGAACGGCCTTGGCGATCCCGCCACAGGGTGCGCCGGCCTTCAGCGCCTCGCGGAAGGCGATGCGCGTCACGCCACCTCCGTTGTACATCCAGTTCTGCTCCATCCACTTGCACGAGGGAAGAACCGAGGGAAGGACGTCGGGCTGCGAAAACCAGGCCATGGCATCGTGGTTGCCGCGCAGCAGCATGTTCCGCCCGTCCGTCATGAGGACGGAAATTACGCCGAGCGGATCCGGCCCGCGGTCGATGGCATCGCCGAGGAAGACGAGCCTCGCGTCCGCCGGACGGTGCGAGAGCAGCCTGTCCATGGCCTCCAGGCACCCGTGCATGTCAGTTATCACGTAGAGCGGCTCTTCCGGGGAGAAGCCCGCCGATAGTTCCATCCATTCGCCTGTCACTGTTTCGGTGATGCCTGTCATCTTGCCCCTCCTTGCGCCGTCATCTTCTTGCCCGGCGCATGCTCTCGTCCGTACTTCCGCCCGGCTGACGCCAGCGGGCCTCCCGCCGGCAATGGCCCCAGTCTGCGCATACAACGCTCTTTCATGCCGGGCAGGCCGCTTTCTGGGGGAACGCCCCGCCACGGCCGGACGGGATCCGGCGACCGCCCCCGGCTGGGCTGGTTCCGAGCGCCTCCCTCGTCCGCAAGCAGGCCACGACAAGACCGCCGTGTCCATCCAAGTCCCCAGACAGGCTCCGCCCCGATGAAGGATCTTCTACTCCCGTTGCCAGCAGTTCAATTCTGTTTCCAAGGGAGCACGAAGCATCGAATCCGGGCTGGATTGACAGGAGACGAAGACGTTCCCCACCACGCAGGCACGCTACAAGAAGAGTTCTCTTATGCCGGACCTCTCCCCCATGCTGTCGGTCGGGGCGGAAGCCGGCGCCTCCATGGCGAATGCTTCAGAACATCCGGCCAAGCGCTCTGTCTGCTGTATGACGGAATATTAGACTATCCAACGGAGAATCACAAGAGCAACGACGCCTCTGCAAGGCCTCAAGGCTCTTCCCGGCAGCACGAAAGCAAAAGGGGCTGTGCAGAGCAACAGACTCTTTTCGCTGCCTGCTGGGATGCGTGCCGGTGTAAGCCTGGCCGCGCTGCATCCGCATGCACCTTGCGACAGCGCGCCCGGCCTGGAAAATCTGGGACAGCCTCAGGACAAGCCTAGCCGTTGATGCAGCGACTGGCCTGCCCTGCGCAGATGCCTGTTGCAGGCAACCGCGCTCCAGCGTCCTCCCTTCATGGAAGCGCCCGAGGCAAAGGCCTGCAAACCTGGCGCCCCAGGCCTTTTCAAGTCCCAGGGCGACGGCGCAGGAATAGAGCTCAGGAGCGATGCCCGTCCCTGGCTCCGAGAATCGAGGGCATTGGCGCGCGGGCTCTCGGCATAGGCGATGTATCTGGCGTAGCCCTTGATTTCGTTCAAGACAGGAAGCGTTGCCTTTGCCGGCCGGTCCATGATGGGCGGGAAGGCCCAGGGGATGGCGAAGAACGGGACGAAGGGAAGCCAGCTTACGCGGCCGGCAGGGTGTCCTGCGGATCGCAGCCCCAGACAAAAAAAGCGATGACGAGGGCTCAGCCCGTTGTCTTCAACGGAGAGGGCAGAGGCGCAAGCCAGCTGCCCATGGTGCGCGCCAGGCGCTAGGTGCATGCCGGCTGCAGGGCGACGCGCTTCTTTCGTTCGCATGGGTACGCCTCCTTGTCATTGGGCAGGCCAAGTGCACGGCCTTGTGGCCTTGCCGAGGATGCAGAAAGGGCGCGCCTCAACCGGAGCAGAGCCTGCCAGGCGTCAGCTCCGCCTTTTTTTGCTTCCACCGGCGATGCTTGTCAAAGGCCGGCCGGCATCAACGACGGCAGGCCTGAACGGCAGACAGGAAAGGCAGGCTGTCCCCCTCAGCGCCAGGCGCAACCACCGGGACCGCAGGCTTCGCCAGACGGAGGCGTAGAATTATGCCCTTCCGCCTGCGAGAACTCCGCGCGGGCTTGTTCCTGTATGGCCTTCTGCAGGATCTCCTTGAAGTAGGCCACCGTCTGGGCGCCTGAAATCTCGCGTCCGCCCTCAAGGACATAGTGAGGCACGAGACGTATGCCGCGCGCCCTGGCTTCGGCCTTGTCGGCGACAACCTCGGCGGTCCAGGCGTCCGAAGCCAGCATGGCGCGGGCATGCTCCGGATCCAGGCCGGCATCGGCCGCAAGCCCAGCCAGCACCGCATGGTCGCCGACGTCGAGACCATCCCTGAAGCAGGCCTCGAAGAGGCGCTCCGTCATGTTCGGCACGCCGAGCGCCTGCGCATGCTTGACAAGCCTATGGGCATCAAAGGTGTTGGCCGCAAGGACCCGGTCAAAGCAGAACTCGAGCCCCTCCCCGGCGGCAAGAGCGACTATCCTGTCCAGTCCCTCCTGGAGGTCCTCGATTTCCACGCCCATCTTGTCTGCGTAGTGCCGCAGGGCCGGCCTGCCAGGTCCTGCAAGTTCTGGCTCCAGCTGGAAGCTTCTGGGCTCGATCTCGAAGAGCTCTTCGCAGTCCAGCTCTCGCAGGGCCTTCTTCAGGCGGATTCCGCCTATGCAGCAGTAGGGGCAGGCGATGTCGGACCAGACGTCAATCTTCATGCTGACTCCTTGCAGGCCCTGTCGGCAGAAGCCCCGTCCGCAAGCGTCAAGGCGTCTGCGGACGGGCCTGAAAAGCGGAAGACGGCACCGGGCTACAGGGCATTCCAGAAGGAGACCTTAAGGGGCCTGAGCTGCTTGTCGTGGGCAACCATGTCAAGGTGCATCATGCCAAGCGCCAGCACGTCAAGATCGAGCACGTGCTCGCTTTCGCGAAAGTCGATGGTGGGCAGGTAGGCCTTGCACTTCTCGCACCAGTCGATGCGCTCGCCGAAGTTTGCGCCCGACTGCTTGAAGATGTTGGACGAACCCTTGTCCTCGCTTCCGCAGGAGGGACAGGCGATACGCTTAAAGAGCCAGTCCGCGCCACAGGCCCCGCAGTGCAGGTGTCTTCTGCCGCCGCCTGCCTGCAGGAAGGGATTGTCTTCCTGGCTCGGCCTCGCCAGCCAGGCTATGGTCGCAAAGGCGCCGCACACGGGGCAGTAGCCCTGCTGCCAGCGGTTGCCGGCATCCCAGGGATTCTTACCGCCGTGGGCTTTGACGCAGGCGTCCACCATGGCGCGCAGCACGGGCGAGAGGCACATCTCGCCGGCAAACTTGAGCACCTCGGCATCAATGCCGGCCTTTTCGGCCACGGCGACGACGGCATCGTCGTCGCCCGAAAGCACGGCCTGGGCGAGTGCTTCGCGCGCATCGCGCCCCTCGCCGGAAGTTGCCTTGCCGGCAAAGAAGTCCTCGAGGGCGCCTGCACTCTTCTTCAGGGCATCTGTCTTGACCAGCAGGGGAAGCATGCCCCTGGCGCTCTGCGCGAGGCAATCGCCTATGCCGGCGCAGTCCCAGCCAGCCAACAGGGAAACGCCCTGGGCTTCCCGCTCCAGATCAAGCTCAGGAACGGAGACGCCCCGCTCGGCAAGGGGGGCTGCAAGCTCTCCGGCAAGCCTGCCGAAGGACTCGATGACGGGCTCGAAGGCGCGGAGCACGGGTTCCAGCACGGGACGGCGCTCCACGAGAATCTTCGTGGTCTCAGAGACACTAAGCGAGGATGGCAGCGACATGACACACTCCGGCGTTGCTGTTGTTCGTGATGCAGTCATCCTAGCACAAGTCGGCACCGATTGATACGCCGAGCGCAAAAACCTGCCTGCGGACATCTGGCCCAAAAAAGGCTGGCGGCCCAGGCAAGAGATGCCTGAAGCCGCCAGCTTCATTGGCTACCCGCCCGCCCCGGCCAAGGCCGAAGGCGTCAGGCATGATTTTCGCTACTGCACGGAGGCGAAGGGGAAATAGCGGTCCTTCGTGTCAACCAGCAGGTAGATGACGTTCACGTCGTTGGGATCGGCAAGATAGGCTTTCGGGAAATCCTTCTTGACCACTTCCAGACGCTTCTTGGCCTTCTCGAGGATCTCCTCGCGCTCGCCGAAGGACATGGCGCCGGTGGGACAGGTCTTGACGCACATGGGCACCATGCCGGCGCCGACGCGGTCAATGCACATGTCGCACTTGGTCAGCATGCCCGTCTTCTCGTCCCTGCGGGGAACGTTGTAGGGGCAGGCCTCGCGGATGGACTCGCAGTCCTCCGCGCTGAGCTTCTGGGTCATCTCGGTGAAGATGACGGCACCCGTCGCCTCGTCCTGGACAATGGCGCCTTCCATGGTCATGTCGGCGGTGTCCTTGCAGGGCGGCTGGACGCAGTGGCGGCACTGTTCGGGGAAGAAGTTCCAGTGAACAACGCCCTTTTCGTCCATGTAGTCGTTAAAGCGGACGATCTTCAAGTTGTAGGGGTTCAGCTCCGGCGGATTCTGGTGCGAACCGGTCTGCTTCGTGTCGTTAGCAGGCAGATTGTGCCAATCCTTGCAGGCCAGCTGGCAGCCACGACATGCCGTGCACCGAGAAGTGTCTACAAAAAAAGCTTTCGGCATAGTATTGCTCCTTGAATGGGGGCCCTCCGCAGGGGAGGGCCCCCGCTTCGCTAGCCAATTTCGGTGAGCTTGTCTGCCTTGTGCAGGTTAACCATGCAGGCCTTGTCTTCCTGAATGAAGGTATTCGGGTCAAGGACCATGGTGGTCAGCCTGTTGGTGGAGTCGCCGCACTTGGGCGTCAGCCAGCCGTAGGCGAAGGGCATGCCCACGAGGTGGACGGTCTTGCCCATGATCTTGAACGGACGGATACGGTAGGTGACCATGGCAATGGCTTCCACCTTGCCGCGGACGCTTTCCAGAATGACGCCGTCGCCGTTCTTGATGCCCTTTTCCTTGGCAAGCTCAGGGCTCATCTCCACGTAGAGCTGGGGCTCGGCCTCCAGCAGGCCGGGGGTGTTGCGGGTTTCGCCGCCGCCACACCAGTGCTCGGTCATGCTGTAGGTGGTCAGCACGATGGGGTACTTCGAATCGCCCGGAGCGGCCATCTGCTTCATGTCCTCGCCGAAGTAGCGGAAGACGGGCGAGCTGAGCTGCTTGGAGAAGGGGTTGGTCTTGAGCGGCGTCTCGACGGGCTCGTACTGTTCGGGGAAGGGACCGTCCTCGCGGCCGGGGCCGTAGAGGTGGCCGACGCCGTCGGCGCACATGATGTAGGGCAGCCTGCCCTTTTCCTTGTCCGCCAGAGGCGCGCCGCCGCCGTCGACGACGTCGCCGACCCATTTCTTGGCCGTCTCGTCCCACATGATGACGGGCAGGTCAGGATTCCAGGGCTTGCCCTTCACGTCGACCGAAGCGCGGTTGTAGAGCACTCGGCGGTTGACCGGCCAGCACCAGGACCAGTTCGGGTAGATGCCGAGCTTTTCCTGCATGGGGGTCTGGCTGAGGTCGCGACGCTTGGCCTTGTTGCCGCCTTCCTCGGTGTAGCTGTTGCAGTAGAGCCAGTTGAGCGAGGAGGTCGTGCCGTCGGCCTTGAGGTCCATGAACTTGTCGACGAGCTGGCCCTTGCGGAAGGTCTTGTCGCCGGCCGTGACATCGGCCTCGTAGTAGCCGTTGATACGCTTGGTCCACTCTTCAGCCTTGAAGTCCTCGGGCCAGCGGAGACCCAGGATGGGCTCCTTGTGCACGCCGCCTTCGGCCTTGTAGAGTTCGCGGACCTTGTTCATCAGCGGAACCATGATGTGGCCGAAGTCGCGGGCTTCGCCCTGCGGCTCGATAGCCTTGTCGAACCACTGCAGCCAGCGGCCGGAGTTGCTGATGGTGCCTTCCTTCTCGATGCGGTGGGCAGAGGGAAGGAGGAAGACTTCGGTCTTGATGGTCGCAGGATCGACGCCGGGACGGTGCCAGTTGTCGGTCGTCTCGGAGTTGTGCACTTCGCAGCCGACCATCCACTCGAGGTTGTCGAGGGCCGCGCGCACCTTATGGGTGTGCGGGAAGCTCTGGCAGGGGTTGACGCCGAAGACGAAGCCACCCTTCATCTTCTTCTGCTTGCACTGCTCGATCGCCCAGTAGTACGAGTAGTTCTGGCCGGGCTCGAGTTTGGCCAGCCAGTCGTAGCCGAAGCCGTTCTCCTTGGTGGCGGCGTCGCCGAACCAGCCCTTGAAGAGGCTCACGATGTACTTGGGGTTGTTGGCCTTCCAGTTGGTGCTCTGCGGGCGCGTGGGGGCAGGCGTGTTGGCCTTGATGTACTCGTCAAGGGTCTGCCAGTTGGCGCGCGGGGTGGGGAAGTAGCCCGGCAGGGAGTCCCACAGGATGGTGTGGTCCGTGGAGCCCTGCACGTTGGGCTCGCCGCGGAGGGCGTTGATGCCGCCGCCGGCAACGCCGATGTTGCCCAGAAGCAGCTGGACGATGGCGGAGGTGCGGATGTTCTGCACGCCAGTGGTGTGCTGGGTCCATCCAAGGGCGTACAGGATGGTGCCAGCCTTCTCAGGCTTGCCCGTCGCAGTGAACTGCTTGTACACCTTGAGGATGTTTTCCTTGCTCACGCCGGTCACCTGGGAGACCAGGTCAACTTTGTAGCGGGAGTAGTGCTTTTTCAGCAGGTTGATGACGCAGCGGGGGTTCTTCAGGGTGGGATCCGAGACGATCATGCCCTTGTCGTCCTTCTCGAAGGCCCAGAAGGACTTGTCGTACTTGCGCGTCTTGGGATCGTAGCCGCTGAAGACGCCGTCCTTGAAGTCGAACTTTTTGCCGACCACGAAGGAAGCGTTGGTGTAGTTCTTGACGTACTCCTCCTGATAGAGCTTGTTCTGGAGGATGTAGTTGACCATGCCGCCGAGGAAGGCGATGTCCGTGCCGGAACGGATCGGCACGTGGTAGTCGCAGCGGGCGGACGTACGAGAGAACTTGGGGTCGACATGGATCAGCGTGGCGCCCTTCTTTTCCTTGGCGCGCAGCACCCACTTGAAAGAAACGGGGTGATGCTCGGCGCAGTTGCTGCCCATGATGAGAACGCAGTCAGCGTTGCCAATATCAATCCAGTGGTTTGTCATTGCACCACGGCCGAACGACTCTGCCAGAGCCGCAACAGTGGGGCTGTGTCAAACTCGGGCCTGGTGATCAAGACTCGCAATTCCCAGGCCTTTAAGTGCTTCTTGAATACAGGCGCATTCCTCGTTCGAAGCGTGCGAGGTGCCCATCCAGAAAATGGTCTCCAAACGGTTGACGGTCCGGCCCTTGTCGTCCTTGACGATCATGCTCTCGTCGCGCGTCTTCTTGATGCGCTTGGCAATCTCGGTCAGGGTCCAGTCCCAGTCCTTCTCTTCCCAATGATCGCTTCCGGGCGCACGGTACTGGGGCTTCAGAATCCTGCCGTGCTTGCCGGTATACATGCTGTAGAGAGAGGCGCCCTTGGCGCACAGAGATCCCTCGTTGATGGGGAAGTCCGGGTCGCCTTCGGTGGAAATCAGCTGGCCGTCCTTGACGTGCGCGATGATCTGACAGCAGACCGCGCAGAAGGGACAGACGCTGTGGACTTCCTTGGCGCCTTCAATCTTCAGCGAGCGGGCGTAGGCATGGGCCTCTTTGAGGCTGAAGCCCATGTGGCCCAGCGAAAGGGCAAGGACGCCAGCGCCTATGCCCTTTAAAAAGCTTCGCCGAGTACTCTTCATGAGTATATCCTCTTTATATAGGTTTCGCGGAGGGCACAGCACCCTCCCGCGGAAACTCCCCCCAATGCGGGCACAGGCCGCCTCAAGGGGTTACTGCAACATTATAGTGGAATTCGTGACAAGGCAAGCCTCTCTATGGTTTTTTTCTGGAAAATCCGGTCTCTGCCCACGCTGGCGATGCATTGCAGCTTAATCTGGACTATTCTTGTCTGCAATGTCCCGACTGAGCCACCAAAAAGCCTTCCGCTACCCTTGTTTTTCAGCTCCTTTTCGCCTTTTGCATGCAATTCTCAAGAACAGTTCCAGAGTCTAGCTCCTGCCGGAGAAACACGCTTTTTTTGAAAACGAGTTTCATAGACTGCGTCTACAGCACAGATACGGAAAAATCCACGCTTCGCCTTCTTTGCATTCGTGACCACGCCCCTTCTGCTCCGCAGGCCCAGCATGCATGAGCTTTTTTAGAACTTGCCTAGCAACGGATCTTGGGCTAGTGAACAAATGAATTGCCTTTCTTAAGGAGCTCCGGCCTCAGGCCGGCGTTTTCTGATTTCCAACACCGACAAGGAGCAGGCGACATGACGAGACCGTTTCGCTTTCTGCTTGCCTTCCTGATGGTCCAGCTTCTGTGCGCAACAGGCGCATGGGCCGGCCCCTCCTATTGGAAGGTGACCACTTCTAACCCCGCCTCCGATTCCTGGCGCAACGGCCTGACCATCCACTTCGGCCTTGACGAAGCCCTGTGCAAAAAGAAGTACGGCGAATCCTGGCCGCAGCAGTGCGCGGCACCTGCGCTCGGCGAGTCGGGCGCGCTGGAGACCGGCGTCGAGATGGTTCCCAAGACCGAAGGCGAATGGCGCTGGCAGAGCTCCACGAGCCTGCGCTTCATTCCCAAGAAGCGACTCGCAGCCGGCACCAGCTACCAGGTGAAGCTGGCAGGCCTTTCCCTGTCGCCGCGCATCGTGCTCTCGAACACCGTCCTCGGCTACACCACCCAGCCACAGGCCGTGTCCGCCAGCCGCGAGACCGTCTGGGTCGATCCCTCGGCCAAGGGCATGCACGCCGTCTCCCTCCCCCTGCAGTTCATCTGGCCTGTCAATCCCGAGGACATCGAGCGCCGCTTCCGCGCGCAGGCGAACGACCCTGCCTCAGGCCTCGCCTTCGGCCAGCCCCGCTTCGTGTGGAACGAGGCCTGCGACAGCGTCGTTGTCAACCTCCCCGTGGCCAGCCTGCCCCGCGACAATGCCACCGCCACCGCCACGCTCAGCGGCATGACATCATTTTTCTGGAAGAACGGCCTTCGCACGGTGCAGACGCAGGGCTCCCGCGACATGCGGGCATCCTTCAAGGTCACCGGACAAAGCTCCATCATGGACGTAAAGAGGGTCAACCTCACCGGCGACTACGACGAGGCCCTCAACCACCGCTACGTCGTGGAGATCACCACTTCTCTGCACGTCAAGCCGGAAGATCTGCTCGAGCATCTGGAGGCCATCGAGCTGCCGAAGCGCGACGCCGAGGCTGCCGGCAAGGATTTCGACTGGACCAAGCTGACCCGCATCGCCACCGCCGATCTCCAGAACGGCAGGAAGCTTGAACTCAAGCTCCTCTCCGCCAGCGACCCCAACGACAAGATACGCTTCGCCGTCAAGGCCGAGGAAGGCCGCTGCGTCTGCTTCCACTTCAACGCAGGCCTGGCTGCCACCAGCGGCCACAAGCTGGCTAGCGACAGGAACTACATCCTCAAGGCGCCCCAGCTGGGCCATCAGGCCGCCTTCCTCCAGCCCGGCAACATCCTGACGCTCTCCGGCGAGAAGAAGCTCGACCTCTACGCCAGAGGCATCGACGCCATCGAATGGAAGGCGCGCCGCATCCGCGCCCCCTTCTTCGCCCTCATGGCCAAGCAGAAGGGCTTCTCCTCCACCGACGAGGACACGGAAGCCGACACTGATTCCATGAGCGACACCCTTGCCGGCACCATCCCGGTCAAGGCGGAAAAGCCGGGCCAGGCCTCCTTCCCGGTTCTCGACCTCGCCCCCGTGCTCCAGAACCATGACAATGACGCCCGCGGCCTCATGGAGATCGAAATCGCCGGCATGAAGAACGGCGAGACCCAGGCAAGCCAGAGACGCCTCGTGCTCGTCTCCGACCTCGGCCTCAGGGTAAAGAAGACCGCCTCCGGCGCCTTCGTTGTCTTCGTGCAGAACCAGGCCACGGGCGAACCCGTCAAGGACTGCGCCGTCAGCCTGCTCTCGAGGAACGGCACGGCCGCTGCCCAGGCCAAGACCGGAACCGACGGCAAGGCCGAACTTCCCGCCTCCAGCCTCGCCGGCGAGAAGGAGCCTGTCGCCGTCACCGCCGAAGTCGCGGGCGACCTCGCCTGGCTCTCGCTGAAGGAGCCCTCCCGCAGGCTCGACATGAGCGCCTTCGACGTTCAGGGCAGGCACTGCGTGGAAGACGGCCTCATCGCATCCGTCTTCTCCCAGCGCGGCATTTACATGCCCGGCGAAACACTCCACTTCGGCACCGTGGTACGCCGCTTCGACTGGGAGCCCCTGCCCAAGGGCCTGCCGCTGGAAGCCGTGCTCACCAGCCCCTCCGGCTCCACCGTCCTGCGCCGCACCTTCGAGGCCGGCTCCGACGGTCTGGCCGAGCTTTCCTGGGCCTCTCCCTCCGACGCGCCCACCGGCACCTACCGTCTTGACGTGACCCTCGCTGGCAGGCAGGACGACGCGCCCGTGCTCGGCAGCTGCGAGACCCGCATCGAAGAGTTCGAGCCCGACACCCTAGCCATGAAGACCGAACTTTCGCCCAAGACGCCCAAGGGCTGGATCCGCACCGGCCAGGGCGCCGAGCCCGTGTCCGCCAAGATCCGCCTCACCACCCTCTACGGCAACGAGGCGGCCGGCCACAGGGTGAGCGCGAGCTTCGTCGCCAACCCCGCCCGGCTGCGCTTCAAGGGCTTTGAAGACTATACCTTCTTCGACTCCACGCCTCCGCTCTCCGAAAGCGCCACCACCGATCTCCCCGACACCAGCACCGCCAAGGACGGCTCCGCCGAGTTCGCGCTTCCGCTCGAAGGCTACCGCGGCACCTTCCAGGGCTCCGTGCACATCGAAGGCTTCGAGGCCGCCGGCGGCAAGGCCATTACCCGCAACGTCGACGCACTCTTCTCCCCGCTAGCCTGCGTGCTCGGCTGGAAGCCCATAGACGAGGCCAACAACCTCGACTACGTCTCCCAGAACGCCAAGGCCGCCCTCAGCTTCATCGCTCTGGACAACGACCTCAACCCCGTCGACCTCAAGGACGTTGCCGTCACCTTGTCCCACAGGCGCTACGTCAACTCCCTGGTCATCGATGCCAGGGGCGAGTACCGCTACGACTCGACCCCAGTCGACAGCGTGGTCTCCACGAGCAAGGCGACAGTCGCCAAGGACGGCGCAACCATCCCGCTCGCCACCGGCAATGCCGGCGACTTCCTGCTCACCATCAAGGGCGCCGACGGCGCCGTGCTGGCCAGCATCCCCTACACCGTTGCCGGCACCAGCCTGAAGAAGCCCGACGAGACAGGCGAGGACGCCCAGCTTGCCAAGGGCGACCTCAGGATCAAGCTCGACAGGAAGAGCTACAAGCCCGGCGACACCATCTCCCTGCGCATCTCCGCTCCCTTTGACGGCACGGGCCTTGTCACCATCGAGCGCGACGCCGTTGCGGCCCACGCATGGTTCAAGGCCAAGGCCGGCGAATCCGTCCAGACCATCGCCATTCCCAAGGACTTCGAGGGCAAGGGCTACGTCTGCGTGTCCTTCGTCCGCAACGCGGCCTCCGATGCCGTGTACATGAAGCCCCACGCCTACGCGGCCGCGCCCTTCCTCTGCGGCCTCGAGGCCAGGGACATGGGCATCTCCATCCAAGCCCCCGACAAGGTGCTCCCCGGCGAAACCATGAAGGTCAAGGTGAAGTCGAAGGAGAAGGGCCGCGTCCTACTCTTTGCCGTGGACGAGGGCATACTCTCCCTGACGCGCTTTGCCACGCCGAAGCCGCTCAACGACCTTTTGGCCGACAGGGGCCTCGACGTCGAGACCAGGCAGGCCTTCGACCTGCTCATGCCCGACCACGCCCGCCTCAAGGGCCGCATCCCCGCCTTCGGCGGCGACATGTCCGGCATGGGCGGACGCTTCCTCAATCCCTTCAAGCGCCGCTCCGAGCCGCCCTTCGCCCTCTGGAACGGCATCGTCGAGGTCTCCAGCCAGGAGACTGAGATCAGCATCCCCGTGCCCCAGTATCTGGCAGGCCAGATCCGCATCATGGCCGTCGGCTCCGGCGAGAACGGCGGACGCCTCACGGCGGGCAGCTGCGAAGCCTCCGCCAAGGTCCGCGGCGGCATCGTCCTGCGGCCGCTCCTGCCGCTTGCCACGACCCCCGGCGACGCCTTCGAAGGCGCCATCATCGTGGCCAACACCATCGAGAACAGCGGCCCCGACGCCAAGGTTCACCTGAGCGTCAAGGCCAGCAGCAACATCAATCTCTTCGGCTCCAAGACCGAGCAGGACATCGTCGTGCCTGAGAATGCCGAAGAGGTTGTCCGCTTCCGCGTCCGCGTCAACGACGATCTCGGCGTTGCCAAGGTCGACTTCAAGGCCAGCTGCGGCCAGTCCGAGACCCTGCGCTCGCAGGAACTCTCCATCCGGCCTCCGGTGCACAGGCAGCGCACCGAAACCGCCAAGCCCGTGACAGGTCCGGCCGACATCCCCGTTGCCCGGAAGCTCTACGGCTTCGAGGCTGAGAACACCCTCACGGTGTCCTCCGCGCCACAGGCCGCCTTCCGCACCGTAGGCGCGAAGCTAAAGAACTACCCCTACGGCTGCACCGAGCAGATGATCAGCCGCGCCATGCCCTTCGCGGCCACCGCGAAGAACCCGCGCCTGCGCGCCCTGCTCTACCAGGGCTACGCCACGCATGAAAAGGCGAAGGAAGAGGCTGAGAAGACCCTGCAGCAGGCAGTTTCCGCCATCAGAGCGAGCTTCGATTCCGACAGCGGCGTGGCCCTGTGGCCCGACGGCGAAGCCAGCGACTTCGTCACCTGCTACGCGGCAGAATTCTTCCTGACTCTCAGGGAGAACGGCCTCGGCGTTCCCCAGGATCTGGCAGACAAGGTCTTCGACTGCATCGAGTCCATCGCTTCCAGGGAAGCCCGCGACCTGAACGGCGCCCGCGTCAAGGCCTACGCCTGCTGGCTTGCCATGCGCAACGGCAGCGTCATGACCCAGGAGGTCTTGCACCTCGTGGATTGGCTCAACCAGAACGCTGGCGAATGGAAGACCGATGTAACGGCCGCCCTCGTCGCCGACTGCTATGCCATGCTGCGCATGACCGACAAGGGCCGCCTCGCCATGCCGAGCGCCATTGCCAAGGACGGCTACGACAGCTACGGCTTCCTCTCCTTCGGCGCCGCACAGGCCATCTACACGAGCGTCCGGAGCAGAGGCGACTGGGACCGTCCTGGCCAGGCCGAGATCGAGGAACTCCTGGACCAGGCCTTCAGCCAGTACGGCACCACCACGGTGCTCGGCCTGACGGCCAAGGCCCTTGCCGGCCTTCCTGCCGGCAACGCCCAGCCCGACAGCGTGACCCTCGCCTGCCAGAGCTACCAGGACGGCTTCGACGGCCCCAAGCCTGAGCCCGTGCTCCAGGACGGCGCCCTTGTGCTGGCCTCGCCCATGTGCACCCGCTTCCACATCGACGCCAAGGCCCAGGGCAAGGAGCGCTGGTTCTGGCACCTAGCCACCGAGGGCTACGACCGCGAACCTGCCAAGCGCAGAAGCAACGGCATGGAAGTGTCGCGCCGCTACCTCAACAGCAGGGGCGACGCGGTGACCCAGGTCCGTTCCGGCGACGTGCTCACCGTCGAGCTCACCGTCCGGTCCAACAAGCAACTCGACAACGTCGCCATGGTCGACCTGCTCCCCGGCGGCCTCGAGCCCATCCTCGATCCCTCGGCCAGGCCCGAGGAGAGCGAGAATCTCGTCCGCTTCGAGCGCAGGGAGGACCGCGCGGTCTTCTTCCTCCGCACGAGCCCCGATCCGGCGACCTACACCTACAAGGTCCGCGCCGTCACGGCCGGCACCTACAACATCCCCTCCGTCTCGGCAGAGGCCATGTACAAGCCCGAGCTCAACGCGGCCTTCGGCGGAGGCACGCTGGAAGTGACGCACTAGCGCCTTCTGAATGCCCTTCAGTCTGAAAACCATGCACGCAGGGCACCCCCGGCTTTTCCGGGCCGGGGGTGCCCTGCTCATGCTTCTGGGCCTTGGCCTTGCCCTCTTCGCCTGGCTCAGCCTTGTCCCCTGTCCCCATCCCATGGAGGGGCTCTCCTTTTCCCGCGTGGTGCTGGACCGCACGGGCAAGGCCATGCGCATCGGCCTCACGCCCGACCAGAAGTACCGCATCCGCACCCGGCTCGAGGACATCCCTCCGGAAGCCCAGGCCTCGGTCATACGCTACGAGGACAAGCACTTCTGGAGGCACCCCGGGGTCAACGTCTTTGCCATCGCCCGCTCGGCCTGGAGCATGCTCGCCGGCGGCCGCATCATGGGCGGATCCACCATCACCATGCAGGTGGCCCGCCTTGCTCTCGGGCTCAAGACCGGCTCCGTCAGGGACAAAATCCGCCAGATCTGGCACGCCCTGAAGCTGGAGCGCCACTTCACCAAGGCACAGATTCTCGAGGCCTACTTCAATCTGGCCCCCTACGGCGGCAACGTCGAAGGGCTTGGCGCGGCCGCCTGGGTCTACTTCCACAAGCCGCCCGCCGAGCTCACCCGCCTCGAGAGCACGGCCCTCATGCTGGTGCCCCAGAACCCTGCCGTCCGCCAGCCCTCCAGCGCCAACCGGCGCTTCTTCGACGCCTCGGCGAGGCTTTTGAAGGAATGGTACGGCACCACGGAAACGGCGCCCCTCAGGGTCTACGGCACGCGCGATCTGCCCTTTGCCTGCCCGCATCTGGCAGGCGAACTCCTGCTGGCAAAACATCTTCCCGACATGGTGGCAACGCCCATCGATCCGGCCCAGCAGGAGCTGCTGGAGCGCGCCCTCAAGCGCTTCGCGCACCGCAACGGCCCGCGAGGCCTTGCCAACGCGGCTGCCCTGCTCGTGCACTGGCCCACCATGGAAGTGCGCGCCCTGGCCGGTTCCGCCGACTTTGCCAGCGAGGCCATCTCAGGGCAGATCGACGGCACCCTGGCCCGCCGTTCGCCCGGCTCCACCCTCAAGCCCTTCATCTACGCGCTTGCTCTGGAGCAGGGGCTCATCCATCCCATGACCCTGCTCAAGGACCTGCCCCGCAGCTTTGCCGGCTACGATCCGGAAAACTTCGACTACCAGTTCCGCGGTCCTTTGCCTGCTGGGGAGGCTCTGCGCCTTTCACGCAACGTGCCTGCGCTGTCGCTGGCCGCCAGGCTGAAGAATCCCGACCTCTACGACTTTCTCGTGCGCTGCCACGTGGCCTTCGCCTTCTCCAAGGAGCACTTCGGCCTGAGCCTCGTCCTTGGCGGCGCCGAGGTCAGCATGCGGGAACTGGCGGCCTGCTACGCCATGCTCGCCAACAAGGGCGTCTGGCAGCCGCTGAAGCTGTGGAACGCTCCCGCCAGCGAAGCCGTGCGCGAGCAGCGCCTCAGCCCAGAGGCAAGCTTCGTCGTCCTGCGCATGCTGGAATCTCCGGCCAGCGAGGCCATGCTGCGCACCAAAGGCCAGGGACGCCTTCCCGCGCTCTTCAAGACCGGCACCTCCAACGGCTACCGCGACGCCTGGACGGCCGGCATCTTCGGGCCCTACGTGCTCGTTGTGTGGGTCGGCAACTTCGACAACTCCTCCCACCCCCTCCTTATCGGCGCCACGGCGGCCAAGCCGCTCTTCCTCGAGATCGCCCGAGGCCTCGCCCAGCGCGAGCGCCTTGCCGACCGCCTCTCCAAGCCCAGCCGAGGACTCAACGTCCAGGAGATCGAGGTCTGCACCGACACCGGCGACCTCGACACGAGCCTGTGCCAGCACCGGACGGCGACCTGGTTCATTCCCGGCGTCTCGCCCATACGCGCCACCGGCATCTACCGCACCATCCGAGTCAGCGCTGAAACCGGCCTGCGGGCCTGCGAAGAGACGAAGGGGCCGGTCAAGGATATGCCCTGGCAGTTCTGGCCAAGCGATCTGGAGCTTGCCTTCCGCAGAGCCGGCATCGCCAAGCCGGCGCCGCCGCCCTTTGGCCCCGAATGCCTTAAGGAGATCAAAGAGCAGGATCTGCTCCGCCAGGAGGGTCCGCCCCCGCAGATCGTCCTGCCCAAGTACGGCATTACCTACCACGTCTCTACGGTGCCTGGAAAAACGCGTACCGTGCCGCTCAAGGCCCATGCCGCCCACGGCGTGAAGACGGTCTACTGGTTTGCCGGCAGCGCCTTCATCGGAGCGTCGGCACCCGAGGAAGTCCTGCTCTACCCGGCACGCCCCGGAAAAATTGCCCTGCGCTGCGTCGACGATGCAGGCCGGTCTACGCAGCACCAGCTTTCGGTCGAGCTCGAGGACTAGGCTGAGCCTTAAGACTGGCCGTCCTTGCCAAGCTCGGCTCTCGGACAGTACAAGAAAATGCAGACATCAGGATCCAGACGCCATGCCGAAATCATTCAGCAAGCTCATACCGCCTTCGCTCTATGAGATGCACGAGCTCCAGCGGGCCGGCTTCGTCAAGCTCGTCCTGGAGGGTCTCGCCACAGGCGCCGTGTCCGGCTTCGTCATCGGGCTCTTCCGCATCTCCTACAGCTTCGTCAACTCGACCCTTGGCGCCCTTTTCGTCAAGCATTCCGCCACCCCCGAAGGCATAGCCTGCACCGCCTGCTTCCTGCTCTTCTGCCTGGTTGCGGCCTGGCTGTGCCTGCGCCATGAGCCCCTCATCAGCGGGAGCGGCATACCCCACGTGGAGCTCGTGCTGCGGGGCAGGCTTCCCATGCCCTGGTTCCGCGTGCTCTGGACCAAGTTCTTCGGCACCCTGGCAAGCCTCTCCGGCGGCCTTGCCGTTGGCCGCGAAGGGCCGTGCATCCAGATGGGCGCAGCCATCGGCTGCGGCGTGGGCTGCGTGTGGCACGACGACCACCTGCGCCCGCGCTTTCTCGTGGGCGGCAGCACCGCCGGCATGGCGGCGGCCTTTGGCGCCCCGTTGGCAGGCATGTTCTTCGCCTTTGAGGAGCTGCGCACCATCGCCACCATCCCCATGCTGCTCTTCACCTCGCTGGCCGCCTTCGGCGCCTGGTTCATGGTCGACGTGGTGCTCCAGCTGGGTCTCGTCTTCCCTCTAGCGGACACAGGACTGCGCCACGCCCTGCTCTGGCTGGCTCCGCTTGCCGGCATCGTCTGCGGGCTGCTCGCCTGGGGCTACAACAGGCTGCTGGTCTGGCTCGCGCTCGCCATGGACAGGACAGCCATGCGCCAGCCCTGGCGCATGCTCTGGTCCTTCGTCCTCTCGGGGATTCTGCTCTACCTCTACCCCACGGTCATGACGGGCCTCGGCCCCGGCATCACGGATCTTGCCTCCGGCATGTACCCCCTGCGCTTCCTGCTCCTGCTCTGGGCCGTCACGCTGGCCTTCAACGTCATCAGCTTCTCCTCCGGCGTCTCAGGCGGCATACTCATGCCCATGCTCCTTGCCGGCGGCCTCACCGGCGCCCTGCTCTCGGCCCTGCTCTCGGCCCTCGGCTGCCCCGGCAGCTTTGCGACCCATCTAGTGATACTCTGCATGGGAGGCCTCTTTGCCGGCACAGTCAGAGCGCCCCTCACAGGCGCCTTTCTCATCACGGAAATGACCGGCGCCTGGACCCTGCTCCCCGCTGTCGCAGCCACGTCCTTCATCGCCAGCACGCTCGCAAGTGCCCTGAAGTCTGTTCCCGTCTACGACTCCCTCCGCACCCGGCAGTGGCGGCTCTACTGCCAGTCCCGCGGCATCGATCCCGATGCGCCCGCCACCGTTGCTTCCGAAGGCCAGCCAGATAAGCCTCAAGCCTAATCCGTAAGCCTCCAGGCAACACGAATGTCACGCCAAGAGAAACACGTGACACGATTCAGGCTTTCAATCTCCTAAATTTATTAGACTATTGTTTTTTCGCTTGCATTTTTTTGAGCTTGTCTTTAGAAACGCTCACTTTTTCACACCACATGCAAGGAGAGCGCTGATGACCCGCAAAGACCGCACTGAAGGCATCTACAGCCGCCGCGAAGTGCTCGACGCCAACGAGCGCAAGCAGTACTACCTCATCCAGCTGAAAGAGCTTCTCAGCTACGCCTACCGCTACTCCGAAGACGTCAAGAAACGCTTCGACCGCGCCCAGTTCAACGTCGAGAAGTTCAAGAACCTCTCGGACATCAAGCACATTCCGATACTCAAGAAGAAAGAGCTCATCTTCCTCCAGTCCATGGGACCGCGCCTCGGCGGCCTTTTGACCAAGGACATCGGCGACCTCAAGCGCATCTTCCTCTCCCCTGGCCCCATCTTCGATCCCGAAGACCGCGCCGAGGACTACTGGGGCTATACCGAGGCTTTCTACTCCGTTGGCTTCCGCCCCGGCGACATCGTGCAGAACACCTTCAACTACCAGCTCACTCCCGCTGGCCTCATGTTTGAGGAGCCCCTGCGCAACCTGGCCTGCTCCGTCGTGCCCACCGGCCCTACCGAGGCCGCGACCCAGCTCGACATCATGCAGAAGCTGCGCGTCTCCGGCTACGTGGGCACGCCGAGCTTCCTCATGCACCTCGCCCAGAAGGCCGAAGAGAAGGGCCTCAACCTGCGCAAGGACCTCTTCCTGGAAGTGGCCTTCGTCACTGGCGAGCGCCTCTCCGAAAAGATGCGCAACCACCTCGAGAAGAAGTACGACATCATCATGCGCCAGGGCTACGGCACAGCCGACGTCGGCTGCATAGGCTACGAGTGCTTCCACAGGACTGGCCTGCACATCGCCAACCGCTGCTACGTGGAAATCTGCCACCCCGACACCGGCATCCCGCTCAAGGACGGCGAGGTGGGCGAAATCGTCGTCACAGCCTTCAACAAGACCTACCCCCTCATCCGTCTTGCCACCGGCGACCTCTCCTACATCGACCGCACACCCTGCCCCTGCGGCCGCACCAGCCCGCGCCTTGGCAACATCGTCGGCCGCGTGGACACCACGGCCCGCATCATGGGCATGTTCGTCTACCCCCACCAGGTCGAGCAGGTCATGAGCCGCTTCGAGGAGATCAAGCGCTGGCAGATCGTGGTGAGGAACCCTGACGGCATCGACGAGATGACCCTCAACGTCGAGGCCAGCGAGTTCAAGCGCGAAGACGAGCTGCTCCACCAGTTCAGGGAGAAGATAAAGCTGCGCCCGATTCTCAAGGTGCTCGCTCCCGGCTCTCTTCCCCCGCAGCTCAAGCCCATCGACGACAAGCGCCACTGGGACTAGCTGGTCCGTCTTGTTCCCGGCCTGCCTTTGGGGCATCCCCCAGGGCGGGCCGTCCTTGTCTTGCGCCCCCGTACGCCGTGCCGTGCGTCGAGGATGCACGACGCCACCAAGGAGATTGCCATGTCTGAGCTTAAAGCGCTCGCCGACTTCCTGCAGCCCTACCACGACGAGGTCATGGGCCTGGAGCGCCAGGCGCTCGACGCCCTCGCCAAGGGCGACACGGAAGCCTACACCGCCAGCATGAAGGCCAAGGCTGAAAAGATGAAGGCCCTCTATCCTCTGACCCTCCCATATCTGGAAAAGCTGCCCGCAGCCCAGGCCAAGCCTCTGGACAGAACCCTGCACGGCTTTTCCGCCTCCGCCAACAACGGACTGCGCGTCAACTCTCCCTTCTACTGGTCGGCCCTGCTCTGGGACGACGACGCCAAGCCTGGCGACCTGGACAACCTTCAGAAATTCATCAACTCCCTGCTGCAGGCAGACTGCCAATAGAGGTAACTATGAACAAAGCGCTGCTCCTCCCCCTCGCCATGTTCCTCGGACTTGCCCTTGTCCATGGCCCTGCTCTGGCCATGCCCGGCGCCGGCAAGTCCTCCGCCGAGAGCTTCCAGAAGATGGATGCCGACAAGGACGGCAAGGTCAGCAAGGAAGAATTCTCCAAGGCCCATCCGGGCATGAAGGAAAGCACCTTCGGCGTCCTTGACAAGAACGGCGACGGCTGTCTGACCCAGGAGGAATGGGATTCCTTCATGCAGGGACACGGCGCCATGAAGGCCCAGCAGGGCGCCGCGGCGCCGGGATCCTGCCCCGTGAAGCCGGGCGCCATGCCCATGGTCACCCCGCCGGCAGGCAAGTAGGCGACCCTTTTTTTGCACAAGCCATGGCTCCCGTGGCCGGCGGACGATGCGTCCTGCCGGCCCGGGGGCCTTTTTACGGCAAGCCGGACGTCCATCCGGCAAAGGAGCAGGCCATGAAGACGGCAGAAGAGCGCCTGGAGCGCCTTGAAGAGGAGAACTGGTTCCTGCAGGACAAGCTCCGCCAGCTCGACGAGGCCCTGCAGGAACAGCAGAAGCAGATCGACAGGCTCGAGCGCGCCCTGGCCGATGCCGGCAGCGCCGTCGAGTTCCTCAGGGCAAGCCTCGAGGCGCTTGGGCAGGGCAAGAGCCAGCTCTCCTTCGAAGAGCCTCCCCACTACGGCAAGTGGTAGGGACTTGCTGCCAGCAGGCGCCTGCAAGGCCTGCACAACGTCAAAAGGCGGTCCAGGGTTTCCCCTGGACCGCCTTGTCATTGTCAGCTAGGTGCAGCTAGGTGTCGGCTGCGCGTTCGGCTGGCTAGAAGCCGAAGCCGTCGCTGCTGCTGGAGCCACCGAAACCGAAGTCGTCGCTGGAGCCAGAGTCGCCGCCAAAGCCGAAGTCGTCGCTGGCAGCGCCGCCCTCGGCGGGAGCCTCGCCTTCAGCCGCTGCCGCACCAGCGGCGGCGCCGCCGGCGACGATGGTCACGCTCTTCAGGTTGGTCTTGATGGCGTCCTTGATGGCGTCAAGCAGCTCTTCCTGATCGACAGCCATCTTGCCCTCGAAGCCCGCGAGCTGGCGACGCATGCCGCCCATGTCCTTCTTGAGGGCTTTGAGCTGCTCGTCGAGCTTGTCGGCTTTCTTCTGGGCCTCGGCCAGCTTGCCCTCGAAGGGCTTGAGAGCCTCGACCTGGGCGCTGAGCTTGGCAACCTCGGCCTGCAGGGCGGCCTTTTCGTTCATCATCTCTTCGCCGGCGGCGAGGAGCTTCTCAACATTGGCCTGCCAGCGGCCATCCATAGCGGGCAGGGAGATCTTGTCGCCGATCTCGCCGGCGCAGCGGCTCACGAAGGAGCCCCAGTCCTCGTCCTTATCCCACACCAGATCGGCGAATTTGGGATAGAGACGGGTGAGCCAGGAAGCGGCAATCATGCCCACGGTCTTGGCGCAGCAGTCGCACTGCAGGGAACGACCAGCCATATAACCAGCGATTTCCTTAACGTCGGCGTCTTCTTTGCCGCAAACGAGGGCAAGCACGGACTCGACAGGAAAGATTTTGCGTTCGGAATCAGACATTTTATTCTCCTCCTCGGAGTGCTTCGTGTTCAGTGGCAAGATGTCGAACTAGCCGCGGCCGTACATGCGCACGTAGAGGAGCGCTGCAGTGCGGTAGCAGAGGTGCCCGAGCTTCGACCAGGGAAGGTAGGCAAAGAGCATCCAGACAAACACGAGATGCAGATAGTACACCGTGTAAGCGAAGTAGACCCAGTCAAAGAGCCTGAACATCTGCGAGAAGCAACCGGTGAGCGCGATGGCCCAGATC
>JAEEPQ010000117.1 GCA_016284885.1 Desulfovibrio sp.
CTGGCGAAGCTCATCGAGTCCAGCGTCGAGCGCCGGGTCGCCCCCCTGCGCGCCATGCTGGCCGCCGAAGCTGAACGCGGTCCCGGCATGACCGAAATCCTCGGCGGCATAGGCTGGATACTCGGCATTTTCGGCACAGCTGCCTTGTGCCTCTCCCGCAGGGGACGCTAGCTCGGCAAGAGCGCCCCTCCTGAAGCAAGAGGGCTCTCGGAAGACCGCTTTCCGGGGGCCCTCTTGGCGTTCGGGGGCGTCGCAGCTATCTCGCTGAATGCCAAGCCCTTTTTTGCCGTTCCGGCTCTTTACGTGCGTGGTGAAGCCTGATAAGAGACGGCTTCTTCACGTCAACCACCCCGGGGTAAAGCTTTCCATGAACAAGAGCGAACTGTGCGCGCGTCTGGCCGAATCGGCCTCCATCCCTCTGGACGAGGCCTCCAAGGTCGTCGAGGTCTTCTTCGGCGTCATCCACGATGCATTGATGCAGGAGCAGCGCGTTGAGATACGCGGCTTCTGCTCCTGGAAGATCAAGGAGTACAAGAGCTACGCCGGCAGGAACCCCACGACGGGCGAGACCGTCCTCGTGCCCCCCAAGAAGCTGCCCTTCTTCAAGGCCGGCAAGGATCTGCTCGAGGCCATCAACAAGCAGGCCCCCGAGTTCGACTAGCCGTGCGGCTCCGCTCCTTCCGCATCACCGTCGAGGGCGCCGAAGCCCAAGCCTGCCAGTCGCTCCTGGCGGCTGAAGGCTACCGCTTCGAGCCCGAGCCCTTCTCGGCGCGCTGCTGGCGCCTTGCCGAGGAGCCGGCGCCCCTTGGCGGCTCGCTCGCCAGCTTCTTCGGCCTGATCTACATTCAGGACCGCTCCTCCATGCTGCCTCCGCTGGCGCTTGCGCCAAAGCCCGGCGAAAGCGTGCTCGACATGTGCTCGAGCCCTGGCAGCAAGACGGGCTTCCTCTGCCAGCTGGCTGGCCCCTCAGGCTTCGTCCTGGCCAACGAGGCCTCGCACTCCAGGCTCTTCACCCTGCGCGCGAACCTGAGGGCCATGAACTTTCTCCAGGCAGGCACCTGCTCCTTCGAGGGGCAGGCCCTGCCGCTGGCGCCCGGCTCCCTTGCCTGCATCCAGCTCGATCCGCCCTGCTCGGGCTGGGGCACGGTGGAAAAGCACCCGCTGGCAGCCAAGCTCTGGCAGGGCGACAGGATCAAGCCCCTGGTCGGCCTGCAGCGCCTGCTCCTGCACAAGGCCGCCCTGCTGCTCAAGGAAGGCGGCCGCGTGGTCTACTCCACCTGCACCACCAACAGCGACGAGAACGAGCGCCAGGTGGCCTGGGCCGAGGCCGAGCTCGGACTTGTCCGCGACCCCCTCGAGCCCTTCCCGGGCTTTGGCTTCGACGAGCGGGAGGGAAGCCAGGGCACCCTGCGCGTGGATGGCGAAAAGTCCGGCGCCCAGGGCTTCTACGTGGCCAGGCTCGTGAAGCGGGGCGCAACGCCCCCGCTGCCGGAGCATGGCGGCAAGGACAAAGGCAGCTTCAAGGGCAGGGCCAGGCCAAGGCAGCCCAAGGCCTCCGCACCCCTGCAGTTTGTTCCCCGCCAGAGCCTCGCCTGCGCCAGTTTCGATCCGGCACGGCTCCCGGACGGAGAAGCGGCCGCCTTTGCCGGCACGGTGCGCTTCCTGCCAAGGGCATCGCAGGCGCTGCTCCCCGAAGGCTTCGTCTGGCAGGCAGCCCCGCTCGGCAGGATCGGCGCCGGCGGCTTTGTCCCGGACGCGCGGCTGCGCTGCCTCATGCCGGCTGACGGCCCCCGCATCGTGCTCGAGGAAGCGGCAGACCTGCGACGACTGCTTGCCGGCACGAGCATGGCCTCGGCGCTTGCCGGCACCGAAGCCAGCCTCTGGTGGCGGGATCTCCCGCTGGGGCGCGTTGCCCTGCGCCGAGGCAGGGTCGTGGCCGCCTTCAGCTAGCCAAAAGGGCAGGGGAAGCGCATAAGGAGCGTATGAAGCTCCTCTCCACGGCACCTTTCGAACCCGCCTGCATCCTTGGCGGCAGGGACGCTGAGCTGACGCAGCTGACAGGCTGGCTTGCAACGGCCGGCTCCCGGCGCGCGCCCGTCCATGCCCTCAGCGTCGAAGGCGCACCGGGCTCCGGCGTGACGACGCTCTTGAAGCGCGGCCTTCAAGGCGTGCCCTGCGCCTTTCTCGATCTGGCCCCGACCTTCAAGGGTTCGTCCCTGACGCTCGGCGCCCTGCTCGGCCAGAGCGTCCTGCCCGATCCTGAAAGCCTCTGCGAAGGGCTTGCCGAGCTGGCGGCCAGACGCGGCTTTGCCCTGCCCCTGATCCTCGACGGCTGGGACAGGCTGTGCCTCAACCAGCCAGCGCTCACGCAGCTGCTTCTGGCCAGGCTCAAGGCCCGCCTGGCCAGGCAAGGCAAGGGGGCCAGCCAGGCCCTTGTCTTCGGCTGCTCCGGTCCCGGCTTTCCCCAGGGACGGGGACTGCCGGCCGGCATCGAGCGCCTCCAGCTCAAGCCCCTCTCCTTTGCCAGGCTGGCCGGGCTCTTTCCGGACTGGAGCGCCGGCGATCTGGTCTGGACCCTGGCGTGCGCAGGATCGCGCTGCTCGGCGCTGGCGCTGCTTCCCAAAGCCCCCTCCTTTCGGGAAAGCTTCCTCCAGGCCCCCCAGGAGCGGCTCTGGCGTCAGCCCTGGCGGGCCTTCGAGCGGGCCGGCATCAGCGCCCGCCTCGGCTTTCCGCTGCTGGAGGCCGCGTCTGCCGCCGGGGCTGAAGGCCTGCCGCTTGCCTTGGCTTCCCCTGCCGGCGCCAGTCCGGCAGGGATTGCCTGCTGCGCCAGGGCTCTGGTGCAGGCCGGCCTTGCCGAGCTGTCAGAGCCTGGCGGACCGATAGGACAGAGCGGACAGACCGGGTTGGGCGGGCAGGCGCTGCTTCGCCTGCGCCTTGCCGATCCTCTGCTCCTGCACGGCCTGCGCCTTGCCGGCGGGGCGGATCAGGCACGACGCGGCCCCTGCCAAGGCTTTGCCGAGGCCCTGCTGGACGATCCCACGGGCTGTCTTGCCCCCTTCTGGCCGCGCATGGTGCTGGAAGGCTTCGTCAGGCTGGCCTACCGGGGAGCGCTCCCCTTTCCGGTGCAGGGACCAGTTGTGCAGCCAGCAGGCGGGACAGCGGGAGCGCTTCCCCAGGGCAGCTTCGTCCTGCCCGAGCGCCAGGGAAGGCGCAGGATCGCCGTCGTGCCTGCCGTCGCGGCAGCGCCGCTTGACGCAGCCAGCGCAGAGTCCTTTGCCAAGATCTGGAAGGCGCACTGCCAGGCTGCCGGCAGGGATCCCTCCCGCGACCTCGTGGTCTTTGCCTCTCCGCTTGCGCCCGAAGCCTCCTTTGGCGAGGCCCTGCTGCAAAGCCCTGCCTGGCACGGCATGCGGGCCTGCCAGGCAGGGCCCGAGGAGCTGGCGGCCCGCAGGCCCGTAGCCTGGCCGCGCCTCTCGGCCCGCATCCTCGGCTTTCCCGGCACGGGGCAGGGCGGGGAGGCCTAGCCTGCCTAGCAACGAAGGCCTGCCCCGGATTCGCGCTCCAGCGCGTGCCAGCGGCCCGCAGGAACAGGCTTGCCATGTGTCGCCAGGACCTCAAGCTCTGCTTGAAGCAAAGGGCTTCGCACCCCTTGGCAGAGCGCCCAGACGAAGGCCGGGGAAGGGCGCAGGCTGGGAGCTTCCGGGGACATCTGGCGCCGCTGCAGGCTTTGCAGGCAAGGACAAAATAGGATAAGTTCAAGTACTACCTGCGCATCGTGCGCACCAAGGGAGCCTTCCACGCTTCCGCGACCCTTCGTGCAACCCGTTCAGACCGGCATGCGCCGACGGAGCCTGTCAGATGTTTGCTTCCCTTCTCCCGAAATCAGCGCCATTTTTTCAAATGCTGCTGGACCAGAACGCCATGCTCTGCAAAATCGCGGAGCAGCTTCGCGTCATGCTCGACGGCGACCCCCGCAGCTACGAGGTCAACAAAAGCATCGCCGAGGTCGAGGCCGATGCCGACAAGCTGCACAGGCAGATATCGCGCACCCTCTACCAGTCCTTCATCACACCCATCGACCGCGAGGACATCCTGCGCATCAACCAGGACCAGGAAGAGTGCATCGACGGACTGCAGATGATGGCCACCCGCATTGCCGTGTATGAAATGTCACGCTTCCGCTTCCCCGCCAGAAAGGTGGCCGCCAACATCGAGGAGATGGCCAAGCTCACGACCGTCATGCTGCAGGGCCTCACCAAACGCCACGACGTGCACAAGACCCGCTCCTTCCGCATGCTCAGGGAAGAGTGCGACACCATCGTCGCCGTGGGCGTCGCCGAGTGCATGGACCTGCCCGAAGACGTCAAGCCGCTGGAACTCACGGACGCCCTCAAGTGGGTCCAGATCTACGACAGGCTCGAGAGCGTGCTGGCCAAACTGACGGACCTGGCGGAAGACATCGAAGAAGCGGTGCTGAAAAATGTTTGAGGTCCCGATACTGCTCATCCTGATCATCGCCACGGCCCTGATCTTCGACTTTACCAACGGCGCCCACGACTGCGCCAACGCCATCGCAAGCATCGTCTCCACCAAGGTGGCGAAGCCCAAGTACGCCATCGCCATGGCTGCCACCCTGAACTTCGTGGGCGCACTGCTGGGCACGGAAGTCGCCAAGACCCTGGGCGGCGGCCTGGTCTACCCGCACGTCGTCGAGGGCTGCCACATCCTCGTGCTGGCCGCCCTCGTGGGGGCCATCTTCTGGAACTTCTTCACCTGGTGGATGGGCATCCCCTCGTCCTCGTCCCACGCCCTCATCGGCGGGCTCATCGGCGCCGGCTGGGCCCATGCCGGCCCCAGCGCCGTGAACTTCCAGGGCCTGGTCCTCAAGGTCCTCGTGCCCCTCGTCGGCTCGCCCCTCATCGGCTTCTTCGTCGGCTTCCTCATCATGTGGCTGCTCTACTGGATATGCTCGAGGCACCGCAGGGCGCGGGTCATCGCCACCTTCAGGCGGCTGCAGTGGTTCTCCGCCGGCTTCGTGGCCTTAAGCAACGGCCTCAACGACGCCCAGAAGACCATGGGCATCATCACGCTGGCGCTGGTGCTCTTCGGCTTCCTGCCGGCCATCGAGGTCCCGCTCTGGGTCAAGATCGTCTGCGCCCTTGCCATGTGCCTCGGCACGGCCATCGGCGGCTGGCGCATCGTCAAGACCATGGGCAACCGCATCTTCAAGCTCGAAACCTACCACGGCTTCGCCGCCGAGAGCGCGACCGGCATCGTCATTGCCGGCGCGAGCCTCTTCGGCGCGCCGGTGAGCACCACGCACACCGTCTCCTCGGCCATCTTCGGCGTGGGCTCGGTCAAGCGCCTCAACGCCGTACACTGGACCGTGGCAAAGCAGTTCATCGTGGCCTGGACCCTGACCCTGCCGGCAGCCGGCGTGGTGGGCGCCTGCGCCTACTATATCCTGCACTTCATCTGGCCGCAGTAGCCGGCCTTCCCGCAGTTATGGATACAGTTTAGCAGGCTTTTCAGGCACGCTTTTCAGAAGGTCCGGCAGGCACGCTTCGCCAGCCGGACCCTTTCGCGTCCAGACCTTTCCGGCAGCCGGAGGGACGTCGCCTCAGGCCGCTGCCGGCCAGACATGACGCTGCACGACGCTGCTGCACGGCTTGCACCGTTCGTAGACGCAGAGGAGGCAAGACCATGGCGTCAAGCAGACAGTACCTCGACTACGTGCTGGATCAGCTCTCCGGGCTGGACGGCGTCTCGTCCAGGGCGATGATGGGCGAGTTCATCCTCTATTGCCAGGGGAAGGTCGTCGGCGGCATCTACGACGACAGGCTGCTCGTCAAGCCGACGGCCTCGGCCGCAAGGCTCCTGCCCCATGCCCAGCTCGAGCGACCTTACGAGGGCGCCAAAGCCATGCTCCTCGTCGACGCCGTGGACGACCGCAAGCTGCTCTGCGAGCTCATGCCTGCCGTGGCCGGCGAGCTGCCCTGGCCAAAGCGGAAAAAGGGCGTTTGACAAGGAGAGCGGCTTTGCCGTCAAGCCCGTCTCTGGACAGTCTGGCATGCGGGTGGCATTCCCTGCACGCCGACAGCAGCCGCAGCCCCTCCTTCCCGGGCGACCCTTGCCAGACCTTGCCAGGATTCGTCGGCTGAGGCGCGCCGGCCTCGTTTGCCGTGCGCGCGGGACGGGAGAGGGCCTACTCACGCTCGAAGACGGCCTTCCACTTTGAAGGGCTGCGGTTCTTCCGCTCCTCGCTTCCCTGGCACTCGGGACCGCCGGAAGCGTTCCGGCACTCGATGCGCTGCGCAACGTAGCTGGCGTCTGTGCGGAAGCACTGTGCAGGACCTGCCTCCACGGCAAGGACGCCGTCCTCCTGCAGGACGGCCCGGGCGCTTCCACGGCAGGTGTCACCGAACTTCTCCTTCACGGTTCGCTCGCCTTCGCCGTCGGCATCGAAGCAGAACGCCATCGCCAGCGGCTCCTTCGTCTTCGAGTTGACGAGTCCCGCAACGCATTCCCAGCAGCCCTCGATATCCTCGAGGCGACCGCTGTCCAGAATCTCCCCGAGGGACGGCTTCTCTTGGCCGGAGGCCGGAGCGGCGAGGCAGGACATGAGGACAAGCGCGGACAGGACTGCAGAAGGGCGCGAACGCATGGAGCGGGCTCCTTGTCCGCCCTCGGACGGAACAAAGGGAAGAAGGCAGGACGCGATGGGGAGAAGGAAGGGGCCGATGCCAGGTCTTCGCAGCCAGGCCCGTAACATTCCTATGCCGAACTGGGACGGCCTGCAAGCAGGGCGCCCTCGCAGGCGCCCTCGCATCTCCCCCCTCCGCCGTCTGCCTGAGGCGGGATGCCGGGGCGGCCCAGAGGAGAAGGACCCTCCGCAGGCGCTTTTGACGATCAGGCCTCCTCCCGGCAGGTTGGCGTTCCGGCTTCAGGCATCCGGTGCCTGGCCACGCTGGAAGCATCTGAAAGGTCTGGCGACAGCCTTTCGGCAGAGATCCTGTCAGACGCCCCTGCCGCAAAACCCGTGCAGGACGCCTTCCCAGCCTGGCTAGAACGCGCTAGCATTGCTAGACAACGGGCGCCTGCGCGCCCTCCCGCATCCCCTCTCAAGCTTCACCTCTGTCCCCGGCGGGCAGGGTCTTCACGGAGTCGTGCGTCATGAAGAAGCTTGCGGCCTTGCTCCTTGTCCTTGGCCTGGCTGCGCCCGCCTTTGCCGGCCAGCCCCGCGTGCTCGTGGTCGATCCCGACAGGGCCGGCACCAACGTGCGCGATGCGCCGTCGGGAAGCGTCATCGACGTCATCCCCTACGCCTCGCCCAGCAGCCCCGACAGCGTCAAGGAGCGCCGCGTGGTGCGCCTGCTTGCCAACGAGGGCAAGTGGTTCAAGGTGGCCTACGACGGCGGCCAGGGCTACATGCACCAGTCCATGCTCGGCGTATGCGTCACTGCCACCGAAGACGGCGATTCCCGCCTCCTTGCGGCGCCCCGCGACGGCGCCAAGGCCATTGGCGGACGCATTGCCAGCCACACCCGGGCCCGGCCGATCTCCTTCTCCGTGCAGGAGAGCGAAGGCGTCTACCTCTACGTCAAGATTCTCGAGGGTCC
>JAEEPQ010000118.1 GCA_016284885.1 Desulfovibrio sp.
GCCGTTGAGCTCGAGCAGGGGGGACGTCACAGGGCTTGCTCCTTGCCTACCTTGCTTGCCTTTGTGGCCCCGCTTGGGCGGGGGCGCCTAGGCCGTGCCGGCCGAGGGGCCAGGCCGTCTGGTTCTCTCCAGCAATAGCCCATATGGCGCAGGCTTTCCAGCGCCTTGCAGGCTGGAAAGCCTGCCGGGGGATGCATGGCTGGAGGGCAAAAAACCAGGGGGAATAGGGGCAGAGGGCATGACAAAAGTGTCGCAGTGCGGCAGGTTCACTCCACGCCGGCGTTCGGAAGGCTGCAGGGCATGCGGACTTCCAGGCGCCAGGCGGCTATGCCACGCAAGCACTGGAGGAAAGCCATGGCCCTTCGCATCACCGTCATCGGCGCCGGTCCCGGCGGCTATACTGCGGCCTTCGAAGCCGCCCGCAGGGGGGCCGAGGTGTCCCTCGTCGAAGCCCGCGAGCTGGGAGGCACCTGCCTCAACCGCGGCTGCATCCCCACCAAGGCGCTCAAGTCTTCGGCCGACGCCCTGGAGGCCGTGAAGCGCGCCGCCGAGTTCGGCATTGCCGGCGCAGGGGCGCCCGCAGCCGACATGCCGGCCGTGCTGGCGCGCAAGGCCAAGGTGGTCGAGACCCTGCAGAGCGGCCTTGCCAAGGCCTGTGCCCAGCGCAAGGTCAAGCTGGTCGAAGGCCGCGCCCGCCTCGTTTCGGCCGCCCTCGTCCAGGTGGCCAGCCCCGACGGCGGCGTGCAGGAGCTAGCCTCCGACAGGGTCATCCTGGCCACGGGGTCAAGCGTGCTCCGCCTGCCCTCGCTTCCCTGCGACGGGAAGTACGTGCTCACGAGCGACGAGGCCCTTGCGCTCGACCGGGTGCCTGCGCGGCTGCTCGTCGTCGGCGGCGGCGTGGTCGGCTGCGAGCTGGCCTTCGTCTTCCGCGCCTTCGGAAGCCAGGTCACCGTCGTGGAAGGCCTGGACCGCCTCCTGCCCGTGCCCTCCATCGATCAGGACATGTCCAAGCTTTTGCTGCGCGAGGCCAAGAAGCGCGGCATCAAGGCCGAGCTCTGCCGCACCGTGGCCGGCGTGCGCATCGAGGAGGGCCGCGTCGTCGCGGACCTCGCCCCCTCGCCCTTCGTGCCCGAGGACAGGCTGCCCGCCTCGGCGAAAAAGCCGCTGAGCCTCGAAGCCGACTGCGTCTTTTCCACCGTGGGCCGCGTGCCCAACACCGAAGGCCTCGGCCTTGCCGAAGCCGGCGTCGCCGTGGACGCCAGAGGCTGGATTGCGGTGAACGCCAGCCTCGAAACCTCGCTTCCCGGCGTCTACGCCATCGGCGACGTGCTCGGCCCCTCGCGCATCATGCTCGCCCACATGGCCGAAGCCGAGGCGCGCTGCGCGGCCGCTGCCTGCTTTGGCGAAGCGGCCGAGCCCGAGTACGCCGTCTGCCCCTCGGGCATTTTCACCTCGCCTGAAATCGGCTGCGTCGGCCTCACCGAGGAGCAGGCCAAGGCCAAGGGCTACGATTGCGCCTGCCCCCAGATTCTCTTCCGCGAACTCGGCAAGGCCCACGCCATGGGCGAGCTCGCAGGCGTCTTCAAGCTCGTGGCAGACAGGGCCACGGGCCGGCTCCTCGGCGCCCATATTGCCGGCGCCCACGCCACGGACCTCATCGCCGAGGCCGCGCTTGCCCTGCACAAGGGCTGCACGGTCCAGGACCTGGCAGCCACCATTCACGCCCACCCGACGCTTGCCGAGGGCATGCTCGAGGCTGCCCTGAAGTTCTAGCCGGGCACGTCTCGTCGCGAAGGTTTTCGCCGCGCAGATGCCCGCCCCCAAGGTGCGCGAGAGGTCCCCGCGTCCAGGCCTGCCCGGGTCTTCGACCTTTGGCAGGCCGTTTGGGCCTTCGGCCTCAAGCCCTCCCTTCCGGTGCTTCCGGTGCGGACAGGGAGGGCCGTGCCGGCCGTGCACGCTGAGGCTGCGCCTGGCTACTGCAGCTTGTCGGTGCTGATGTTGGCGAAGCTCTGGAAGATGCCGAAGGCGGCCTCGATCTCTTCGGGCTGCATCCACTCGGCGCAGGTTTCGGTGGGCAGGCGCCCCTGCATGTCCTTGGCCGCCGGATCGGCGCCGGAAGTAATGAGGAAGCGCACCATCCTGGGGCTGCGTGCCAGGTGCAGGACCGTCAGCCCGTCCCAGAGCCTGGCGTTGACGTCGGCGCCTGCGCGCAGCAGGGCCTGGACGGCGCTGGTGTCTTCGGGGAAGTTCGAAACGGCCTGGGAGAGCGGGGTGTTCTGGTCCTCGTCCCTGGCCTCGGGATCGGCGCCGTGCTCGGCGAAGAAGCGCACAAGCGCGCCGCTCTGGGCTTCGGTGAGCGGGGTGGCGCCGTCCAGCGCCCTGGCGTTGAGGTCGGCGCCGGCCTCGACGAGGGACTTCGCGATGGCAACGGTGTTGGCCGCAAAGACAGCCGTGCGGCCGTAGATGTCGCGGGCGTTGACGTCGATGCCGGCCTTGAGGAGGATGCTGACGATGCGCGTCATCTCCTTGTCGTCGCCCTGGCAGAGGCCGAGCAGGTAGTGGAGCAGGGTCATGCCGTGCCTGTCCCTGACCGAGGGATCGGCGCCCTTGCTGCGGATGAGGGTCTCGATGGCTGCAGGCTCAAGAAATTCCAAGGCGTAGAAGAGAGGGGTCCGGCCGTTCTCGTCGCGCTCGTTGATGTCGCCGCCGTTGGCGATGGCCTCTTCGACGCCGTCGAAGTCGCCGCACTGGGCCGAAGAGAGCATCCAGTGGGCAGCGAGCACCTTGAGGGCAGGCGCCGGATCCGCGTTCGACTCCGCGGCGCCTTCCTTGACGCACTCGAAGGCGTCGAGCACATCGCCCTTGGTGGCGCGCTCCATGGTGGCGCCGGCATCGATGAGCAGCTGGAGCATGGCCGAGTTGCAGTGCCAGCACGCATCGATGAGGGGCGTGTTGCCGTAGAAGTCGCAGGCGTTGACCTTGGCGCCGCTCTTGATGAGCAGGTCGGCCATGGGGATGTTGTCGTCCAGCACGGCGATGCGCAGGGGAGTGCACTCGTCCCGGGTGCTGAGTCCGCCGATGGCGTTGACGTCGGCGCCCCGGGCGATCAGAGCGCGGACGGTCTCGAGGGTGCCCTGGTGGACAGCCCCCATGAGGGGCGTCCAGTTGTAATTGTCGCGGTCGTCGACATCGCAGCGGGAAAAGTCGTCGCAGAGCGCATAGTTGGACATAAGGCACCTCCCTTGAAGCCGCCGGCGCGCTTTGGCGTGTCTCCCGGCGTGCACTGCGGACGATACGGCAAAAGCGCGCCAAGTCAAGAAAACAGGCGTTTCGAAGCGGAAAGGCCGCGCCAGGCAGGCTTCGGGATGGCAGGACGAGGGATTCTCGCGTAGGCTGTCTGCTGTCAAGGCGGGCGCCATGACCCCATGACCCATGACCGGATCCTGGGACCAAAAGGCGGCGCCTGCAGGGAGGCTGCATGCATTTTGTCGTCGACGGCGGCCTCAAGGCGCTCTGGCCTGATGCCGTCCTTGGAATCGTTCTGTGGAAGCCCGAGGTCCCGGCCTCGTCCGGCAGGCTGTGGGAGGACTTCGAGAAGATCGTCCAGCCGGCGCTCTATGCCCGCCTGCAGGCGACGGAGCTTGCCGGAATGCCCGAAATCGGCCCCAGCCGCCGGGCCTTCAAGGCCTTTGGCATCGACCCGGGCCGCACCCGCATCTCTTCGGAAGCCCTCTACCGCCGCGTGCGCCAGGCAAAGGATCTCTACCGCGTCAACGCCGTGGTCGACGCCAACAACCTCGTCTCCCTCGAGACGGGCTTTTCCCTGGGAAGCTACGATCGTGCCGGCATCAGGGGCGACGCCGTCTTCCGGCTTGGCCTTGCCGGCGAAGCCTACGAGGGCATAGGCAAGGGCGCGATCAAGCTTGAGCGCATGCCCCTGCTGGCGGACTGCCAGGGGCCCTTCGGCTGCCCTGTCAGCGATTCGAGGCGCACCATGGTGGGCGAAGAGGCCAGGGACATCCTGACCGTGATCTACGGCTTCTCAGGCAGGCAAAGCGTCGAGCGGGCCCTGGAGACGGCCTGCGGCATCTTCAGGAAGTACGCCCAGGGCGCCGTTGAAGCGGCGTATGCCCTGTCCTAGACGCGTTACCGGGTCTGTGCGCAGCAAAGGGGCCTGAAGCCGGACAGGCCGGAGCGCACCTCGGTCCGCTCCGGCCTGCAGCAGATCCGGGCCGCTGCCCGGAGAGGGGCCTTGGGGGCAGGCCCGCTAGAACAGCACGTAGTAGTGGTTGATGCGCGTCCACTTGAGGCTCGGCATGCCGTTCTCGTCGGGTCTGTCGTAGACGGCAAGGGACATGTCCATGACCAGGCGCAGCTCGCCGGCCACCTTGGCAAAGAAGAGCCCCTCGCCCTCGGCGCAGCGCTTGTGGAATTCAGGCGCTATCTCGAAGCCCTCGAAGGAGGGCCGGCGCTCCAGCACCTTGCGGCCTTCGAGGTCCATGACGAAGATCTGGTGCGGCTTCATGTCGGCAGGGGAGGTGAGCCCGTAGAGCAGCCGGCCGTCGGTGGCGAGGCTCTGCAGGGCGATGTTCCGGGTGCCCCAGGGCGAGGCGAAGATACGCTCGCACAGCTTCTGCGCGTCTATGGGATGTGCGGGCTGCGCGGGATCCCGCCCTTCCATGGCCTTGAGCAGCGTAGCCGTCTTCCACACGCCGAAGACCCAGACGCCGTCGGCAAGGCGCCTGGCGCGGCAGACGAGCGTCTGGCCGTCCGGGGAGATGCAGGCGTTCATCTGGCAGGGGGCGTGCGTCGCCTCGTCGAAGAGCTTCCAGGAGGCGAGAACGGCCATGGTGCCCTGGTCCTTCTGCCACTCGAGAAGGTTGAGGACAAAGGACTTGGCGTCGACCTTCCTGTCCTTGGCCTCGAAGACGCTGGCCTGGGCGAAGAAGCGCACGGGCGCGTCCTTGGAGGGCCGGTAGAGGGCCAGGCTCTGGTGGGGGAAGCGCGCATGCTCCCACTTGGTCTCGGCAACGAAGACGCGGTCCTGCTCCCTGTCGCCCCAGGTCATGACGCGCATGGACTCGGCGCCGTCCCTGCGGGCCGCCAGGGTGTAGTAGACGTTGTCGAAGGGATCCCAGGCGGAGCCCTGGGTCGCCCGGCCCCAGGCGCGGGGTCCCTGGTCGGGGTGCCGTCCGGGAAAGCAGCCGCCGATGTGGCGGCCAGGCTTTTCCAGAGGCTTCAAGCGAAGCTTGAAGTCTGCGGGCAGATTCTTGGCGAGGGCGTAGGTCTCCTGGGTTTCCTTAGCTTTCTCGGGCTTGGCCTTGCCAGGCTTGGCCTGCCCGGCTCCGGCCGCATCGGCTGCCGGGGCGCACACGGGGGTGGAGGCGCCGGCAAGGCCCAGGGCCAAGGCCAGGGCAAGGCTCGCGAGCGCAAGAGGAAAAGGCTGCATGGCTGTCTCCTTGGCATCGGGTGAAGGGAGGCGGAAGTCTTCTGAAGCGGGAAAGGCGGTCCGCAGGGGCCTGCCCCGGGACCGCCTCCGGAAGAGGGCCGGACTGGACGAGGACTCAGCCGGGCCTAGAAGAGCACGTAGTAGTGGGTGTAGCGGGAGTACTTGTCGTCGCGGATCTTGCCCGCGTCGTCCTTGACGTTGTAGACGCCCAGGGAGACGTCCATGACGAGGCAGGTCTTGCCTGCGACCTTGGCGAAGAAGAGGCACTCGCCCTCGGCGCTGTGCTTCTTGAACTCGCTGTAGAGCTCGAGGCCTTCGGTGGAGGGCTTCCTGTCGAGGAGCCGGCGCCCCGACATGTCCATGACGTAGACCGAGTGCGGGGAAAGGTCGGGCGAGGAGTGCAGGGCGTAGATGCAGCGGCCGTCCGTGGCAAGGCTCTGCATGGCGATGTTCTTGGTGCCCCATGGCGAGACGAAGACGCGCTCGGCAAGGCCCGTGGCGTCCACGACCGTGCCGGGCTGGCCCTTGGCGGCCAGGAGCTTCTCGATCTTCCACACGCCGATGGCGATCTTGCCGTCGTCGTTGCGCTTGGCCTGGCCGACCAGCCACTTGCCGTCAGGCGAGACGCAGGCGTCCATGCGGAAGCCGGCCATGTAGGTCTTGCTGTCGAAGAGCTTCCAGGAGGCAACGAGATCCGCGGTCTTGGCCGCCTTGTTCCACTCGAGCAGGTTGAGAATCTGGGTGTTCTCCTTGACCTCCTTGTCCTTGGCCTCGTGCTGGTTGCCGCAGCAGAAGAAGCGCACGGGATCCGCGGCCGAGGGCCGGTAGAGGGCGAGGCCCTGGTGCGGGAAGCGGGCGTACTGGAACTTGGTGGCGTCGACGTAGGTGCGGGCTTCTTCGGTATCGCCCCACTTGAGGACGCGCATGTAGGCTGCGCCGTCCTGCTTGGAGCCCAGGGTGTAGTAGACCTTGTCGAAGGGATCGTAGGCAGAGCCCTGCGTGGCGCGCACCCAGTTGCGCAGGTCGGCCTGCCCGGGCGTGCCGGGGAAGGAGCCGCCGATGTGCTTTCCGTTCACCTTGGAGAGCCTGGTGAGGTCTGCATGGAGGGCTGCAGGCAGGTCTGCCGGCGGCGTGTCGGAGGCCTCCAGGGCGATTTTCGCCTGCTCCAGCTTGGCGCAGCCGGAGAGCGGCGAGACGGCGAGGGAAAGGGCAAGGACAAGGAAGAGTGCTTTCAGAAAGCGCGGCATGCTTGGGGGACCTCCGTGGATTCAGGTTGCAGGTTGCTGCAGGCTGCGCGGAAGGTCGGCGGTCAGTTCCGGGACCAGCGCAGGGCCGAGGCGGACAATCCGCTCCGGGCCTTCCTTTCCCTACCGCATCCTGCAGCCTTCTTCCAGCCAAAGTCCGCCAGCGCGCCGGCGGCATCTTGGCGGCGCCCCCATTTCTCCATGCCGGCAGACCTTGCAGGGCAGTGCTTGCTGAACCTTGTCAGCAGGCTGGCCTGTCCAGCGCAGTGCGGATTCATCCATCCGCTCTCTATCCGCTCTGCCTGGGCTTGCGCGGCCGGGGGAGCCGCATCAGGACCCGCCTCGCGGGCGCTTGTCTGCGCGGGCCGGGGGACATGCCATCGGGAGGCGCGGCTAGCGTCTTCATCCAGGCGACCACCATGGAGACGGTCAGGATGTTCCTCAGGCGCCAGGGCGTTCTGAGCGCGTCCGCCTCGAGGGCGTGGACGGCCTGCCTGATCAGTCCGAGCCAGGGCCCGGTGCTCCGCCTTTCCGCGTAGTGCTCGACTACCCTTTGGGCATCGCCTGCGCGCTCCACGGCAAGCGTGGAGAGCAGCAGCGCTTCCCGCCCGCGCTCCCCGGGCATCCCGCGCTCCCGTACCGCAACGCAGACAAGGCGGGTCTGGCCGAGATCAGGCCTGTCCGCAGGCGGAGGCAGGCTGAAGTGCCGGACGGCAAGGTCCACGTTGCAAGGCGCCTGCGGCAGATTCTGGCCTGCGCCGGCATCCTGGCCCGGCTCTGCCGTCAGTCCTGCCAGCAGCTCTGGGGCAAGGCGCATCGTGCCGCAGGGGGCCGCTTTCGCCATGAGGGCGCCCAGGGACTTGGCCGCTCCGGGAAGGACGAGGCCTGCGCTGGCCCGGA
>JAEEPQ010000119.1 GCA_016284885.1 Desulfovibrio sp.
GACGTTGGTGAGCCTGGCCGCGTAGCCCGAGGCGAGGGTGCTGAGGAGCGCCTCGGAGCGCAGGATGATGAGGGCCCTGCTCTCGACCACGATCTCGCGCTCGCCCTCCGCCTCGTCGAGCAGGTGCTCCAGGTTCCTGCCCTGCACGCCCCAGATGCGCTGGTGGACGCTCTTGACGGTGACAAGGCTGTCGGCGCCGGCCTCGAGGTATTTGTGCCAGGCGTCCTCGACGTCCACCCAGGTGAGGAGGGGGCAGGAGGCGCGCAGGACGATGCAGTGCTCGTACTTCTGGGCCAGCTCGCCCAGGACGTCGCGCATCTCGGCCACAATGTTGAGCGTGGTGAACTTGAGGTCCTTGTTGCGCCGGCAGCCGACGCCCGCCCGCTCGCAGATGAGCTCGATCTCCTGGCTGTCCGTGAGGACATAGACGTCCTCGGGCGGACAGACGTCCCGGGCGGTGCCGATGCCGCGCTCGATGAGCGTGACCCCGGCCAGCTTCTTGACAAGCTGGTCCGGAATGACGGCATTCTTCTTGATGGCCGGTATGATGATGCAGCGCGTGTCCATGCGGTATCCTCGGGCTTGCCCGGCACTCCCTCTCCCCCTGCGGGGGAAGGGCGCCGGCGGACCGGCCGCTACGCGCGCAGGGACTCGAGCACGTCCCTCGCCGCAACGGTCATGTAGCTGAAGTCTTCGTCGCTCATCCAGAGCTGGAAGGGGAAGGAAACCATGGTGTCGAAGAAGAGGTCGCCGCTGGGGCAGTCGGCTTCGCCCAGGCCCAGCTTTTTGTAGTAGTCGTAGCGGTTGAGCGGAATGTACTGCACGACGCACTTGATGCCCTTCTCGTCGTGCATGGCACGCATGAAGGCGTCGCGCTTGGCAGGGCCTTCCGTCATGCGGGCAACCAGCAGGTGGTAGTTGTGGCGACGGCTGTCCTCGCGCAGGAACTCGAGCTCGGGATAGTCCTTCAGGGCGTCTATGAACTGCATTGCGCGGGCGCGCTTGGCATCGTTGATGGCGTCGATGCGCTCGAGCAGCTTGGTGCCGAGTGCGCACTCCACCTCGCCGAGGCTGTAGTTGTTGGGCTGGAGCATTTCGCCGTCGAGCATGGGCATGTCCACGTTGCCCATGGCCGGCTTCCAGTAGTCGGGGCGCTCGAAGCCATAGGCGCAGTGGCCGTTGTGGCGCAGCATGGGGAGCAGGGGCCAGAGCTTCCTGTCCCTGATCCAGACCATGCCGCCCTCGCCCAGGGTGGTGAGGTTCTTGTGGGAGTGGAAGGAGAAAATGGCCATGTCGCCGAAGGTGCCGGCCTTCTGGCCGTCTATCTCGGCGCCTATGGCCTGGGCGGTATCCTCGATGAGCAGAACGCCCCGCTCCTTGCAGAGTCTGGCAATGGCCGGCATGTCGGCCACGTAGCCGTAGAGGTGCACGACGACCACGGCCTTCGTCTTCGGCGTCATGGCGCGGGCTATGGTCTGCGCCGTGGCGACATGGGTGTGCAGGTCGACGTCGCACCATTTCAGCGTCGCGCCCTTCTTGACGTAGGGATAGGCGGAGGCCGTGAAGGTGTGGGAGGGGATGACGACCTCATCGCCCTCCTTGAAGCGGCAGAGCTGGGCAGTGAGCTCCAGCGCGGAGACGCCGTTCATGACGGCAAAGCAGCTGCCCTGCTCGACGCCCTGATAGCGGGCAAAGGCCGATTCGAACTCGGCCAGATGGCGTCCCTGGGTCAGGGGCTCGGCATTGCGCATGGCCTCGGCCACGACGGCAATTTCCTCTTCCGTGTAGCGTATGGAGCGTCCGCTGAAATTGATTCTGAGCTGCATCGGTAGTTCGGCCAGGCGCCAGGCCTCAAGCCGCCTCCAAAAGGAATTGCTGGAAAAAAGGGGCTGGAAAGGGGGCCGGAGGCGGGCAGACCCGCCTCCGGGGAAAAGGCTACATGGACTTGTAGATGGCAGTGACCTTCTCGAGGGTCAGAATCTGCTTGAAGTCCGGGCCAAGGGCGTTGGAGAGGGGCTTCTCGTGCACGATGCTGGCGCCGTAGAGCTGGCGGTACTGCTCGTCGGTGAGGTTCCTGCAGATGCCCTTGGGCAGGTCGATGCCCTGCCTGGCCATCCATTCCGCAACCTCGGCGTGCTGCTCGGGGTAGATGTCGGCGAGAGCGGAGAGGGCGTAGCAGTTGGCTATGCCGTGGTGCATGCCGAGCACCATGGAGAGGCCTGCGCTGATGGGGTGCACCACGCCGACGAAGCCGGCCGCCATGCCGCCGAGGTAGGAGGCGATCATGAGCTTCTCGCGGTTTTCGGTCAGCATCATGTCGCCGGAGCCGAAGATCTGGCGGGAGAGGTCGATGGCCTTCTCGGCGAGGGCGTCCACCACCACGTTGCGGTAGGAGCCGGCAAGGCTCTCGAAGCAGTGCATGTAGGTGTCGACGCCCGTGTAGAAGAACTGGTTGCGGGGCACGGTCCCGGAGAGGTCCGGATCCAGGATGAGCTGGTCGAACATGGTGAAGTCGCTGTTCATGCCCAGCTTGAGGTTCTTGGCCACGTTGCAGAGCACGCCGGTCCTGGAGGACTCGGAGCCTGTGCCGGAGAGGGTCGGGCAGCCGATCTTGTAGGGAGCGGGATGCTTGACCAGATCCCAGCCCTGGTAGTCTTCGGCCTTGCCGGGGTTGGTCAGGAGGTTGCCGACGCACTTGCAGGTGTCCATGGTGGCGCCGCCGCCGAAGGCGAGCAGGGCGCAGGGAAGACGGCCGCCGGTGCGGGCGGCAATCTCGGCCTTGTAGGCGTCGATGCCGTCGGTGGTGGGCTCCTCGGTGGTGTCTACGTAGACTACGACGTCCTGGTCCTCGATGGGCAGGCGCGCCGCAAGGGCGCCGGTCTTGAAGAAGTGGTCGAAGAACCAGACGGCGGGGCCGCCGGCCTCGCGACGGGGCTTGAGGACGTCCTCCAGCTGGGCAATGGCGCCCTGGCCTATCATGACGTAGCCGACGTTTTTGGCATTGCGGAACATGGCTTTCCTTCCTTTGCCTGAAGGGCTAGCAGAGGCCGAGCCTCTGCCGCCAGGACTGCAGCGTGTTTTTCAGAAGCATGGCGATGGTCATGGGGCCGACGCCGCCGGGCACAGGCGTGATGGCGGAGCACTTGTCCTTGACGGCCTCGAAGTCCACGTCGCCGCACAGGCCCTGTTCGGTGCGGTTGATGCCCACGTCCACGACGACGGCGCCGAGCTTGACCATGTCGGCGGTCACGAAGCGGGGCCTGCCTATGGCCGCGAAGACGAAGTCGGCCTCCCGGCACTCCTTCGCCAGATCCGGCGTGCGGGAGTGGCAGAGGGTCACCGTAGCGTTGCCAAAGCGTCCGGGGCGGGCGAGCAGCACGGCCAGCGGCTTGCCGACGATGTTGGAGCGGCCGATGACCACGGCCTTCTTCCCTTCGGTGGGCAGATCATAGCGGGCAAGCAGCTCGATGATGCCCGCCGGCGTGCAGGAGACGAAACCGGGCAGGCCCTGCACGAGGCGCCCCACGCTTTCGGGATGGAAGCCGTCCACATCCTTGGCCGGATCGATGGCAAGCAGGCACCTGTCGGCATCGAGCCCCTTGGGCAGGGGCAGCTGGAGGAGGATGCCGTCCACCCTCTCGTCGGCGTTGAGGGCGGCGATAAGGGCCATGAGCTCCTCCTGACTGGTGGAGGCGGGCAGGCGGTAGGGCACGGAGCGTATGCCAGCTTCCTGGCAGGCGCGCTCCTTGTTGCGCACGTAGACCTGGGAGGCGGGATCCTCGCCGACCAGGATGACGGCAAGGCCAGGGGCGCGCACGCCCTGGGCCGTGCGGGAGGCGACCTCTTCCTTGATTTCGGCGCGGATGTCCTGGGCCGTCTTCTTTCCATCTATGAGCTTCACTTGAGGACTCCTGCGGTCGCCGGCCGGAGGCCGGCGCCCTTGTCGCATTGTGCGGAAAAATGCTGGGCAATGCGGGAAAATGCTGGAAAGCAAGACCCGGTCCGCGTCGCTGGAGGCTGGCGGACCGGGTCGAGCGGAGAGAACGAAAGACTAGTCTTCGGCGGGGAAGTAGTAGTCGGCCAGAAGCGGGCCGTAGTACTCGGCGTTGTCGCCAAGCTCCTCCTCGATGCGCAGGAGCTGGTTGTACTTGCTCATGCGCTCGGAGCGGCACAGGGAGCCGGTCTTGATCTGGCCGGCGTTGACGCCCACGGAGAGGTCGGCGATGAAGTTGTCGTCGGTTTCGCCGGAGCGGTGGGAGATGACGGTGGAGTAGCCGGAGTTGTGGGCCAGCTCGATGGCGTCCATAGTCTCCGTCACGGTGCCGATCTGGTTCAGCTTGACGAGGATGGAGTTGGCGATGCCCTTGTCGATGCCCTCGGCGAGGATGGAGGCGTTGGTGACGAAGAGGTCGTCGCCCACGAGCTGCAGGTTGTCGCCCAGCGTGGAGGTCAGCATGCTCCAGCCTTCCCAGTCGCTTTCAGCGCAGCCGTCCTCGATGGAGATCAGGGGATATTTCTTCTTGAAATCGCTCAGCCACTGCACCATCTCGACGCTGTTGAACTCCTTGCCTTCGCCGGCGAGGACGTACTTGCCGTCCTTGTAGAACTCGGTGGAGGCCGCGTCGATGGCGATCATGACTTCGGAGCCAGGGTTGTAGCCAGCGTCCTCGATGGCGCGGATGATGTAGGCGAAGGCCTCGTCGTGGCTTTTGAGGTTAGGGGCGTAGCCGCCCTCGTCGCCCACGCTGGCGGCGTGGCCGTCCTTCTTGAGGATGGCGCCGAGGGTGTGGAAGATTTCGGCGCCCATGCGCAGCGCATCGTGGAAGCTCTCGGCGCGCAGGGGCATGATCATGAATTCCTGGATGTCCAGGTTGTTGGGGGCGTGCACGCCGCCGTTGATGATGTTCATCATCGGGGCGGGAAGCACCTTGGCGTTGATGCCGCCGATGTAGTTGTACAGGGTCTGGCCGGTGTACAGTGAGGCGACCCTGCAGCAGGCCATGGAGGCGCCGAGCATGGCGTTGGCGCCGAGGCGGGACTTGTTGTCCGTGTTGTCCAGATCGATGAGGGTGTTGTCGATGGCAACCTGGTTGAGGACGTCCATGCCGGTGAGGGCGTCGGCGATCTCGCCGTTGACGTTCTCGACGGCCTGCAGGACGCCCTTGCCGCCGTAGCGTTTCGCGTCGCCGTCGCGCATCTCGAGCGCCTCGCGGCTGCCGGTGGACGCGCCGGAGGGCACGGCCGCGCGCGCAACGATGCCGGATTCCAGAGTCACTTCCACTTCAACGGTGGGGTTGCCGCGGGAGTCGAGAATCTCACGGCCGAGAACTGATGCGATATTGCTCATGATTGCCTCCGAGCTTGTTGATGGCGTTGTTGTTGCAGTTTATAGAGCATTTCCAGCCCGTCGAGGAGCAGGCCCGGCGCAACGTCGCCGAGGGAGCGGGACACCCTCGCCATGGTCTGGGCAAAGCCGCCCGTTGCAACGACGGCGCACGGCCCCTGCATCTGCCGGGACAGCTGCCCCACGAGGCCGTCCACCATGGCGGCAAAGCCGAAGACGATGCCGTGGCGTATGCTGGTGGCCGTGTCCTGGCAGGGTTCAGGCTCCAGAGCCTCGGTCTCCAGGCTGATGCTTGGCAGCTTCGCCGTGGAGGAGGCCAGCGCCTTGAGCGCGGTCATGGGGCCGGGAAAAATCAGCCCTCCCAGATAGGCATCGCCCTCGATGCAGTCGAAGGTGACCGCCGTCCCGAAGTCCACCACCACCAGCGATCCGGCATCGGGCTTGCGCCTGCGCGCGGCCCAGCCGGCCACGAGGCGGTCCGCGCCGACTTCGCGGGGATTGCGGTAGCGGTTTTCGAGAGGGATGGGCAGGTCCTGCGGGGCAAACAGCACGGGGCAGCCGATGAAGCGGGCGCAGGCGGCCTTGAGGAGGGGGTCGAGAACGGGAACCACGGACGCGGCAATGCACGCGCTGAGGCTCCCTGGGGCAACGCCGGCTTCGCGCAGGAGCAGGAGCAGGTTCAGGCCCAGACTGTCGGCAGTCTGGCCCGCGTCCGTGGGGAGGGTGTACTGCCTGCGCACGCCCCCGACGGAAACGCCGACCTTCATGGTCGTGTTGCCGATGTCAAATAGAAGCAAGTTGTCCTGCATGCGGAACTCCGGTTTTTGGGCTCCAGCAGTATGCCAGACTGCCACATCCTTAGCAATACCATTAGAATGCCGCCAACGTCCCCTCAAGCCTTGCGCATGGCCCTGCCATGGGGCCTTCCCCTGCCGGGCGCAAGGGCCGTCCGCACGCTGGAGCGGGCCGTCGAGGCGCAAGGATCTGCTTGACTTGACCCGCTTTTTAGCCGATCAAGTGGTTTCTGCTTTTTTGGATCAGGCCAGCTAGGCCTGCCCGCCGCCAGCCCCTCTCCTCTTCCCGGCCCCAGTGAGGAACCTCAACGCCCCATGTCCAAGATTTTCGATTCCATCCTCGGAATTTTCTCCAGCGATCTCGCCATCGATCTCGGCACCGCCAATACCTGCGTCTTCGTCAAAGGCCAGGGCCTCGTGCTGCGCGAGCCCTCCGTGGTTGCCGTCAAGAAGGACAGCCGCGGCAACAAGGAAGTCCTTGCCGTCGGCCACGACGCCAAGCGCATGCTCGGCCGCGTGCCCGGCAACATCGAGGCCATACGCCCCATGAAGGACGGCGTTATCGCCGACTTCGAGGTCACGGAGGCAATGCTGCGCCACTTCATCGCCAAGGTGCACAAGTCGCGCCGCCTGGTGCGTCCGCGCATCATGATCTGCGTGCCCACGGGCATCACCCAGGTGGAGAAGCGGGCCGTCAAGGAGTCCGCCCAGTCGGCCGGCGCCCGCGAGGTCTACCTCATCGAGGAGCCCATGGCAGCCGCCATCGGCGCCGACCTCCCCATTCAGGATCCCATTTCCAACATGGTCGTGGACATCGGCGGCGGCACCACGGAAGTGGCCGTCATCTCCCTCGCCGGCATCGTCTACTCCCGCTCCGTGCGCGTGGGCGGCGACAAGATGGACGAAGCCATCATGACCCACGTCAAGCGCAAGTACAACATGCTCATCGGCGAGACCACGTCCGAGGACATCAAAATCAAGATCGCCTCGGCCTATCCCCTCGCCGAAGAGGAGACCATGGAGATCAAGGGCCGCGACCTCGTGACCGGCATCCCGAAGAACATTCCCATCACATCCGAGGAGATCCGCAAGGCCATCTCCGAGCAGGTGGACACCATCGTCCAGGCCGTGCGCATCGCGCTGGAGCAGACGCCGCCGGAACTGGCGGCCGACATCGTCGACCGCGGCATCGTGCTTACGGGCGGAGGAGCCCTGCTCAAGGGCCTCGACCAGCTCCTGCGCGAGGAAACGAAGCTGCCCATCACGGTCGTCGAGGATCCCCTCTCCACCGTGGTCATGGGCACCGGCAAGGCGCTGGACAACATCAGCATCCTCAAGGCCGTCTGCATCGACTAGGCCTTCCGCTCCTGGCCCGCTTTTCTTCAAAGGCGCCGCACCGTCATGAACCGGCGCGGCGCCTTTTCGCTGCACA
>JAEEPQ010000120.1 GCA_016284885.1 Desulfovibrio sp.
ATGCTCATCATCCCGCTCACCTTCATGAGCCACATTCTGCTCAAGTACTTCTTCTACCACGACGTGCGCTGGGAAGACGTTGCCACGCCCGAAAGCAAGAAGAACCAGGACGCCATCCTCAAGGGTCTCCAGTTCCATCTCACATGGAAGGCGCCCCACCTCAATCCCGAGGGCAAGAGCATGACCTGGGTCGAAATGGCCACCTCCGGCTACGAGTGCCAGAAGCCCAAGACCGAAGAAGACAAGTAGCGAGGCGCACCATGCTGAAAGAACCCACCAAGCTCACCGACATCTCCACCGTCGAAGGCCAGCTCATCGAATATGATCTGAACGCCATCCCGGACCTCCCTCTTGACGTCGAAAAGAAGCCCTGCAAGCCCTTCTCCGAGAAGGACAGGGAAGCCTACGCCTGCGACCTGCTCGACGGCGTCTCCGTGCTCAACATCCCCCGCCCCAAGACTCCGCAGGAAGAAGAAGACCTGGTGAATCGCTTCCTGGACGGCTTCCGCAAGCTCTTCCAGACCGAGAACAACTGGCTCTTCTGCAACATGCTCGAAGCGAACATGGACTGCTGCGCGCAGTGCAACTCCTGTTCCGCGGCCTGCCATCTCTACGAGATGAGCGGCCAGAACGAGATGTACCGCCCCAACTTCCGCTCCGAGATCTTCCGGCGCATCTACCACCAGTACATCAAGAAGGAGCCCTTCGCCAAATGGCGCTACGGCGACTTCCCGCTGAACTGGAAAACCGTCGTCCGCCTCGGCGAACTGGCCTACCGCTGCAACCTCTGCCGCCGCTGCGCCCAAGTCTGCCCCATCGGCGTCGACAACGGCCTCATCGCCCGCGAAATCCGCAAGCTCTTCAGCCAGGAACTCGGCTTCGCGCCCAAGGAGCTGCACGAGAAGGGCACTGAGCTGCAGATGAACCGCGGCTCCTCCACCGGCATGACCCCCGACATCGTCAAGGACAACGTCGAGTTCATCGACGAGGACTACAGCGAAATCACGGGCATCGGCGTGGAGACCCCCTTCGACAAGAAGGGTGCCGACATCCTGCTCATCCACAACGCCGGCGAAATCATGGCCTGGCCCGAGAACGTCGCGGCCTTCACCATCATCTTCAACGCAGCCGGCCTGTCCTGGACCATGTCCAGCAAACAGGTGGGCTACGACGGCGTCAACTACGGCGTCTTCTACGACGATCCCCAGACCGCCCGCATTGCCCTCCAGCACATGATGGCTGCCAAGGAGCTCGGCTGCAAGAAGATCGTCGTCGGCGAATGCGGCCACGCCCACAAGGCCATGACCGTCATCGCCGACCGCGCCATCCCCTACGATCTGCAGGTGCCGCGCGAGTCCTGCTACGTGACCCTGAACCAGATCCTCAAGGAAGGCCGCCTCAAGCTGGATCCTTCCCGCAACAACTTCCCGGTCACCCTGCACGACCCGTGCAACATCGTCCGCCTCATGGGCATCGTCGAGCCCCAGCGCGAAGTGCTCCGCGCCATCGCGCCGCAGTTCCGCGAAATGCCCTGCCACGGCGTCAACAACTACTGCTGCGGCGGTGGCTCCGGCTTCGCCATCATGACCCGCAACAACATCGATGCCTGGCGCGGCAACATCACCGGCCGCAAAAAGTTCTGGCAGATCAGCGAAGCCTTCAAGGAATGCCTTGGCCCCGAAACCAAGAAGTACATCTGTGCCCCCTGCTCCAACTGCAAGGGCCAGATCCGCGACATCCTTGAAGAGAACGGCCTCTACATCAAGAACAGCTTCGCCTACGGCGGCCTGGTCGAACTCATCGTCAACGCCATGGTCGACGTCAAGCCCGGCTTCATCAAGTGGGAAGGCGACGAGGAAGAGGAATAGCCTCGCTCTTTCAGCCTAAAGCTTGATCGCTCAAGCGCACCTAGGGCGGCCTCCCTTGCCGAGGGGGGCCGCCCTTCTGCTTTGCCTGCGGCCTTCTGCCTGCCCTGAGGCCTGTGCCGGCTTTGCGCGCAGACCTCCCAATGCGAAGCGCCGCCTCCCGGCCCGCCCCATGCTGAAGGGGGGACGCGGAAGGCGGCGCCTTGCGTTCGTTCTTACCGTGGGAGCCTATGCGTCCACGACGTCGAGCCAGTGGCGCACGCGGGCGCCCTCGGGCGCATGGGAGGCCAGCTGGAGGGTGCAGCCGCTGCAGCCCGTAAGGACCTCAGCTCTGGCGTCGAGGCCGTCCCAGCACTTGGTCGCCAGATCGCGGCTGAGTTCGGGATTCATGATCTGAAGCACGCCGCCAAAGCCGCAGCACAGGGCCGAGCCCTTGCGCAGGCCTGGCAGGACAGATTTGAGCCAGGCCATGTCCTCGTCCTTGCCGGGCAGCCAGTGGCAGGGCGAATGGTAGGCATAAGTCGCAGGCGCGCCGGCGCATGCCTCGAAGGAGGCTTTTTTGAGCAGGCTCGAGAGCGGCACGACCTTGGCCGTCCAGTCAGCTGCTTCCGCCTCGGAAAGCACGCCCTCGAGATGGGGATAGTCCTTGAGTCCGTGCAGGCAGGAGGCGCAGATGGTGGCAACGATCGGCCGGCCGAGCGTGCGCCAGACCTCGGCGTTGGCCGAGGCCGCCTTCGAAGCGGCCTCGGGGAGGCCGGCATGGTTGAAGGTGCCACCGCAGCAGCCGAAGCCCTTGGCGGAGAGCACATTGGCGCCAAGGCGGGCCAGCAGGGCGCTGGCCTTCTCTATCCAGGCAGGGCGCAGGCGCTCAGCCGTGCAGCCGCCGAAGAGGACGATGGAGAGGCCCTCAAGGGGCCTGGAAGCGTCGGCCAGCTTGAGCCAGGGAGCGGTCTTGGCCGGCTCCTTCATGGCCAGGGCGGAGTTCTGCATGCAGCCGAGCTTTTCGGGCAGAAGGCTGTGGGGCCAGAGAGGGGCCGCGTACTTGGCGGCTGGCCAGAAGACCTTGCGGCCGCCTATCCACAGCTTCCAGAAGCGCTGCTGCCAGCCGGGCCGGCGAGCGCGGGTCTGGTTGAGGCGCTCCGGCACGGAGAGGTGCCTGGGGCAGATATTGGCGCAGCGCCCGCAGCTGGCGCAGAAGTTGGCAAGGCGGAGCATGCTCGTCCAGTTGAGCCTGGAGTTTTCCTTCCAGCCTTCGTCCATGAGCCCGTGCTTGGCCTTGGGGCTCACTTCCTCGCGCCGGATGAGGCTGAAGACGGGACAGACGTTGAAGCAGTTTCCGCACTGGGTGCAGCCGCGTTTCGCCATGGCTAGTACCCCTTGCCCGGATTCATGATGCCGTGCGGGTCGAAGCAGGCCTTGACCTGGCGCATGAGATCGCGCTCGCGCCTGGAGATCTGCAGGAGCACGTCCTTGACTACGCCTATGCCGTGCTCGCCGGACTCGGAGCCGCCCATGGCGACGGCAGCCCGGCTGACGGCGTGGATGGCCTCGTCGGCGCGCCGCTTCTCGTCGGGATCCTCGGCGTTGTAGAGCACGTTGACGTGGATGTTGCCGTCGCCCACGTGGCCGTAGGTCACCATGATGACGTTGTATTCCTTGGAGATGCGGACGAATTCGTCCACGGCCTTCACCAGCGAGCCTCTCGGCACCACGGCGTCGTCGCCGTGCTTGTTGGGAGCGAGGGCGAAGACCACGGGGTTGATGCGGCGGCGGATCTCCCAGAGCGGCTCCTCCTCGTCCTTGCCAAGGCCCCGGGTGGTCCACACGGCCGTGGGCAGGCTTTCTTCGAGGCGGCGCATCTCGATGGGCAGGGTCTCGCGGCTGCCGTCCACCTGGATGAGGAGCACCGAGCGGACCTTGTCGGCCGGCCAGGGCACGTTGCCCTGCTCGTTCATGAGCTTGACGATGCGCTCGCCGATGTACTCCATGGTGCAGGGCAGGATGCCCTTGTCGAAGACGCCGCCCACGGCGCCGAGGGCCTCCTGGTAGGAGCCGAAGCCCGCCATGACAGTGGCCGAAGCCTCGGGCTTGGGAATGAGCTTGAGGTAGAGCTTGGAGATGAAGCCGAGGGTGCCTTCGCTGCCGACCATGAGGCGGGCCAAGTCGAGGCCCACCACGTTCTTGTGGGCGCGGCCGCCGAACTTCACGAGATCGCCGCCCGGCAACACCACTTCGCAGCCGAGCACGAAGTCGCGGGTCACGCCGTACTTCACGGCGCGCATGCCGCCGGCGCAGGTCACGACGTTGCCGCCGATGGAGGATCCCTTCACGGACGCCGGATCCGGCGGATAGTAGAGGCCCTGGGCCTCGCAGGCGGCCTGGAACTGGGCGGTGTTGACGCCGGGCTCGACCACGGCCACGAAGTCGCCCTTGTTGATCTCGAGAATATGGTCCATGCGCGCCGTGGAGACCACGATGCCGGGCTTGAAGGCCACGCAGTCGCCCACGAGGTTGGTGCCGCGGCCTCGCACGTAGATGGGGATGCGCTTCTCGTCGGCCCAGGCAAAGAGAGCCTGCACCTGCTCGACGCGCTCAGGCAACACGCAGCACAGGGGGCTGCCGCTCTGCAGGCTGGCGTCGGACACGTAGACGTTGAGTTCCTCGGGCTTGGTAATGAGCGCGCCCGGAAAGACCGTTTCCAAGAATTTCACGTCCTCATCGGACAGCTTTGCTATGGCTGGCATATGTGCCCCTCCTGAAAATTTTGCACTTGTATCCCATTCCCGCAGGAAATCAAAGGCACTTCCCCGCTGCGGGGGGATGGGCGTCCCCTGGCGGGGCCTCTGGCAAGTGCCTATGGCTCGCCCCGCTTCCGCCCCGGCACAGGGAAAGCGACCTCAGGCATGCTCCGGCACAGCCGGCCCGCGGGACAGCCATGCCTGCCTCAGCCCTGCAAGGCCTCCCAAGGCGGGCCATGCTTTTCGCCCTCATCCGGCAGCGGGGACAGGCCGTCCCCAAGGACGGCGGGCGCGCTCGAAGCGCCGCACAAAGTCAATATTTTTGTATTATTGACGATTGAAGTTAAAAACATTCAAGGCACCAGGAGTAAGGGTATTATTCTCATATACTGCTTCTTCTCCATCTCTAAAGACATAGCGTACGTCATACAAGAGATCAGTATTCGCTGTTTCCGGCCATGTTACTTGAGCGTATTCGCCATGATGAATGCATCGATCAAGATTTTCAAAAAGATCGTCTCCCCAATCATTTTCATCATGTGCGCTGATGTAGAACTCGCAGACGTCACGACCAGAATTATTGTTAACGCGGATTCTTTCTTCGGCATGGACAGCTGAAACCATTGCAAATGAACAGCATATTGCCAATGCGATCGCTCTGAACATGTCAATCTCCTCTGTTGTGAACGCAAGAATTGCGACATTTTTTTACTCCTGCGCGGGCAAGAGTCGTTCTCTTCTGCGCCTGCGACATGGGCGCTATCCCGTGCGGGGCGCTCCTGATTATCTTCACGCTTGCCGTCTCTGCCGCGAAGCAGGGATGGGAGCTGTCCGAGCTATGGATGCAGGCGAAGACGCCAGAGAGCGCCCCTGCCGGCGTCCCCTGCGTTTTTGCACAGGATTTCAGGCTGTTCAGCCGGCTCTGGCTAGATGCGCATCATTTCCTTCTGCATCTGCCGCTTGCGGGTGGCGCGCAGGTACTCGAGGAAGCGGCGCACCAGGCTCTGATCGAAGCGGTGCGGTTCGGCGAAGAGCACGTCCTTGAAGAGGGTCTCCAGCGGCATGGCCGGGCCCGAGACCGGCTTGAGCAGGCGGCAGTAGACGTCGGCGATGGCGAGGATGCGGGCAGGCATCGAAATCTCGTCGCCCTTGAGGCCCTTGGGGCCGGAGCCGTCCAGCCGCTCGTTCATCTCGGCGATGAGCCGGGGCACCGGATACTTGCCGAAGTCGAAGCCGCCGAGCATGCCCTGGGAGATGGCGGCGAGCTCTGCCAGCTTCTCCGTCGTGCCGAGGTCCTCGCCTTGAGGGTACTTCTTCATCTGCTGTATGAGACCGAGCTTGCAGACGTAGGCCGTAAGGGTGACAAGACGCTCCATCTCGGGCGTCTTGCCGTCGGCGAGATCCACCAGGGCCTTGGCCACGCGCACGAGGCTGCGGGAGAGCACGCCGGTGTAGCGGTCGGCCGCCAGGACGGCGCGGTGCATGGTCATGACGCTCTGCAGGATGAGCTCGTCCTCGCGCTCCGCAGCCTTCACAATGGGCGTGATGTCCTGGTAGAGGCTGATGATGCCGGTGAGATAGCTGGAATTGTCGACGTAGGGGCTGGTGTGGATGCGGTAGCTGTGCCAGATGCCGTTGGCCGAGAGCTTGTCCTCGGTCTCGATGGCCTTGCCGTTGTGCCAGACCTCGGAGGCGTGCTGGCCTAGGTTGACGCACAGATCCTGAGGCAGGATGCCGGTCTTCTGGCCGATGAGGTCGCTGGCGCTGGCCACGCCGGCAATCTTGGCAAAGCTCTCGTTGGCGAAGAGCACGTGCTCGTCGAAGTCGGTGCAGACTACGCCGAGGCCGAGACGCTCGTCGATGCCGGCGTCGATCTGGACGCGCTGGTTCTGGCGCTCGAGCTCGACCTTGCGGCGGCGCAGCACCTTGCGCTCGCGGCCCTTGAAAAAGAGGAACCAGGCGAGCAGCGTGACGAAGCACAGGGCAGGCCCTGCGCCGTAGAGCACGGCCTTGGCGCCGAAGGCCGCGATCTTGGATCCTATCCCGAAGACGTCGGCCTTGGCGTCGGCCTGGAGCGCCTCGGGCGCGGCCTCCACGGCAACGATGCTGAAGAGCGCGGTTTCGCCGATGCGCTGGCCAAGGGTGTAGTTGACGGGGCCATAGTTCTTGCCGTCCAGGGTGGGGAATCTGCGCTGTCCGAAGTGGAGCAGGTCGTCCTCGTTCACGGTCCAGCCACGCAGGGCAAGGCCTGTGCCCTGCTTCACGGCGGGCGTGAGCATGAGCAGGGATCCGTCCGGCTGCTCCTCGGCGAGGACGCCGGTGCGGGCGGTCTTGCCGAGCGCCTCCTTGAGGGCGTCGAGCAGGGTGTTGACGTCGACGGTCGCCACGAGGGCACCGATGCAGGGCGCATTCTGGCCGGGCGGTGCGGAACGGTAGTCGAGCACGGGCGCGCACACGTCCACCAGCACGCGGTCCTTGACGCGGTAGGAGGCGAGGGTCAGCAGGGTGCTCGTCTTGATGCAGCGGTCGATGACCTTCATGTCCTGGGGCGTGTAGGCGCGGGTCTCGCCTTCGGTGACCAGATAGGGCTCGCCCATGACGGTGAGCATCGAGACGCGCGCAAAGCCGCTCTTGCGGGCGCGCTCGCGCAGGTCCCGGCGCACGGTGTCTACGCTCTGGCAGTAGCTGGCGAGCTTGACGCTCTCGATGTCGCCGAGCACGCCCTTGGTGCTGCGCATGAAGTCCTCGCGCATGTCGGGCTTGTTGGCGAGGCCACGCAGGTTATCGGCCGGAAGGCCGAGCAGGAAGACGTCGCGCGCCAGATCCTCCACGCCGGGGATTTCGGCAAGACGCACCAGCGAGTGGCCGAAGACCCCGCCCC
>JAEEPQ010000121.1 GCA_016284885.1 Desulfovibrio sp.
AATATTTTCGCTAGTTTATAGATAGAAATGCGGATGTAAGGACATGTGGTGGCCCCTGATTTACCAGATACAGCAAACCTCTTTTCTATTAGAAATCTACTAGCTTCGAGGACCTCTCGCATGGACGGGCATCAAAAATATAGATTATAATCAGATAGTTAGCTGGACGATAGTGTTTTATAGTAGAAAAACTGCCAAAACTCAGATGATCCCGTCGAAGGCGAGCGGATTCGCGTCGCTGCCGGCTTTCTTCTTTGTTCTGTTCTGCTTCATGGCTGCTCCTTCCCGGCTCGCGGGAGTTCAGTGCGGGAGTTCAGAATGGGGGCTGCCCGGCCCGAGCGGCCAACACGCCCAGCCGCATGCATGGCCTGACTCCCGAAATGCTGGCATGCGCCCCTGCCGCCTGAGGAAAGAACGCCTCCGGCAGCGCCGTTCCCTGGCTAAGCCTTGCCGAAGGCGCCGTCCACCATGGCGCGAGGGGCTGCGTGAGGGTGAAGCGCGGGAGGCACCCTGGCGTCCGCCCCGGCAGCAGGCGCCCGGCTACAGGCAGGCAAAGCGCCCGTAGCGCACGACGTCGCGGTACATGGCAGGATTGGTGTCGCCTTCGGTGCTGACGACGAGCACGCGGGAGGAGGGGCCGAGGCCAAGCAACGCCCGGTTTTCGGCCATGCTTTCGCGGGTCATGAGATACTCGAGCGCGCCCATGGCGGAGGCTCCCGATTCGCCGGAGACCACGGCTGGATCGCCGGATTCAGGGGCGGCCAGCAGGCGCATGCCGTTGGCGGCCACCCCCTCGCCAAGGGAGAGCCCGCCTGCGGCGTGGTTTTTGAGGATCTGCCAGGAGAGGGGATTGGGCTCTCCGCAGGCCAGACCTGCCATGATGGTGTCCATAGGGCCGGCCGCGGCATGGGGCTTGCCGTCGCCCTCCTCGAAGGAGAGGCAGTGGCAGTTGGCGGCATGGGGCTCGACGGTGCAGGCAACGGGCGCCTTCCCGGCATGCGCCGTAAAGAAGGCGAGCAGGGCGCCGGCAAAGGAGCCCACGCCGGCCTGCAGGAAGAGGTGGGTCGGCAGGCCAAGGCCGGCCGCATCCATCTGCTCCAGGCACTCCAGGGCAAGGGTACAGTAGCCCTGCATGATCCGCAGGGGGGCCTGCTCGTAGCCGGGCCAGGCCGTGTCCTGCAGGAGCATGCCGCCGCAGGCTTCGGCATGGCGGGCGGCCAGGCGCACGGTGTCGTCGTAGCCGAGCTCCGTGACCGTGCATTCGGCGCCGAGGGCGCGTATGGCCTCGACCCTGGCTCTGGCCGAGCCTTTCGGCATGAAGACCTCGGCCCTGTGGCCAAGCTCCCTGGCAGCCCAGGCAACGCCCCTGCCGTGATTGCCGTCCGTGGCAGTGACGAAGCGCATCTGGCCAAGCCGCCGCCGCGCTTCCGGCGAGGCCACGCGGGCGGGACTTGCCTCCTGCGCCGGGATGCCGAGCGCATCCGCCAGAGCCAGGCCCATAGCATAGGATCCGCCAAGGGCCTTGAAGGCCTTGAGCCCGAAGCGCTTCGACTCGTCCTTGACCAAGACGGCGCCAAGCCCCAGAGCCCTTGCCAAATGCGGAAGGCAAGCCAGCGGCGTTGGCTGGTAGGCGGAAAGGCCCTGGTGGAAGGCGCGCGTGCGCCGTGCAGTCTCCATGCCAAAGGGCAGGCAGGCCGCATCCACGCCTGCCGCAAGGCGCAGGGGATTCGGGCAGAGCACAAGGTCGTCCATGGCCAGTCTCCCTATGCCGGCTTTGCCGCCGTGACGACGGCGGACATGCTGGGCTTGTCCACGGCAAGGCGGACGTCCGCAAAGCCGGCCGCCTCGAGGTCTTCCCGGATCTCCTCGAAGGTGAAGACCCGGCCCCCGCCCGTCTGCACGAGCATGTTGACGCCGAAGAGGGCGCCTGCCGCAGGGCTGGTGCGCGAAGCGTCCATGACGAAGTCGCGCACGGCGGCAAGGCCGCCCGGCTCGAGGGCTGCATAGGCCTTGGCGTAGAGATCCCGGCACTCCTGCCGGCTCATCTGGTGGATGATGGCGCTGATCCAGGCAAGGTGGAAGCCCAGCGGGAAGCCCCGCTTCGTGAAGTCGCCCTCGATGAGCTCGACGCGCCCTTCCATGGAAGAGCCTGCAAAGCGCCGGCGGGCGGCCTCGATGCCGGCCGGCAGGTCGAAAAGGGCTGCCGAGGCCTCGGGCAGGCGGCGCAGGAAGGCTTCGGTATAGGTGCCAGAGGCCCCGCCGATGTCGATGAGGCGGAAGCAGGGGCCGAGGCGACGGAAGACGCCAGCCTTGTCCAGCGCGTCCACGGTCTCCTCGGCCAGGCGGATGGCGATGGCGTTCATGGCCATGATGAAGGAGGCGCCGTCCTGCTCAGGGCCGAGGAAGCTCTCGCGCCCCTTCTGGGGCAGGCCGTCCCTGACGGCCCAGGAAAGCCGGCTCCAGCTGCGCTGGATGCACGCGCGGTGCCTGAGCATGGGGATGTAGGAGGAGGGATCGCGGCTGTCGAGCAGGCGCTCGAAGCCCTGCGCCACGCTGTAGCGCGCGGCCGCGCCCGCCCCCTCCTTGGCGAAGTAGCCAAGGGCGCACAGCGCGTCCAGAAGCTGCTCCATGCCCCGCGCATCGCAGGCAAGAAGCCAGGCCGCCCGCGTAGCCGTCAGGCTTCCGCCATTGGCAAGCACGGCCGTTGCCAGATCCAGCTCCGCCATGGCGCCGAGCACGCAGGCCGGCTGGTAGCCGGCGCTCTGCGCCTCGAGCTTTTCCAGCAGGGAGGCGTCCGCCGGCGCTCCGGCCGCGGGAGCCGTGCTGCCTGCGGGAACCGTCCCTGCCGCCGTGTCCTTCTGTGGACCGCGCGCAACTTCGGCGGCCACGGCTGCAGACCAGCGCCCGATGCCGAGGCGTTCCCACATGAAGCCGAGGTCCAGAGGCGCCGAAAGTTCCGGACGCCGGCACTTCAGCTCCTCGTTTTCCCAGGCCTTGAGATGCAGGATCACCCTCTCCCGGACGCTTTTCAGAAAAATGGCATTGCCTGCGGTTCGTTTGCCGAAGCACGGATGCTCCTTGTAGAGCAGTTCTAGATAATGCCGGACGAGGAAGGTGGCGGCGCGGACTTCAGGCCCAGCCTTGGCCGGAGCATCGAGCAGCTCGCAGAAGGCCCTTCGCCTCGCCTGATCCTGCACTTCTTCCGTCGTGTCGTATTTGGCGTTGCCCCTGGCACGCTGCCAGAGCATGAACGAAACGGCCCTGCGCAGGCCTGCCGTGGCGCCCGCGACCTCAAGCATGTCGCCCCGGCGCTCCAGCAGGGCTACCGGCACCTCCCGTCCCATGCCAGCCGAAACGCGCCAGATCCACCGGGTGCTCCCGGCCTTTTCGATGTCCTGGCTCTGCGCAAGCACAGCCTCGAGGCTTGGCCAGCTGCCAACGCTGTAGACGTTCACGTAGGGGCGCCACGCAGGCAGGGTCTCGGGGACGGCCACAGGGGCCTCAGAGCACGTGGCGAGCCGTTTCAGGCCCTCCCCCTCGCCGATGAGCCACATCTGGGTGGCGAGACAGTCCACAATCCAGTCTGTTGGTGTGCGGTGCTTGCGCTTGGCGTCGCGCTTGAACTCGTCCGAGATGGCCACATGCAGGCGCATGCCTGCGGGCCGGCTGAAGCGCAAAACGCCGTCCGAGACATGGAAGCCGCCATCCCGCTCAAGCAGGCGCAGGCCGACGATGTCCCAGCGGACAAGTCCTAGACAGGCGCTGCCCAGATCCAGCCAGAAGGCCTTGTCCTGGGCGCCTATAAGGTCCATCACCAGCACCTCCTGCCCTGAGACTTCCTGGACCTCGCAAACCGTCAGTCTGGTGCCGAAAAGCGACTCTGCGTAGCGCCTGGCCTCTGCGCCAAAGGGGAGGTCCCCTTCGCAGGGCACCCAGGAAATCAGCCACTCGCTGAAGCAGTGCTCCGCGACGAGCCTCGCCTCCTTGTCCAGAACCGCAAGAGCGCTCTGCCGCCCTTCAGGGCCAAAGAAGGAGGCCTCCATCTTCGAGGCGAGCGCGCCGTCCTCCTCGAGGACGCGCCGCGCGGCCTCGGCCACGCAGGCCCTGCGCTCCTGCGCCCCGGCTTCGTCAGAAGGCTTGCCGGAGGCTTGCGCAGAACCTCGCGCAGGGGCCTGCGCGGAAGCGCCTGCGCCTGCGGCCTGCCTGGCCTTTTCCTCTGCCTTGTTTCGTGCCTTTTTCTTGGCTCTCTTGCTTGCCATGAGCATCCTCCCTGCCGGCGCCTTGGCCCGGCGGCATGCGATTCAGCGCCGCTTTGCGGCTTCGAAGGGGATGATGTGCGCCCTTTTGGGCGTCGACTCCCGGGTGGCCTCGGCGGCGCCGGCGTCCCTGTCCGCCTGGTCCGCCTTGGGGAGCATGTCCTCGAGCCCGAGCTCCCGCCACAGAAAGCCAAGATCCAGAGGCGCAGGCACGACGGGATCGTCCCAGCGCTGGTCCTCGGCATTCTCCATGACCTTCAGGAACTCGGCTGCGCGGGCCCTGCCGCCACGCCTGGCAAGCATCTCCTTCGCCGACATTCCGTCCAGGTAGTCCACCCGCATGTAAAGCAGGCCGAGATAGTCCCGGACAAGCCAGGCGTAGCCCCATTCCTTGCTGCCGGCAGGAAGCGGCAGGGGCGCGGGACGCCACTCCATGCCGCCGGTCTCCCAGTTGCGGTCCAGGGACAGGGGCGCGGGACGGATGCCGAGGGCCTCCAGCCGGGTGCGCAGCGCCTGGAGCAGGTACTCGTTCGGGGCGGCGGCCGCCAGCGCGCCCTTCCAGTTCTCGAGCCGTCCCGCGACGACACTTCGGCCTGGCGCCGCCTCCACGGTCCAGACCCAGCCGCCACCCTCGCGGACAAAGGCCGAAGACCGGTCCAGGGCCGCCTCGACCCTGCCCCAGTCGACCACGCCCTGTACGCCCGTGACCTCCAGCGCCGTTTCCTTGGGCTTGGGGGGAATCTCGGGCAGGGGGAAGTACTCGTATTCGCCGCCATCCACATAGCCGAGCCAGCCGTGGACGATGGCAAGCGTCTGCACGCGGACAGGATCCTCCGGCCGCTTGCGCCTGGCGTTGCCGCGAAGCCTGGACTTGACCGCTTTGGCTATCTCCAGTCCAAGGGATCGCGGCATCGTGCACACGGCCGGGGAAAGGTGAAGGCTGCCGGGCTCTCCCAGAAGCCTCAGGCCGGCAATGTCCCATTTGAAGAAGCCTATGTCGCCGTCCTGCATGACGGCCCAGACGGGCTTGGCCTTGGGCGCGAGCAGATCGAGCAGGAGCACCTCGCCCTTGCGCCTGTCCTGGACTTCGTAGAGCGAGAGCGCGCTTCCGGGCAGCTCCTCCACGAAGTCGTACGCGCTCCGGGAAAGCGGAGGCATGATGTCCCTGGGCGCAGAGGCAAGGGCCTGCGAGGGCTCGCCGGGTTTCGCCTGGGAGAGCACCCATTCGCAGAAGGCCATGTCCATCTGGCTCCTGCACTCCATGCCGACATGGCGAAACTGCTGCCCGTCCCAGCCCTCGCCTCCGAAGAAGACTGCGGAAAGCTCCTGTTCTCCCCAGCGGCGGGCCAGGATGTCGCCTGCCGTCTTGAGCGGAAGCAGGCGCTCCTCCATGGCCTCCATGGCCTTCGGATTCGCCATGAACTTCTGCAGTTCTTCCATGAAGGCCTCGGGATCCATGCCGTCAAGGCCTGCTTCCTCGAGCATTTCCTTGAACTTGGCTTGCTCCCTGTCCATGCAGCAGTCCTTGTACTTCTTTCCGCTGCCGCAGTGGCAGGAGGCGTCGGGGTCGAACATCGACATTTTCTTCTCCTTCCACAAAGATCCTCACGGGATGCAACGGCTTTAAGCCGGCAACGGCCCGCCCCTTCCAGAAGAGGCCCGCGAGGGAGCAGGTCCGCTCCTGGAAGCCGTGCCGCACCATGGCTTCAACTTCCTATCCTGACTGCCCGCCCTGCAGCATTCCCATCCAGATGCGCACGACGAGCCGCTCGGCAAGCCGCCTGCGCCCCTCGGCATCGAGCTCTGCAGCCTTGGCGATCTCCTGGCGGACGGCATCAAGCACCTGCAGGCCCGTACCCCTGGCAAAGGCAAGGGCGCCCCGGGCGACTTCCGTCCTTCCCTGGCGCTGGATGATGCGCAGCCCTGCGACGTTGCCTGCCGCAAAGGGGGCGTGCACCAGATCCACGTGAGCCCAGAAGGGCTCGTCCTCAGGATCCAGCAGACTCTGCACCCGCATGCGGTCCGCTCCCGTCTCCAGCACGTCGTAGAGGGAGAGCTCCGTGCCGGCAAGGGCCTGGACGTAGTCCCGGCCGGTCCGGGAAAGCCTTGGCCCCCCCTCGCCGAGGACGAGCTCGCAGGCCTGCGCCGTCCTGTCCTTCAGCTGGACGCGGAGCTGGGAGAGCGCCCATTCGTCGAAGAGCCTGAGGCACTCGAGGGCAAAGCCCCGGGGCAGCTTGGCAAGCTTGGCGCCGGCATCGAGGCCGGGGCCGAAGAAGGCCTCGCTCAAGGACGCGGCCATCAGGGGGCTGTAGCCGCGCAGCCACGCAGCCGCCTCGTGGGCGGCCGTCTCGTCCTCGGCCCGTGCCGAGGCCTGCGCCTGCAGGCGCATCTCAGCCTCGCGCTCCCTTTTCAGGCAGCACTGCTTGTACTTCTTCCCGCTCCCGCAGGGGCAGGGATCGTTGCGGCCAACAGCGCCCATGGCGCACCTCCTTGCCGTTGCGCGTGCCGTCTTTCCGGCCGGGAAGCGGCCGGCCGGCGCGCCGGCCCCGCCATGCTACACAAGGGCGCGCCAAAAGTCTCGCCCAGAAGCCTCATCCTCTGTCCTCTCCCCTTCTGCTCTGCCGGGGGAGGGGCCGCAGAGAACGCCCGGATGCCGGCCCTTGTCTGGACTCCTTTCCAGGCAGCTGGCCACAGGAAAGGCCGGCCTCCCCTGGCAGGCAGCCAGGAGGGGCTGGATTCCGGCTCAAGGGAAGGGGCGGCGCCGCCACGGCACTGCATGCTTGAAGAGGCTGGCACCTGCTTCCCAGGAAAAATCCATCCAGCCGTCACCATCGGAAGCCCCCGGCCTGAGGCAGGGCAGTGGTCTGCGGAGGGACGGCTCGCCACGGCCAAGGCCGGAGCTCTCCCCCACGGGCGCTGAAGCCGGGAGGGCCCCGCCTTCGCCGCAAACCCGCATGGCGTCCAGGCTCTCCAGCGCCAGTTCCTGCCGTTCAGCGCCTCAGGGAGGAGGAAGGTCTACGGTGCCGGATGCTGGGGCGATGCGAAGGCCCGATAGGGAGCCAGACGGCCAAGCGCCATCAGCCGTCGCCGACGCAGATGCAGATGCGGGCACGCCAGGGAGCCGCTTGCCCAAGGGCGCCAATGTCCTCCGCAAGCCGCGCCGCAGAAGCCGCCCTGGAAATGCCGTCCTGGAAGTGCCGTTCTGGAA
>JAEEPQ010000122.1 GCA_016284885.1 Desulfovibrio sp.
CCTCCAGCGTGCAGGACGTGTTCACCATCACCGTCGAGGCCTTCAACATGGCCGAGACCTACCGCACCCCGGTCATCCTGCTCTTCGACGCCGAAGTGGCCCACATGCGCGAGCGCCTCGTCGTGCCCGCCGAGGGCGTGCTGAAAACCGTCGAGCGCCTGCACACCGAAGTCAAGGAAGGCGTGGCCTACCATCCCTACCTCCCCCGCGAGGACGGCAGGCTCCCCATGTCCGACTTCGGCGGCAAGCACCGCTACAACGTGACCGGCCTGCACCACGACATCTGGGGCTTCCCCACCCAGAATCCCGAGATGGTCGCGAAGCTCAACCACCATCTCTACGACAAGATCGAGAACCGCTCCGCCGTCCTCGCCCGCTGGAAGGAGTACGAGCTCGACGACGCCGACACCGTCATCATCTCCTACGGCGCCTCCGCCCGCACGGTGAAGCAGTACGTCTTCGACCGCCGCAAGCGCGGCGAGAAGATGGGCATGCTCGAGCTGCAGACCCTGTGGCCCTTCCCCAAGGAGCTCGTCCGCGAAAAGACGAAGAACGCCAGGAACATCATCGTCGCCGAAATGAACATGGGCCAGGTCTCCAACCTGGTGAAGGGCGTGGTCGACCGTCCCGAGCGCGTCTTCCTCGCCAACCGCATCGACGGCCACTACATCGCGCCCGACGACATCGCCAAGGCCATCCGCCTGATTGACGGGAGGGGCTTCTAATGAGCATCCAGAATCTTATCCGCAAGCGCTTCTTCCCCCACATCTGGTGCCCGGGCTGCGGACACGGCATCATCCTCAACGGCCTGCTCCACGCCATCGACGACCTCGGCATCCCGCAGGAGAAAATCAGCCTCGTCTCCGGCATCGGCTGCTCCGCCCGCATCTCCGGCTACGTGGACTTCCACTCCATGCACACCCTGCACGGCCGCGCCCTCGGCTTCGCCACGGGCCTGAAGCTGGCCCGCCCCGAGCTCAACGTCTTCGTCCCCATGGGCGACGGCGACGCCACGGCCATCGGCGGCAACCACTTCATCCATGCCTGCCGCAGGAACATCGACATGGTCGCCATCATCATGAACAACCGCATCTACGGCATGACCGGCGGCCAGTTCTCCCCGCTCTCGGGCCTGGGCATCAAAGCCACCACCGCGCCCTTCGGCAACATCGACCGCGACTTCGACACGGTCCAGCTCGCCCTCGGCGCCGGCGCGACCTTCGTCGCCAGGACCACCACCTTCCACGTCAACGAGATCACCTCGCTGATCAAGAAGGCCTGGAAGCACAAGGGCTTCTCCGTGGTCGAAATCCTCTCCGACTGCCCGACCTACTTCGGCCGCAAGAACAAGTTCGGCGGCCCCGTGCAGATGCTTGAGTGGTACAGGGACAACACGGCCCTCCTGGGCTCCAAGAAGCTCGAGGAGAACCCCAATCTCATCGCCCGCGGCGTGTTCAAGGAAATCGACGCGCCCGAATACTGCGAAGAGTACGACAAGCTGATCGCGAAGGTGAGGAAGGACTAGCCATGACATCCCGTTTTCTTCTCTCCGGTTCCGGCGGCCAGGGCGTCATCTCCCTGGCCATCCTCCTGGCGCAGGCCGCGGCCCTCTACGGCGGCCACAACGCCGTGCAGACCCAGGCCTACGGCCCTGAAGCCCGCGGCGGCGCCACCCGCTCGGACGTCATCATCTCCGACGAGGAGATCCTCTTCCCCCAGGTCCTGCACCCCGACGTGCTGGTCTCGCTGACCAACCAGGCCTGCGCGAAGTTCCTCCCCCTCATCCGCCCCAACGGCATCATGCTCTTCGACTCCGATCTCGTGCAGCCTGAGCGCCGCATGGACGCCCACTACGTAGGCCTGCCCATGCACCGCGAGGTGGTGGACAAGTTCCACAAGACCCAGGCTCTCAACATCTGCGTGCTCGGCGTCCTGCTCTCCCTCACCAAGATCGTCGACGTCGACGCCGTGAGGAAATGCCTGGCGGACAAGTTCAAGCCCGCATTCCACGAAGCCAACAACCAGGCTCTCGACCTCGGCCTCAAGCTGGGCGAGAGCGTGGACAAGACCTGGTAGAGTTTGAACGGCTGCGGCCCCTCCCCCTTGCGATGAGGAGGGGCCGCGCAAGCTGAGCCGTTCTTGTACGGGTTACGGCCCCGGAAGGCCGCAGGAGCTGCGGACTGCTGTCTTCATGGCGAATGCCTTTCCGGGGCTACTAGCAACAAATGGAGCAGTCATGAACATACATGAGTACCAGGCCAAAGGCCTTTTCGCGAAATACGGCATTCCGGTTCCGCAGGGCTACCTCGCCCTCACGCCCCAGGAGGCCGTCGAGGCCGCGGGCAAGCTCGAGGCGCCCTGGGTCGTGAAGGCCCAGGTGCACGCCGGCGGCCGCGGCAAGGCCGGCGGCGTCAAGGTCTGCAAGACCGTCGAGGAAGTCGAGGCCGCCGCCAAGGCCATCATCGGCATGAAGCTCGTCACCAAGCAGACGGGCGAAGCCGGCAAAATCGTCCACAAGGTCTGGGTGGAGAGCGGCACCAGCATCGCCCGCGAGCTCTACCTCGCCGTGGTGCTCGACCGCACGGCCGGCCGCCTTGCCTGCATGGCCTCCCCGGACGGCGGCATGGACATCGAGACCGTGGCGGCCGAGACGCCCGACCACATCTTCACCTGCAAGCTCGACGCGGCCCACGAAATCTGGCCCTTCCAGGCCCGCAAGCTCTTCTTCGGCTGCGGCCTCGACGCCAAGCAGGTCGGCGAAGGCGTCAAAATGCTCCAGGGCCTGGTGAAGCTCGCCAAGGAAGAGGACGCCGTCCTCGTCGAGATCAACCCCCTGTGCGTCAACGCCGAGGGCCACCTCGTCGCCCTGGACGCCAAGGTCAACTTCGACGACGCCGCCCTCAAGCGCCATCCCGCCATCGCGGCCCTCGACGACCCCGAAGAGGCCGATCCCCTCGAGCTCAAGGCCAAGGAAGCGGGCGTCAACTACGTCCACCTCGGCGGCGAGGTCGGCACCATGGTCAACGGCGCAGGCCTGGCCATGGCCACCATGGACGCCATCAAGCAGGCCGGCTCCACGCCCGCCAACTTCCTCGACGCCGGCGGCGGCGCCAACGAGGACATGGTGGCGGCCGGCTTCTCCCTCATGCTCGAGGATCCCAACGTCAAGGGCGTCCTCATCAACATCTTCGGCGGCATCCTGCGCTGCGACATCGTCGCCCAGGGCGTTGTCAACGCGGCCAAGCGCACCGGCATGACGCTCCCGCTCGTCATCCGCATGGAAGGCACCAACGTGGAGGAGGGGCGCCGCATCCTCAAGGAAAGCGGCCTCAACTACCATCCCGCGGCCTCCATGTCCGAAGCCGCCCGCAAAATCGCTGAAATCACCGGGAGGGCGTAATGAGCATCCTTGTCAACTCCGAGACGAAAGTCATCGTCCAGGGCCTCACCGGCCGCGAAGGCCGCTTCCACGCCGAGCAGATGATGAAGTACGGCACCAAGGTCGTCGCCGGCGTGACCCCCGGCAAGGGCGGCCAGGAAGTGCTCGGCGTGCCGGTCTTCAACTCCTGCGAGGAGGCCGTCAAGGCAACCGGCGCCGACACCAGCGTGGTCTTCGTGCCCGCCATGGGCGCCGCCGACTCCGCCTGCGAAGCCTCGGCCGCCGGCGTCAAGCTCGTGGTGCTCATCACCGAGCACATCCCCGTGCTCGACATGATCCGCGTGAAGGAGTTCTTCGCCAAAAACGGCACCCAGCTCATCGGCCCCAACTGCCCCGGCATCATCACGCCCAAGCAGTGCAAGATCGGCATCATGCCCGGCTACATCTTCGAGCCCGGCCCGATAGGCCTCATCTCCCGCTCCGGCACCCTCACCTACGAGGCCACCTGGCAGCTCACCCAGCAGGGCCTCGGCCAGTCCACCTGCTGCGGCATAGGCGGCGACCAGGTGCCCGGCCTCTACTTCACCGACATGCTCAAGCTCTTCCGCGACGATCCTGAAACCAAGGCCGTCTGCATGATCGGCGAAATCGGCGGCAACGGCGAAGAGATGGCCGCCCAGTACGTCAAGGAGACGAACTATCCCAAGCCCGTCTTCGGCTTCATCGCCGGCCTCACCGCCCCCAAGGGCAAGCGCATGGGCCACGCCGGCGCCATCATCACCGGCAACTCCGGCCGCGGCGAAGACAAGATCAAGGCCTTCCAGGAGGCCGGGATCACCGTCATCCACGAGCTCGGCAAGTTCGGCGAGACCGTCGCCCAGGCCCTCAAGGGCAAAATCTAGCTTCCCAGTCTTCCCCCAGGCGACCGCCCAACCTCCTCCGTGGTCGCCTGCGTAAGGCCGTGGCCCGCACACCCTCTGCGGACCACGGTCACCGGGAAGCCGAAAGGCCTCCCTTGCCTCTCAAGGCACACAGCCTTCAACTTAGCATGGCCACATTGAAGGCAGGGCAGCAGGTGGCATGGCGCTCTCCAGCGCCTGCCACCTGCGATACAGCCCAGCATGCATTCCTCCCCAGAAGCAAAAGATACGCAGGCAACGCATAAGGCGCCGGATTCCGGCGCCTTCTCGTTTTTCCCGAGATCGACACTTAGCTAGACCGGCATGCACACAACACCCTGTTATTGTTAAGATTTTTGAAAGAGGCTGTAGGGGAACACCGCATTTCCACGACCCCCGCCCCTCCAGAGCCACGCAGGTACCGGCACCCCCTCCCGCAAGCCTCCTGCCTCTGGAAAGGCGCTGAACGCCGGATGCGGGGCTCCCGTCATGGGCGCCGGCAACGCTACTTTGCCAGCACAAAGGTCTCGTAGTCGCCCCACATGCCCAGCGACTCCGCCAGATACGGCCCCATGACCGTATAGCCCGCCTGCTCATCCCCGGCCTTCACCGTGACGGAGGATCGCTTTGCCGTCCACGTGCCCTTGACCGCCTCCTCGAACAGGACGCCTTCCACCGTGCCGTCCTTCCTGAAGGTCAGCCATGTCTGGCTGTCCGTCGATCGGCAGTTGGCGACCCAGTTCCCATCGACGCCCGCTGAGCAGTAGTGGTAGGTGAGGGCGTCTGCGCCCTGTTGGGCAAAGAGACGCTCGAAGTCGGCAGGGGCCTCCGCCGCGCCTCCGTTCCCGCCGTCCGTAGACGCCGCCAGCGGGCACAGCCACGGCAAGGCCGCCAGCAGGAAAGCAAAGGCAAAACCACGGCGTCGCATGGATCCTCCCTGGTGGGGCCAGGCGCAGGCTACTTGGCCAGCCGGCGACGCCCGCACCGGCCGGTGCCGTCCAGAGCCTTGCCCAGAGCCTTTCCCAGAGAGAACCCCGTCGCCGGGAACTCGGGCTGCACGGCGCCCTCGACCACAAGGCTGTCCATCCCTGCTGTCCACGTCCCCTTGAATGGCCTGCCCTGGTCAAGGCCGACGCCCCCGGCGGTCTGACAGCTGTCCGCCGCGTTGTCCGCCAGTGCCTCGTCATGGCCGGAAAAGCCGAGGTGGCAGGTCAGGGCGCCGGCGCCCTGCCGGCATGTGCCGGGCGGGAGCAGGGATGCGCAGGCAAGGCTGAAGCCACGTCCCTTCATGGCATGCTTCTTGGCTGTGGCGGATCAGCGCTCGGCGAGCGAGCGCAGCAGGCTCACTGGATGCCGGCATTCGGCGCCGGTGGCGCCGGCAATCTGGAGACGGCAGGTGCCGCACTCGGTGGCGACAGCCTGGCAGCCGCTTTCCCTGACCACGCCGAAGAGTTCGGCGCCCACCTTCATGGACACCTCGTGCTTCTCCTTCTTGAAGCCGTAGCTGCCGGAGATGCCGCAGCAGCCGGCGCTGGCCGGACGGACATCGACGCCGAAGCGCCTGAGCAGCTCGAAGCCGGGCAGGCCGATGCCGAGGGCGCGCATGTGGCAGGGCGCGTGGTAGAGGTAGCGTCCGGCGCCGGGCTTGACGTCAAGCTTGAACTCGCCCCGGCTTTCCGCCTCGAGCAGGAACTCCTGGGCGTCCACGAGGGCGGAGTCGCACTGCAGGGAGGAGACGAGCTCCGGGAAGAAGGTCGGCAGCTCCTCGCGGAACATGAGCTCGCAGGAGGGGCAGGCCGTGAGCACGGGCACGCCCTGCTCCTTGAGCTTCTTCACCTCGATCAGGTTGCGCTTGGCGTTGACGCCGGCATCGAGCATGAAGCCGCTGGCCACCATGGGCACGCCGCAGCAGCAGAAGGCGTCCGGGCAGACGACCTCGCAGCCGGCCTGGTTGAGGGCCCAGACGAGATCGAGGCCAGCCTGGGGATCGTAGAGATCGACGTAGCAGCCGGGGAAGAGGGCGACCTTCCGGCCGGTCTTCGGCTGCCGGAGGTCCTTGAGCAGGGTGCGGAAGCGCCTGGGCGCGTAGCTTGGCATGAAGGCCTTCCTGTCGATGCCTATCATGTCCAGGATGCCCCGCACGAGGCTGTTCTGCATCACGCCGTTCTTGAGGCCGGCGGGAACGGGGCCGATGAGGTGGGCCAGCGTTTCGCTGTGGCTGACGATCCAGTCGCGCAGGAAGTGCGGATGGGCCTTCTCGTACTCCCTGGCGCGGGCCATCATGTTGATGGAGGCGATGGACACGCCCTGCGGGCAGGCGATGTCGCAGTTCTTGCAGTTGGAGCACCAGGAGAGGGAGGGATCCTCCACCATGCCGAGCAGGCGGAAGCGCTCGTAGGCCGGGCCTATCATTCTGGGGCCGGGAAAGGCCTCGGTCTGGGCGGCCACGGGGCAGTAGACCGTGCAGGTCGTGCAGGCGATGCAGGCATCGGGATTGACGTGGACAGCGTTCATGGCGTTCCTCCTCCCCTACTTCCACGGCAGGACGGCGCTGGCATAGCCGGTGGCCAGAGCGGTGCCGTTGCCGCTCTTTTCGAAGACGGGATCGAAGCCGCCGATGCTGCGGCCCGCCATGCGGACGTTCTCCGCAAAAGGCTCGAAGCCGTCCACCGAGGGCATGAGCCCCTCGGTCACCGGCACGCCAAGCATGGCAAAGGGCTGGGGGGCAAAGACGTCCTTCCGCGTCCACTCCGCCGTCTCTTCCGGCACGGGGAAGGAGAGGCCCAGCACGGGCGCGCGGCCCCGGCCGGGCTCCAGGACGATGCCGCCTCCGAGCACGCCGCCCGTGGCGAGGATGAAGCGGTCAGCCTCAAAGCGGCGCACGCCGTCCTCGTGGCTGGTGCAGAGTCCTGTCACGCGCCGGCCCTGGCGTTCGCTGGCAACGACGCGAGTGTTCTCGCACAGGCACACTCCCTCGCGCCGCAGGGCCTCGAGAAAGAGCCTCGAAAGGCGCATGCCCGTGACGCCTGGCGGCAGTCCCGCCATCTCGAGCACCGGACAGCCGGCGGCATCGCAGACGGCGTGGTAGATGGCGCTGCCGGGACGGGTGCCCAGCACCGGCGGCAGGAGCACGGCATCGTAGCCCCTG
>JAEEPQ010000123.1 GCA_016284885.1 Desulfovibrio sp.
TCGCCGGTGCGCTGCGGGCGGTCCTGCCTCTGCCGGAGCGGGGTGCGACAGCTGGTAGCCGCGGCCTTGTCGCGGAGGCGGATGCGGACCGGTGCGGCTGAAGGCAGAGCTGCTTCAGCGTGCGGCGCTTCCCTGCGCAGACAAGGCCAAGGCCAGCATAGCCGGCCTGCCTTCGGGGGGCGTGTGCGGCCTACAGACTGGCTGCTGCCTCCGCCTTCAGCTGTTCAGCGATCTGGTTGACCGCATCGACCGGAAGCGTCAGCAGGTCGGCGACAAGCTCCATTGGCAAGCCCCTAGCCATGGCATTCGCCACGGCGTCGCGCACCATCTTGGCGTTGCATTCCTCCCTGCATCTCTTTTCGGTCTCTTCCAGTAGCTCATCAAACTCTTTGCACATAGACTTCACTCCTTCTTTGTGCTCCTTTAAATATCTGACTCTATCTGCCAAAATTTTGTTTTTCATATCGTTGGGGTTGCTACAGAAAAAATCATATATCAGTTGTTCTAAGGGGTTGTCGACATATCTACATTCACCATTGACATAAATGATATGTTGACAACTTTCAGAAATTGTTTTTTTATCTTCTTGAATCATCCATTCAAAATGAGATAGTGGACGACCATTTCTAAAGAAATCTTTTTCCGTAATAAAAATGACGTAAATTTGCGGATATTCGTACTTCTTTGCTTCGGATTTAGTTTGGGATTTAGCTTTAGCTTTGGACTTAGACATGGAGTGGTGCGTCAAGAGCGTGGCGGCATGCAGGCAGGCGCGGTTGAAGTCGGCCCCGGCGTTTTCCCGCTGCACTTCGATGTTGTAGAGAACGCCACTGCTGTCGCTGGCGAGGATGTCGAGGCGGACGCTGCGTCCCGGGTTGATCAGCGTCTCCTGCGTGCGCACGCTTTTAATCGAGAGGTCCGGCCGATCCAGAATGGTCCGGACAAGCAGCTGAGCTCCCTCGATGTTGTCCTTGAAAAACAGTGTCATAAACTTGTCATCGAAGAGGCGGAGGGACTTGAGTTCCTTCCTGTACGCCTCTCTGCGCTTCGCATGGTCCGTGTCCATGAAGTGCACCTGCCTTTGTTCCTGCTGACGTTCCTGCGGGGGGGCGGAGCGAATCCGCCTGCATGCCGTCAAACAGAGCAGAGCCGGCCGGCAGTCATGCTTGCACGCCTTTTCAGTACCAAGTCTTCCTGGCAAACGGAAGGGCCTGGCTTGCAGGGGCAAGGGACCGTGGCCGGCGGTTCCGGCACCGGACGGGGGGCGCGATCCTTCGGGAACGGCACCCCAGTCGTCTGGGACGGGACATGCAGGCCTATCTGATGGCACTGCCCCCGTCCTGTGTCAACGGAAGAGCGTAAAGCTGCGGCGAAATGCGAAAAGCTGCATTCCTCAGGCGCGGGGAGGCCAAAAGCGGAGCGCAGGGGCGTCTGCGCTCAAGGGCCTCGTCCCGGCTCAGGCGCTACCGGGAGGCTGCGTCTCCGCCCTGGGCCATGGTCATGAAGAGCTTGACGCGGTTCACGAGGTTGGCTTCGCTGGATCCGGATTCGTAGTCCACAGCCATGAGGTTCACGCTGGCGCACATGTCCTTGAGCGCCTTGAAGACGCCTCGGCCGACCACGTGGTTGGGCAGGCAGCCGAAGGGCTGCAGGCACAGGGCGCTGGTGGTGCCCGACGAGATGAACTTGAGCAGCTCCGCCGAGAGGAGCCAGCCTTCGCCTGCCTGGTAGCCTGGGGAGATGAGCCTGCCTGCATAGCGCAGCAGGTCCTTGAAGCGGGCGAGGGGCGGGAAGCGCGTGCCTGCCAGGGCCTTGCGGGCAGCGCCGCGGATGCGGTCGAGCTTGTGGATGACGTAGAGCCCGAAGAAGGCGGGCAGGGCCTTGCCGCCCAGATGGCGCCACTGGTAGACGGGGTCGGAGAAGCAGTAGAGGAAGAAGTCGAGCATGTCCGCCAGCACGGGTTCGCCGCCTTCCTGGCGGGTCAGCTCCGCCATGCGGCGGTTGGCGTCGGGATGGTAGCAGAGCAGGATTTCGCCGACGATGCCGACCCGGGGGCAGTCGGGCAAGCGCATGGGAATGGCGCCGAAGTCCCGCACCAGATCCCGCATGTCCTGCGCCGTGTCGCGCTTCCTGCCGGCCGAGAAGTCCGCATGGAGCCGGCGGTTCCAGGTTTCGAGCAGGCTCTCGGTGTCGCCTGGGCTTGTCTCGTAGGTCGCCGTGTGGCTGGAGAGGCGCTGGAGCATGTCGCCGTAGATGACGGCGAGGAAGAGGTTGTCGAGGAGCTTCCTGTCCATGACGAAGCCTGGCTGGTAGGTGCCTGAGGCGCTGCGCAGGGAGAGGGCAGGCACGTTCTCGAAGCCGGCTTCCTGGAGGGCCTTCTTCAGAAGCGCCGGATAGTTGGTTGCCCGGCAGGGACCGCAGGTCTGGGAGAGCAGGAGGGCCGAACCCCTGGGGTCAATCTCCCCGCTCTCGAGCGCCTCGATGAGCTGGCCTATGACCACCTGGGCGGGGTAGCAGGCGTCGTTGTTGACGTACTTGAGGCCGGTCTCGACGGCCTTGGGCGAGACGGATGGCAGCACCTGGAAGCGGTAGCCGGCGCCCCGGAACATGCTTTCTGCCAGGTTGAAGTGCAGGGGCGAGAGCTGGGGGCAGACGATGGTGTGGGTCCGGCGCATGCCCTTGGTGAAGACGGGTCCCTGCTCCGCCGCCTCTGCAGGCTGGGCCTTCCGGCGGCGCTGTCGCGCCTTGCGCTCCTCGACCGTAGCGAGCAGCGAGCGGATGCGGATGCGGGCTGCCCCCAGCGAGGGGCCTTCGTCTATCTTGAGCAGGGTGTGCATCTTGCCGGCCCGGCGGAGGATTTCCCCCACCTGGTCCGAGGTGACGGCGTCCACGCCGCAGCCGAAGGAGGTGAGCTGGACCAGCTCCAGCTCCTCGTGTGCGCAGACTACCTTGGCCGCCCGGTAGAGGCGGGAGGGGAAGCCCCACTGGTCGACGACCCTGAGGTCCACCTTGTCCTGCTCGGCCATCCAGGCGACGCTGTCCTCGGTGAGCACGGCTGCGCCCAGGGTCTTGATGAGGTTGGGGATGCCGTGGTTGACGAGGGGATCGACGTGGTAGGGCCTGCCGCACACGACGACGCCCATGCGCTTGCTTCCCTTGAGCAGATCGAGGATGCGCCTGGCCTCCGCGTGGAGCTCGGCCCGGTAGGCTCTCTGCTCCAGGCGGGCCTTCTTCACGGCCGCCTTGACCTCGCCCGAGGGGATGCCGAAGTCGATGGCGATCTCCCTGATCAGCGACTTGTCGTCTGCCGGATTGAGGTAGGGGGCGTGGAGGGTGCAGGTGCCGTCCCGGAATGCGTCGGTGTTGAGGCGCACCACGTCGGGATAGCCGCAGGCCACGGGGCAGCTGTAGCTGTCCTCGCTCTGGGCGTATTCCTTGCGCTCTCTGGGGATGCAGGGGAAGAAGATCTGGCGTATGCCCTGCTGCATGAGCCAGGCAACGTGTCCGTGGGCGAGCTTGGCCGGATAGCACACGGTCTGGGAAGGCATGACGCCGAGCCCCAGGTCGAAGATCTTCTTGGACGAGAAGGGCGAGACCTCCACGGCAAAGCCGAGCTCCGAGAAGAGCGTGTGCCAGAAGGGATAGCGCTCGTAGATGTTGAGCACCCTGGGGATGCCGAGGCGTCCCCGGAAGGCCTTGTCCGCAGGCAGGGGCTGGTAGCGGAAGAGCCGCTCTTCCTTCCAGGTGAAGATGCTCGGCAGGCGCTCTTCCTTCCTGGTGCTGTCGAGCTGGGCGCCTCGTTCGCAGCGGTTGCCCGAGACGAGGCGCTGGCCGTTGGAAAAGGTGTTGACGGTAAGGTGGCAGCGGTTGCCGCAGCCCTTGCAGCGCAGGGCTCTGGCGCTGACGGCAAGCTCGCGCAGCGCCTGCGCCGTGAGCGTGCAGGGGGGCAGGGCGTCGCGCTTGTGCAGGCAGAGCAGGGCCATGCCGTAAGCGCCCATGTGGCCTGCCAGCGTCGGACGGTGCACCTCGCGTCCCAGCATGTTCTCGATGACCCGCAGAAGGGCGTCGTTGAGGAAGGAGCCGCCTTGGACGAGAACGTGGCTTCCCAGCTCCTCAGGCGAGCGCAGGCGCAGCACCTTGTAGAGGGCGTTGCGCACGACCGAGTAGCACAGGCCCGCCGCGATGTCCTCCACGGCTGAGCCCTCCTTCTGGGCCTGCTTGACCTTGGAGTTCATGAACACCGTGCAGCGCGATCCGAGGTCCACGGGGCGCTTGGCGAAGAGCGCCGTCTGGACGAAGGTCTCTAGGCTCATGCCGAGGCTCGTGGCGAAGGTCTGCAGGAAGGCTCCGCAGCCAGAGGAGCAGGCCTCGTTGAGCTTCACGTCCGCCACCGCGCCGTCGTCCACCTTCATGCACTTCATGTCCTGGCCGCCGATGTCGATGACGTAGGTTGTGTCCGGATGCAGGGCGCAGGCCGCCTTGAGGTGGGCCACGGTCTCCACTTCGGAGAGGGAGGCGTTGAGAGCCGCCTTGGCAAGGCCCGCGCCGTAGCCTGTCGTGCCTATGCCCCGCAGGCGGGCACCCTCGGGCAGGCTGGAGAGGAGCTTTATGAGGAAGGGCTTGAGCGTCTTCAGGGGGTCGCCGTCGTTGCGGCTGTAGGAGGTCGCCAGCACCCTGGCTTCGCTGTCGATAAGCACGCTCTTCACCGTGGTGGATCCAAGGTCGATGCCGAGGAAGAGCTCGCCTTCGGCCTCGGCCAGATCCCGTTGCGGCACGATGTCGGCTGCGTGCCTGGCCCGAAAGGCCGCGTAGTCCGTCTCGTCCTTGAAGAGGCGGGGCAGGGCCTCCTGGGGGCCGGACTGGCTCGCGTGCTCCTTCAGCCGCACGAGCAGGGTCGAGATCGGGACGGCCGCGGCGTTGTCCCTGGCTGCCAGGCTGGCGCCGAGGGCCACCATGTACTGGCCGTCCGGGAAGGTCAGGGTCTGCTCCGGCGTCAGCCCCAGCGTCAGGGCGAAGCGCTTCACGAGCTCGGGCAAAAAGTGCAGGGGACCGCCTAGGAAGGCGACGTTGCCTTTGATGGGCTGCCCGCAGGCCAGGCCGCTGATGGTCTGCTCCACCACGGCCTGCAGGACGGAGACGGCCAGATCCTCGCGCGGCACGCCCTCGTTCAGAAGCGAGACCAGATCCGTCTTGGCGAAGACTCCGCAGCGCGAGGCAATGGGATGGACGGCCTTGGCGTGCGAGGCAAGGGTGTTGAGGCCGAGGGTGTCCGTGTGCAGGAGGGCCGCCATCTGGTCGATGAAGGCGCCCGTGCCGCCGGCGCAGGCTTCGTTCATGCGCAGATCGATGCTGCGACCGAAGTAGAGTATCTTGGCGTCCTCGCCGCCGAGCTCGATGGCAACGTCCGTCTGGGGCGCGGTCTTGGCTATGCTCTTGGAGGAGGCGATGACTTCCTGCACGAAGGGCAGGCCCAGGGCGTCCGGCAGGTCGAGGGCCGCGGAGCCGGTGACGGCGCCGTGTACCAGAGCGCCGGGATGCTCCGCCTCGCAGCGCTCCAGAATGTCGGCGAGCGTCTTCCTGCTTGCCGCGCCGTGTCGCTGGTAGCGCTGAAAAATGATGCTGCCGGCTTCGTCTGCGAGCACCGTCTTGACGGTGATGGACCCGAGATCGATACCCAGATAGAGCGGACCTGCCATTGCTGCTCCCACATGCGTCCGGGTGCCTGCGCCGGACTTGCCTGCCCCCGCTCTGCTCGCGCCCGGGGCTGATGGCGTTTTCCAGCCTCCTGTCCCGTGCCGGGCAGGGGCCAAGCATGCAAAGAATAAGGTCCAAAGCCGTTTCCGGCAAGATCCGGCGTGGCGGGAAGGGCCAGACAGGCCTTTTGGGCGCCTTGCCTGGCAGGAGGCGCAGGGTCATGGCTATGGCGGGTGCCGCCGAAGGCCTTGACGAACCTTGGAGCTTTACTTTAAGTTTCCACTGCCAGCGGAGCCTTTCTGCCGGCAAAGCGGGGCGCAAGCCCCCCGGCTGGCGCGCCCAGCGCGGCCGGAACGGCGTTTTGGCCAATAGAGGAGGTATCTTCTGTGAAAAAGTATTTTGCTGAATTCTTCGGAACCTTCTGGCTCGTCCTCGGCGGCTGCGGCACGGCGCTCTTCGCCTGCGGCTTTCCGAGCAACGGCGTCGGCTTCCTCGGCGTCTCCCTGGCCTTCGGCCTGACCGTCCTCACCGGCGCCTACGCCTTCGGCCACATCTCGGGCGGACACTTCAATCCCGCCGTCTCCATCGGCCTCTGGGCCGGCGGCCGCTTCGACGCCAAGGACCTCGTTCCTTATATCATCGCCCAGGTGCTCGGCGGCATCGCGGCCGGCGGCGTGCTCTACGCCATCGCCACGGGCAATGCCGACTTCAGCCTGGCCGGCGGCTTTGCCAGCAACGGCTACGGCGAACATTCGCCCGGCCATTACAGCGCCTTCGCCTGCTTCGTCTGCGAAGTGGTGCTGACCGGCATGTTCCTGGTGGTCATCCTCGGATCCACCGATGGCCGCGCGCCTGCGGGCTTCGCGCCCATCGCCATCGGCCTGTGCCTCACCCTCATCCACCTGGTCAGCATTCCCGTGACCAATACCTCCGTCAATCCCGCTCGCTCCCTGGGCGTCGCCATCTTCGCCGGCGGCTGGGCGCTCGAGCAGGTGTGGATGTTCTGGGTCGCTCCCATCGTGGGTGCGGTCATCGGCGCCATCGTCTACCGCATTGTTGGCGCCAGGGACTAAGTCTTCGCAAATTCCTCCGAGGGGAAACCGGGCGTTGGGCCCGGAGCTGTTGGAGAGCCGGGCGCAAGCCCGGCTCTCTGCGATCTGGGGCCATGCCGGAACGCGCATGCCAAGGCGGTGGCGGAACGGCGCCTGAAGGCCATGGCAATCTTGGCGGTCAGGAGGCTCGTCTGGCAGGGGCGTGCGCGATTTCCGCTGACATCCGCGTCGTTCTCGCCTATTGCGTGGCGGCTGCAGGTTGGCCGCGCAAGCCGGCAGGAACAGGCAATTGTCTGCGGTTGCCCCTGTGCCATGCCGAGCACTGGGAACGCCGATTGCTGGGAACGGGAACGTTGCCTTGGCTGTACGGCGCGTGCAGGCGCCAGCAGGGCTGTCTGGCGTCCGGCTGTCTTTTGCCTGCGGTCTGGGCTTGCCCCTGCCAGGTGCTGACTGTCCGGCTCGTCCCGCAGGGCTTCCGTCTGCAGTCAGCCAAGCGAAGCAGGCAGGAGCCCCCCTTTTGAGGATGCTGGCTGGTGGCAGCTTCTTTGTAGGGGTGCTCCCCCAGTGGCTTTGGGCGGACACAGCAAAAGACCGCCGTCCCTTACGGAACGGCGGTCGGATTGTCTGATGCTAAGTTGCGAGATGCTTAGAAGGTGTAGGCGAAGATGAGCTGGGCCT
>JAEEPQ010000124.1 GCA_016284885.1 Desulfovibrio sp.
CCCCTCGACGGCAAAGCGTGCCGAGCCCCGGTGGGAGAGGCGGTAGGGGGCGCGCGAAAGCCCTTCGAGGTCGCGCTCGAGGAAGATGTCCGTCATGGCCGTGTTGCCCGCAAGGACGATCTCGGCAACGGGCCCGGGGAGGGAGCGGATTGTCTCCAGCAGACGTTCGCAGACAAGGCGCGAGAGCCGGTGGCGTCCCTCGGGGCTTGTGGCAAAGGCCAGTCGCGACATGACGTCGGCGCCGGCGCCGCCCTGGGGATTGAGGATCTGGCCTTCGGCTGCGACAGCGCCGTCCGGCGCCAGCGCCTGCCAGCACAGGGTAGTGGTGCCGAGGTCGACGGCAAGGGCGAGCGCCCCCTGCCCCATGCTGCAGTCCTGTCCTGGCATGGCCTCCTGCGCGGCGGGGCCCGGCGCAGCCTCCTGGCCGCAAGGCAGCTCGAGCGCAAGTGTGGCGCCCTCCGGCATGTCAGGCACCTGACGGCGGCAGGCAAGACGCCAGCCTTGGCTGACGGCTTCAGGCCCAAGCAGGTCTTCCTCGCAGGCCAGAGGTGCCGGGGCCTGCTCAAGATAGCGCACCCGGCAGCGTCCGCAGCGGGCAAGGCCTGCGCAGAGGCTCTGGGGGCCGACAAGTCCGGAAAGCCAGATAGCCTCGGAGAGCTTCTGGCCAGGAAGAGCTTGCATTTCAAGGATCTGCGGCGTGCTGTCTGCCCTGGCAGGCAGACGTGCCATGATGCTCGTGCGTGTCATGGCCTGCAGGATGCCCTAGGGCGCGCCCGTCTGCAAGGCCGAGGGGCCCTCCCCTTCCGCCTGGCTGTCTGTCTGGAGGCCTGCTGAAGGCCTTGTGGCACGAAGCTTGCTTCTTTCTGAGGGATGGGCCAGAACAGCGTCAGCAAGCTGGCGCGTCCTGCCCTGCCGGGCCTTTGACCGCCTCTCCACCTCATTTTTTGGAACGCCTTGCCATGCAGAACTCGATCCTCAGCCAGGACGAACTCGACTTCCTTCTGACCGGCGCCGTCAAGGACAGGCCGGAACAGGCCGGTGCAGCCGCGTCCGCGCAGGCTAGGCCTGATCCCATAGGCCAGGAACAGCGGCAGGATGCGGTCAACCAGCCCTCCTCCGCTGCAGTCGCTCCGCAGCCCGAAGCCGGGCCTGTGTCCGGCGGCGCTTGCGGCTTTCCCCAGGAAGCGCGCCTGCGCTTTGCGAGGATGCTCCAGGAGGCCCTGCAGCAGGACGGCGAAGCGCTCTGTCTGGTGCGCCCTGAGCAGGACGGCGCCCCGCCTGCCGAGGCCTGGATGCCCTGCGCGGAGCTTGTCTGCGCAGGCACGGCCGCAAGCTGTCCCGGCGGCGCATGCCAGAACGCAGATCCCCGGTGCGGCCTGCAGGCAGACGTCCGGATTGATGCCCGGCTTGCCCAGGCTCTGCTGGCACGCGAGCTTGGGGCCGGCAGCTATGATCTCGGCGGCCGCGCTCCCACGAGACTCGAGCAGGCTCTGCTTGAGAACGCTCTGCGTGCCGTGCCGGGCTGCCTTGCCAGAGCGCTTGCCGGGGACGGCGGGCAATGCCGGGCGCTCGGCATGGTGCCGCCTGCGGACCGTGCCTCTTCTGCGGATGCTGCGGACGGAGAGGCGCAGGCGCGCGTGGCAGGCTTCGGCTTTGCCGTGCGGCTGGGGAGCCGTGCCGGCAGGCTCTGCGTCGCCCTTGCCTGATGCCGGAGCGCCGGTGCCAGAAAGCTGCCGCTACTCGCCCCGGATCCAGTAGGTGTTGAAGCCGTCTTCCAGATGGCCGTCCTCGATGTTCTTCAGGTCGCTCCTGCGGAAGGTCTCGCGGTACTCCTCGCGCGTGCGGCGCCAGCCCCAGAACTGCTGGCGGCGTATGCCCGAGTAGTGCAGGAGGCAGCGTATGCAGTTCTTCATGAAGTTGACGAAGCCCGCCACCTGGGACTGCTCCACGAGCAGCGAGGCAGAGAGGCAGATGATCTCGCCGCCGGGCAGAAGCATGTGGCGCAGCTGGGCCAGCATGCGGTCGAACTGATGCTGGGGGATGCAGTAGTCCATGGCCGAGAGGTAGATCATGTCGTAGTGGATGTCGGGCGAGAGGCAGTCCGGCGGCTCGCCGATGAAAATGCGGTGGCTGGGGATGAGCCGGCGCATCCACTTCATGCCTACGGTGCTCGGCTCATTGAGGTAGAGGTCCATGCCCTCGGGAATCTCCTCGAGCAGCACGCGCTCCATGTAGCCGACGCCGCAGCCGATGGAGAGCACGCGCACGGGCTCGCCCTCCTTTTTGCCGGTGCGGATGCGCTCCAGACGCTTGGCCAGCCAGCGCGCGTCCTTGCGCTTGTTGGCCCGCCAGGCTTTGGGGAGGTCGTTCCAGTTCTGGAAGCGCCTGAACAGCTCCTCGTAGAAGACTGCGTAGAACTTGGCGTCGGCCAGGTGGAAGAAGTGCGTGTATGCAAAGGTCGTGAAGGGGATGCCCTGCCAGCTTTCCTGATAAAAACGCCGCAATGTCGCCTCCGCCAAAGAAATTTGAAAAGGTATTCTAGACTATCACGGAGCTGCCTTCAAGTGCTGAATCGCGCCTTCGCACCCCGCGCGCTGGGCTGGCAGGGCAAGCGTGGCCTCTTCCCAAGGCTGGCGGCGCGGCGCCTCCGTCCTCCGGGAAGAGGCTGCCTTGTCCATGCCTTGATTGAAAATGCCCTGTCCGGCTATGGTCTGCCGAAGGCGCATTGAAGCCAGGCGGCGGACATGCCCGCGCGCAGGCGAGGACAGAAGGAGGGGGCGATGGACAGGGAAAGTCCCTGGCAGGCGATGGCGAGAGAGGCGCAGGCGCAAGCCCGCGCCATCGTGGAGGAACTGGACATCGAAGGCCGCTGGCGCAGCGCCGGGGCGCAGATCAATGCCGTCGGCTCCTACAGGACCGGCCTGCTCGTCAGACACAGGGACATCGACTTCCATGCCTACACGCCGGCACTGGATCTTGATTTCAGCTTCGGCGTCATGGCAGGCCTTGCCCGCTCCCCCCACCTGCACAGCCTGCATTTCGTCAACGGTAGCCGGACGGAGGAGCGATGCCTCGAATGGCACGCCGTCTGGCGGCGTCCCGGAGGGGAGCCATGGCAGATCGACATTATCCACATCGAGCAGGGCTCTGCCTTCGACGGCTATTTCGAGCGCTTTGCCGACCGCCTCTGCCGGCGCCTGGACGCCGAGTCGCGGGATGCCATCCTGCGCCTCAAGTACGAGACGCCGGAGGCCGAGGCTGTGCACGGCATCGAATACTACCAGGCAGTGCTTGAGGGAGGCGTGCGCACGCTGGATCAGCTTCGCGCCTGGCGCAGGGCGCATCCGCTGAACGGCGTGAACCTGTGGATGCCCTGATGCCGGACCAGACGCCCAGCTTGGCTTCGCGCCTCGCGCGGTCTGGCCTGCCTTGCCCGAAGGGGGAAAGGGGGGACTGAAGGCCTGTGCGCATGGAACCCTGCCGCCCTGTCCTCTGGCTGGCGAAGGGACATGCTGCCCCGCGCGACCTGCCTGCAGCCAGGGTGTAAGGCCTTTGAAGAGCCCGGCAGGCTTGCTTCGGGCGGGATTCCTGCTTGCGGGCAAAGGGGCCATGCCGGGAGCGCCTCTGGGCACAGCATTTGGCGTCGGCATCCGGAGCCAGCATCTGGAGTCTGCTTTAGGGCTAAGCAGTCGCCTCCGCCACCGGCTGCCTGTACCGTTGCCGGCTCCCCCAGCGCCCAGAGCGCCACCGTTGCTGGAAACGGTACCGGCAAAGTCCGTGGCCGGGAAGCCGGCCCCAAGCAGGCCGCCCGCAAAGCCCGCCTGCACGTCGGCGGCCTCCTCGAGCTCGAGGGCGCTGGCGTAGGAGAGGAGCTTCGCGTACAGGGCAAGGTCTTCTTCCGGCGGGTTTAGCGCGTTGAGCCGGGGGACCTCCGCCGCCTTGAGGTAGAAGGCAAGGCCCGCAATCTGGTCCTTCAGCAAGGCAAGATTGCGGGACTTGGACTGCATGGGGGGGCAATGAGGACGGGCCAGAGCATGGCCGCGAAGAAGCGCGTGTGCTGGAGGGGCGTCGCGCTGGGAAGAATGCCCGCCAGGGGCGAGAGGAAGGCATTCCCCAGGAAGGGGATGGCAGGAAGAGTCCGGCAGCGAGGAAGGTTCCTGCAAGGAGCAGCGCGGCGGAGCGCAGCCACTTCCAGGCTCTGCCAAGGGCGTTCTGGCGCGGCGGCAGAAAGGAGAGCAGCGTCCCTGAGACAAGGAGGGCGATGATCAGCTTGACGGCGTTCCAAGGATAGCCCGGCCATGCCGGGCCAAAGCAGCGCATGAACTGGGTGTGGCAGAGCTGAATGCAGGCCAGCAGGCAGAGCGGGATGGCAAAGGCGATGCAGTGCAGCAGGCGGGCCTCGCTAAAGAGGCTCGGGAATTCATCAGCCAAGGCGTTCAGGCAGGCCGTCTTCACGCCCAGCAGGACCCCTTGGCTTTTTTTGCCGATGCTAACGGGGCCTTGCGGAAGCGCTGCCAGGGAGGCCTCTTCTTCTCGGCTCAGGGGCTCCGTGTCCTCGCCTGGCGCAGGCTCGATGCGCTCGATGCCGTAGCCCGCCTTGGCATTGCCGGAAAGCCGGCAGCGGCCCTTGCGGGCCAGCGAGAGGAAGAGGGTCGCAAGGCGTGGGCTCTCCAGCTCGCAGTCGTTGACAAGGTAGTGCACCTGCGCTGGCGAAAGGCGCGCCGAAGGGGCCTTGCCCTGCCTGCCGGCAAGGCGACTGGGAAGGCTGGGCGGCGAGAAGAGGGGCGCCCCCCGGGCCCCGGCTTGGGATCCCTGCCCCAGCACAGCCACGGGAAGGGGCAGAGCGCAAGGGAAAAGGCGCAGGCGGCCGCGCGCTGGAAGGTGAAGTCCGTGTCCTCCTCCATCCAAGCCGATGACGTCGGTCATCTCGTAGACCAGCGTGAAGGCATGGATGCCCGGCGCAAGCTGTCGCTTCCCGTCCCTGAGGTAGACGCCGACGTTCTGGGTGCCGAAGCGGGCCTTCAGATCGTCCGTCCGGCAGGGGACGCCGTCGATGGACGCCTCGAGCACCTTGAGCAGGGGCGCTTCCGCCTTCCGGACGGGAGGCCTCGCGGCAACGCGCAGGGAGCGGTAGATGCAGTGGCTTGTGCCGTCGAGCATCTCCACCAGGAGACGCTCCGTGACCGTGATGCGGTTGTCCCGGTGCAGCTGGAGGACGACGTCCATGGCATGGACCTGGACGGGGGCCTGTCCGCGCGCCGTCCTGTCCGCTCGAGGCTCCCTAGAAGTGCTGCAGAAAGAAGATGGCGGCATAGGCGAAGGCGATGGCCGCGAAGATGGCGAAGAGGCCTCGACGGCGAGCCTTCATGAGGTGCTCCTCGAAGACTCCTCAGATTGCACCTTGGTCTGTTCCTTGGACTGGCAAGGTCATAGCCTGCCGGCCATGCCGGCGCTACTTGGCCAGATGCTTGAGGGCGCCGTAGCCTTCCCTGTCCATGTCCTCGAGCGGTACGAAGCGCAGGGCTGCGCCGTTGATGCAGTAGCGCAGGCCCCCGAGTTCCTTGGGGCCGTCGTCGAAGACGTGGCCGAGATGGGAGTCGCCAGCCCGGCTGCGGATTTCGGTGCGCACCATGCCGTGGCTCAGGTCGGCCGACGCCTTCAGCACTTCCGGCGCGATGGGCCTGGCAAAGGCCGGCCAGCCGCAGCCGGAGTCGAACTTGTCCTGCGAGGCAAAGAGGGGTTCGCCCGTGGTGACGTCCACGTAGATGCCCCTGCCCCGGCTCTTCCAGTAGGGATGGCTGAAGGGGCGCTCCGTGCCAGCCTGCTGGGTGACAGCCCAGGCTTCGCTGGAAAGCCTTGCCCTGAGCTCCTCGTCCGAAGGCCTGGCGTAGCGGGAAGGATCCATCGGGCCTGCCCCGGCAGGCGCCTTGGGCAGGTCCTCGAGGCTCTCGAAGGCGATGTGGCAGTAGCCGCCGGGATGCTTCTTCAAGTAGTCCTGATGCTCGTCTTCGGCGGGATAAAAAGAGGTCAGCGCTTCAAGCTCGACGGCGACATGCCCCTTCACATTGGCCTGCACGCCGGCCATGACCCTGGCCAGCACGGGCCTGTCTGCGGGGTCAGCGTAGTACATGCCGGTGCGGTGCTGGGTGCCGGTGTCGTTGCCCTGGCGGTTGACGCTCAGCGGGTCGATGATCTTGAAGAACTGGACGGCGAGGGTTTCCAGGCTGACGAGGGCAGGATTGTAGGTCACGCGCACCGTTTCGGCATGGCCCGTTTTTCCCGTGCAGACTTCCCGGTAGGATGGATGCCTGGCCGTGCCGTTGGCGTAGCCGGCCTGCGTTTCGGCAACGCCGGGGATGCGCGAGAAGTGCTCCTGCACGCCCCAGAAGCAGCCGCCGGCAAAGTAGATCTCGCGCAGGACCGGGGTCCTGCCCTGCCCCAGCGAGGCATCGTCCGCCGAAGCGGCCTCGGCGGCCATGGCGCCGGTCAGAAGGAGGACTGAGCCGGCGAGCAGGACGTGGATCAGAGACATGGCGTTCTCCTTGGCAGAAGGGCGAGTGCTGGCTGTGTAGGGAAAAGCTGAGCGGCATTTTGGCCGTGTCACGGTCGCAATCGGGACCAGACAGCGGCCGAGGCGGGGGCGCCGTCTGCGCGCCTACGCTTCGCCGGAACCGTCCAGCCTGCGGCGATGCAGCTCCGCGAGCTTCCGCAGCAGCAGCTTGACGTTGACGGGCTTGGCCATGTGGGCGTCCATGCCAGCGTCCCTGCACCTCTGGGCGTCCTCGGCAAAGGCGTCCGCCGTGAGGGCGATGATGGGCACAGTCCTGGCATCGGACCGAGCCATGGCGCGGATGGTCTTCGCGGCCTCGATGCCGTCCATGTTGGGCATGCGCAGATCCATGAGGACAACGTCGTACCAGCCTTCGCCGGACTCCTGGAACAGTCTTGACGCAATGGCGCCGTCCTCGGCGTGGTCCACCTTGGCGCCGGCCTCCTCGAGGATGGTGGTGGCGATTTCGGCGTTAAGAGGCTGATCTTCGGCCAGCAGCACGCGCATCCCTTCAAGCGACGTCTTTTCCTCGGCGGCCTCGTCCTCCGGGGTGCCCGCCTCGTCGCCGATGAGCCGCTTCAAGGCCCGGTAGAGCGTGGACTTGAAGAGCGGCTTCGGAATGAAGCCGTCAATGCTGGCCTTCCTGGCCTCCACCTCAATGTCGTCCCAGTCGTAGGCAGAGATCAGGAGAAGAGGGACGTTCTCCCCCAGAAGCTCGCGGAGCTTCACGGCCGTCTGGACGCCGCTCATGCCGCCGTCCATCTTGTAGTCGATGAGCGCGGCGAAGTAGTCCCCGTTGCCGTCGGCGTGGGCCTTCTGCAGGAGCTCGACGGCCTCCTCGCCGCTGCGGCATGTCTGCGGCCGCGTGCCGA
>JAEEPQ010000125.1 GCA_016284885.1 Desulfovibrio sp.
GGCCCTGGCACTCGGGGCAGGCCTTGGGCCGTGCGCCTTCGGGAAGCAGAGCGCCGCACCACTGGCAGACGGATCTGCCCGGGCGCTCGCCGGGACCCTGGCCCGGCAGGCCGGCCTCGCCGGCGCGGGCGCCCGGAACAATGCGCGGTGCGTTGGGCGAGCCGTGGCGGCCGACGTTGTCCACGAGATCGAGCAGGAGGCAATCGCGCTTGCCGGCTGCCGGCCGCAGGCCCCTTCCCACCATCTGCACGTAGAGGGCCGGCGACATGGTGGGCCGGCAGAGCAGCAGGCAGTCGACCTCGGGGCAGTCCCAGCCCTCGGTCAGCATGCCCACGTTGCAGAGCACCCTGATCCTGCCGCGCTTGAAGTCGTCGAGCCTCGACTGGTTGTCTGCGCTCTCCCGGCTGGAGTCCACGACGCCGGCTTCGATGCCGGCCTGGCGGAAGCGTGCGGCCAGCATGGCGGCATGGGTTATGGTGCAGCAGAAGGCCACGCAGCGCCGGCGGCCGCCGGCGTGCTCAAGGAAGGCCTTGACGGCGCTGTCGAGCTCCAGGGGACGGCTCATGAGCTTGGCCAGCTGGGTTTCGTTGTAGTCGCCGGAGCTCAGGTCCAGGCCTGCCAGCTCGACGCGCAGGCTAGGGCAGGAAAGGGCCCTCAGGGGCACGAGATAGCCCTGGCGCTGAAGCTCTGCCATGGAGATGCGACAGTCGATGCGATCCCACCAGTTCTCCGTGCCGGCCACGGCCCGGGAGCCGTAGATGCAGCCCTGGCCAAGGCGCCAGGGCGTTGCCGTCACGCCGATGACGCGGGCGCCGGGGCGCCTGGCGAGCACGGCCTCGAGAATGGCCTTGTAGGTGGAGTCCAGGTTCTTCGGGCCCACGCGGTGGCACTCGTCGATGACGACGATGTCCACCTTCGGGAGCTCTTCCAGATGGTTCTTCAGGGTCTGGGGGGACGCCACCACCACGTCGGCGTCCGCTTCGCGCCTGGAGGAGACTGAAGCGCACACGAGGCCGAGGCTGGGCCTGCGCCCGCCGGCCTTGCCGACGTCCTTCCCGCAGTTCTGCACGTCCTCCCCGGCAGGCCATTCCTGGAGCAGCTTGTCCATGGCCTGGCGCACCAGGATGCTGCGGTGGGCCAGAACGAGGGTGCGCATGCCCCAGCGGCTGAAGTAGTAGCGGGCGAGGGCGCAGAAGACGACGGTCTTGCCGGCGCCCGTGGCTGCCTGCAGAAGCAGGAACTGCCGCTGGGGAGCGGCTGCCACGAGGGCGGAGAGCGCCTCGCGCTGGTAGGGACGGAGCGTGAACATGAAAAGCGTTCCTCGAGCTTGAAGGAAGAAAATACCGGCTGCTTAAACTTTTAGCCTGCGCCTCAAAAAAGGCCTGGGACAAGGGATTTCGGGGATGGAGCGGTGCCGTGCGACAGGGTTTGCCAAATTTACGGTCATGTGCCACTTGAAGTTTTTCAGGCTTTGGACTAAAGCGGTAATTGAAGTTTCGATCCTGAGGGCATCAGGAATTGAAGAGGCGAGGCCCGCTGGTTCCCATTCCGGCGGGCCAACTTATTTCCGGCAGGCCAGATCCCGCCGGGACAGGGCAGCAGGGCCGGAAGCAGGAAATGGAGAAAAAGCCTGGAGGAAGGGGCTGGAGACAAGAGCTGGCCGAACGCCTCCTGGGGAAGCTGGCAACGCGGCAGGGGATGCGCCGCACGCTGCCACAAGCGCAGGAAGACTCGTGCAGGAAAGCCGGCGCAGGCTCCCGGCTGGACGGCGAAAAGGACGCAGGAAGCTTTCCGGGCAAGCCTTGCCTCCCGCCTGACGGCGTTCTGACAAAAGCTCCCACCCTTGACCCGTGGCGCCTTGTACACGAAGCGAAAGGCATTGGCAACCTATTTTTTGCTGGTTGACAATTTTTTATTCGAGCCTATTTCTGACGCAGGGCGATGCCTTCCGCCTCCCAGATCCCCACGGCCGCCCTCTACCATATGGAGGTCCCAGCATGCCGCTCTCCAGCAAGCCTGCCCGCAGAGCCTTCGCGGCAAGCCTTGTCCCTGTCCTGCTTGGTCTTGTCCTGGCACCCTGCGCCTTGGCCAGCCAAGATCACGCTTTCCCTGCCAGCCAGGAGCGCTGGCGTCTGGCTGCCAGACTTGCCCTGCTCGAGGGCGTGCGCAGGGCCCTCGGCAAGCCCTATGTCTGGGGCGCCAGCGGTCCCGATGCATTCGACTGCTCCGGCCTCGTGCTTTGGCTCTATGGTCGCATCGGCGTCCGACTTCCGCGCGTTGCCGTGGAGCAGGGCTCCGTCGGCATCGCCGTGCCGGACCGGCTGCGCTTCGGGGACGTGCTGCTCTTCAAGCGCAAGGGGCCTGGCTGGCACATCGGCCTCTACCTCGCCAGAGGACGCTTCGTCCACGCCGAGGGCAGGGGCAGGGGCGTTACCATCTCCCTGCTGCGCGCTTCCGGCTACGCCCAGCGCCTCTGCCGGGCACGGCGCTATCTGCGCTAGACGGTCGGAAGACGGTCGCGGAACACCCAAGTCCCGACATCTGAAGCACTGGATTGCCTCTGTTGCAAATGCTATAAGCACTCATCATGCCATTACACTCTATGAAAACTGATTTGTTTCAAAACGCATAGTTAAACAATAGCTACGCCAGCAATGCTCCTCTCGAATCGTACGACGACGACTCTTCTCCTCGCCCTTAAGCACCATGCTCCATTGCCTTTGGCGCCGCTCGCCTTCGCCTGCGCAGGGGTCCGTCTTCTTCTGCCAGCCTGGCGATTCCCCGGAAGTGCGACATACGGCAGGCAAGGGCAGGGACGGGCCGCTGGCAGGCACCGCTTTCCGGCACGAGCAGGCGCAACTGTTCTCCTAGCTGCAACGCCACGCTTGCAGAAAGCCAGAAAGCCGCCAGGCCTCCGGAGGACTCCCAGCCTGCTCCGGAGCGGAATCCGGAGCAAAACACACCTTGCTTTTCAAGATGGCATGGTCTATAAGAACTGTCTGCTTTTGCTTTTATTTTCCGGCATTCCGGGCCGTCTGCGGCTTTCGCCTAGGCGGCTCGGACCCTGCAGGCGCCAGCCCCCCAGGCGCCACGCCGGACCGAAGAGTCCCGGCCGAACCAAGGAGTCCCGCACATGAAGCCCAGCTACGACGTCGAGCAGTTCAAGCGCGTTTTCGAGAAGGAGTACACCTACCTCAACGGCTTCATGCGCAACGTCAGGCGCAGAGGCGACAGCCCTGCGCTCCACTGCCCTGTCTCCGGGAGAACCTGGACCTACAGGACGCTCAACGAAGACGTCAACCGCCTTGCCAACGCCCTGCGCAAGCACGGCTACGGATACGGGGACGTGATGTTCTACATTCTCCCCAACTCGCCGGAATTCCTCTTCTGCTACCTGGCGGCCCACAAGACCGGCATGGTCGGGGCGCCTGGCAACTACCGCCTCTCAGGCGGCGAAATTTCCCTGCTCATCAACGATCTGCGACCCAAGGTGCTGGTCTACGACGCCGAGTTCGCCAAGATCGTGGGCGACGCGCTGAAGCTGGCCTCCTACCAGCCCGAGATAGTCATCATCTGCGACGCCGAGGGCAAGGTCGAGGCGCCGCTGGACCAGAAGACCTTCCGCGAGTTCGTCGAAGGCACGTCCAGCACCGATCCCGAACTCTCCCACGTGCCGAGCATCTACGACGAGACGACGCGCTTCTTCACCTCCGGCACCACCAACCTGCCCAAGGGCGTGCCCTGCAACAGCCTCAACGAAGTGCTTTCCGCCCACGACGTCATGATGCACTTCCCCCTGACGGCCACGGACGTCACCATGAACCTGACCCCGTGGTTCCACAGGGGCGGCCTGCATTCCGGCGGCCCCTGTCCCTGCCTCTACGCCGGGGCCAGCATGGTCGCGCTGCGCGACTTCTCGCCCAAGCTGGCGCTGCAGTACATTGCCAAGTACCGCATCACCTTCATCATCGGAGCTCCCACCATCGCCGAGGTCCTGAGCCGCCTGAGCGAAAGCGTCCACGCCGACTTCTCGAGCCTTAGGGGCATGGTGCTCATGGGCTCCCCGCTCGACAACGAGCCCTGCCACCGCTACATGAAGGGCATCACGCCCAACATCTTCAACGGCTACGGCACCACCGAGACCTTCTGGAACACCTTCCTGCGCCCCTACGATCTGCCCGAAAAGGCCGGTTCCGCGGGCGGTTCCTGCACGGACGACGAGGTGCGCGTCATCCGCATCGAGACCACCGGCCACGCCTCGCCCAAGGAAATGGTAGCCCAGGACAGCGAGACCGTGGGCGAGGTGGTCATACTCTCGCCGGCCAAGTCCACCTCCACCTACGCCAACAACGAGGAAATGACGCGGGCCAAGTTCCACGACGGCTGGCTCTACACCGGCGACCTCGCGACCTGGGACGAGCACGGCTACCTCACCATCGTCGGCCGCAAGGACGACATGATCGTCTCCGCGGGCGAGAACATCTATCCCGTCCAGGTCGAGGCCATTCTCAACGAGAACCCCAAGGTGGCGGAAAGCCTGGTGCTCGGCATCCCCGATCCCAAGCGCGGGGCCGTGGTGGTCGCCGTCATCAAGCCGGCCGACCCCAGCCTCACGGAGAAGGAGATGAAGCAGTGGTGTCTCAGCCACCCCATGCTCGCTCCCTACAAGCGGCCTCGCAAGTTCCGCTTCGTGGACGAGCTTCCCCACAGCGGGACAGGCAAGCTGCTGCACCGCATGCCCGAAGGCGTCTCCTTCGACGACTAGGGGACAGGGAGAAAGCGGACCGGGAGAAAGCGGATCGGGAGGAAGAGGCCATGCAGTCAACTCAGGACGTGGAAGTCAAGGCACCCGTAGACGACAGCAGCGTCTTCACCTGCCAGATGTGCGGCCAGTGCTGCCGCGGGCAGGGGGGCATCGTCGTGAGCCCCACCGATCTGGCGCGCATCCTCAAGGCCCTTGCCATGGACGAGCCTACCTTCAGGGAGCGCTACGGCGAGATGCGCGGAGGCAAGCTCCAGATACGCTGCGGGGACGACGGCGCCTGCATCTTCTTCAGGGAGGGCGAGGGCTGCACGGTGCACGCCGGCAAGCCCGACGTCTGTCGCGCCTGGCCCTTCTTCCGCGGCAACATCGTGGACGCCGACAGCTTCGAGATGGCCAAGGACTACTGCCCCGGCATACGCCGGGACGCCGACCACGCGACCTTCGCGAGGGAAGGACGGGCCTACCTCAAGAAGCACGGCCTGCTCTCCCGCGACGGCACCAGCGGCGGCTGGGCCGTGGTGCTCGACGACTAGAACCTGCGCCCGCGCCGGGCAGGAGCCCGGGGTGCCGCCTCAGCGACATTGCCGGCGCTTTGCCCGCACGACGGCCGGCGCTTTGCCTCAACGACAACTGGGAGGCCTCATGGCTGACACCTTTTCCGGCAGGCCCGCCAGGCACGGCAGGCCCGGCTCCGCTGGCAGCAAGGCTGGCGGCAAGGACAGCAAGACGAGCAGGGACGGCAAGGACAGCAGGGACAAGCGCCCCTTTGCCAGACAGGCTGGCAGGCAGGGCCGGCAGGAGCGCAGGCCGTCCTGCACGCCGGCCTTTCGCCCCGGACAGGAGCTCTTTCCCGGCTTTTCCCGCGATCTGGCCCAGCTGCTCGACCAGCCGCTGCTCAGGGCTCTGCGCAAGGCCTGGCCGCTTTCGCGCGCCCACCATGCCTCGCTTGCCCAGGACATTGCCGAGCTCTCGGGCATCCTGACCTCTTCCCGCGCCGATCTGCGCAGGCCCTACTGGGCCAAGCCCAATCTCACGAGTGCCTACCTCTACTACTTCCTTCCCTGGAACCTCGTGCGGCTGTGCCGGCTCTTTGGCGGCCTGCGGCTGCCTGAGCCTGCCGGGGACAGGCCGTCCATCCTCGTCGATCTGGGCTCAGGTCCCCTGACGGTGCCGCTGGCGCTGTGGCTGGCCAAGCCCGGGTGGCGCCGGCTTCCCCTTGAGGTCGTCGCCGTGGACTGCGCCGGCAGGCCGCCGCGGCTCGGCCAAGCCGTGCTCGAAGCCCTAGCCGAAGAGGCGGGCACGGCGCCCTGGAAGGTGCGCTGCGTGCAGTCGCCTCTGGCCATGGCGGCCCGCAGGCTCAAGCCCCTGCTGGCAGGCGCCGTCCCCTTCCTGATCACGGCGGCCAACGTGCTCAACGAACTCCCGCCGGAACGGCGCGGGCGCTTCGAGGGCTACGGCGACGGGCCGGGTGACAGGACTGGCATGGACGGCATGGACGGGAAAGACGGCAGTCTGGCCGTCAGCCAGCTTGCTGGCATGGCCTCCGAAGGCAGCCTCTCGAATCTGCTTTCCTCCCTGCTTCCCCTGCTCCGCGCCCGCCGCGGCCAGACCCCGCCCCGCCTGCTCTTCATCGAGCCCGGCACCCGGCTTGGCGGCAGCACCCTCATGGAGCTGCGCGCCCTGGCCCTGGACGAAGGCCTCCTGCCGCTGGCCCCCTGTCCGCACGGCCTTGCCTGCCCCCTGCGCCGCGACGACGCCGAGGAAGACTGGCTGGACGGCCCCCGCATGGCCTCCCGCCTGGCAGGTCGCACCTGGTGCCACTTCACCTTCGATGCCCAGGGCGCTCCCGCATGGCTGGCCAAGCTCTCGGTGGAGGCCGGCCTCGACAAGGACAGCCTGTCCCTAGCCTGCCTGGATCTGGCCGTGCCGGCTGCCGAGCTGGAGGACTGCGAAGCGCCCGACGCCGATGGCGGGCTTGACGGGTCCGATGTTCCTAAGGCCGATGCGCCTGAGGCCACGTCTGCCTCCTCTGCACCCGGCAACGCAGACGCTGCCGGGGAGCAGGCGACAGACGGTGCGGCAGAGGGGACGGCAGCCAGCCCTGCCGGCGATGCCTCCCTGCTGCAGGCTAGAATCGTCTCCCAGCCCTTCCGGGTGCCGGGACTCCGCGGCCTTGCCCGCTACGCCTGCACGGCACGGGGCCTTGCCCTGCTCGAGGACGCCGGCGGGTGTCCCTCGGGAAGTCTGGTTGGCCTGCCCGCAGGCGCCTTCGACGGCGCGCGGCGCGATGCCAAAAGCGACGCTGCCGTCATTGCCAGCGCCAGAACCGGCGGACGGCCAGTTCCGGAAGAAGCTGCCGAAGCTTCCTGCGAACCCTGCCTTGCGTCTGCCGCAGCAACGCCTTCAGGCCATGCCCAGCCTCGGCGCGGACAGGCGCAGGGCCGGCCCCGCGTCCAGAGCGGCGACCGCAGCGGCGGCGGCCGGAACGATGCC
>JAEEPQ010000126.1 GCA_016284885.1 Desulfovibrio sp.
GAAGGGCGCCTTCCCCAAATGCCAGCTCATCGCGGGCAACGTGGCCACCTACGAGGGCGCCAAGGCCGTGCTCGAGGCCGGCGCCGACACCGTCAAGATCGGCATCGGCCCCGGCTCCATCTGCACCACCCGCATCGTGGCGGGCGTGGGCGTGCCCCAGGTCTCGGCCGTCATCGACGCCGGGCGCGCGGCCCGCGAGATGGACCGCTGCTGCATCGCCGACGGCGGCATCAAGTTCTCCGGCGACATCGTCAAGGCCCTCACCGTGGGCGCCCACAGCGTCATGATAGGCTCCCTCTTCGCCGGCACCGAGGAGTGTCCCGGCGAGACCGTGCTCTACCAGGGCCGCACCTACAAGGTGTACCGCGGCATGGGCTCCATCGACGCCATGAAGGAAGGCAGCTCCGACCGCTACTTCCAGCAGAAGAGCAAGAAGTTCGTGCCTGAAGGCATCGTCGGCCGCGTGCCCTACCGCGGCACGGTCAAGGACGTCATCTACCAGCTCATGGGCGGCGTGAAGTCCGGCATGGGCTACGTGGGCGCCAAGGACATTCCGAGCCTCTTCGAGCACACCACCTTCTGCGAGATCTCCGCGGCTGGCCTGCGCGAAAGCCATGTCCACGACGTGGTCATCACCAAGGAAGCGCCGAACTACCGCGTCGACTAGCTCCTTTTTTTGCAGGCGCCGCCGGGCTGCCGTCCCCTCTGCGGGGAGTGCCTGGCGGCGCCGCCGTTTTTTCCGGGAGGAGAACCATGCCCAGCAAAGTCATCATCATCGACTACGGCTCCCAGGTAACCCAGCTCATCGCCCGCCGCGTGCGCGAAGCCGGCGTCTACTCCGAAATCCACGCCTGCGACGTGCCGGCCGAGAAGGTGAAGGCCATGCGGCCCCAGGCCGTCATCCTGTCCGGCGGTCCCGCCAGCGTCGGCGGCAAGGACGCGCCGGCCCTGGACAAGGGACTGCTGGAGCTGGGCGTGCCGGTGCTCGGCATATGCTACGGCATGCAGCTCCTGGCCGACGCCCTGGGCGGCCAGCTCGCCCGCTCCGAGACCCGCGAGTACGGCCCTGCCGAGCTCACGCTCACCGGCGACTGCCAGCTCTGGGACGGCGTGCCCGAAGCCACCCGCGTCTGGATGAGCCACGGCGACAAGGTCATGGCGCCGCCTGCCGGCTTCGAGACCGTTGCCCGCACGCCCACCCTGGACGTGGCGGCCATGGCCTGTCCTGAGCGCCGCATCTTTGCCGTGCAGTTCCACCCCGAAGTGCACCACACCGAGGAAGGCGAGACGATGCTGCGCAACTTCCTCTTCAAAATCTGCGGCCTGGCCCCGGACTGGACCATGTCCTCCTTCGTGGAGCGCGTGGTCAGGGAGGCCCGCGAGAAGGTGGGGGACCGCCACGTCATCTGCGCCCTCTCCGGCGGCATCGACTCCACCGTGGTCGCCGTGCTCCTGCACAGGGCCATAGGCAAGAACCTGCACTGCATCTTCGTCGACAACGGCCTGCTGCGCCAGGGCGAGGTCGAGGAGGTGCGCCGGCTCCTCATCGACAACCTCGATCTCAACCTCAACATCGTGGACGCCTCCGAGCGCTTCCTCTCCCGCCTGCAGGGCGTCGAGGATCCCGAAAAGAAGCGCAAGATCATCGGCCACACCTTCATCGAGATCTTCGACGAGGAATCGAAGAAGATCGAGCAGGTGGACTTCCTCGCCCAGGGCACGCTCTATCCCGACGTCATCGAGTCCGTGTCCAGCAAGGGCCCGAGCGCCGTCATCAAGAGCCACCACAACGTAGGCGGCCTGCCCGAGAACATGAAGCTCTCCCTCATCGAGCCCCTGCGCGAGCTTTTCAAGGACGAGGTCCGCAAGGTCGCCGTGGAGCTGGGACTGCCCGAGAGCATGGTCTGGCGCCAGCCCTTCCCGGGCCCCGGCCTCTCCATCCGCGTCCTTGGCGAGGTGACGAAGGAGCGCCTTGCCATCCTGCGCAGGGCCGACGCCATCGTCCAGGAGGAGATGCGCGCCTCGGGCTGGTACCGCAAGGTCTGGCAGGGCTTTGCCGTGCTCCTGCCCCTGAAGACCGTGGGCGTCATGGGGGACGGGCGCACCTACGAGCATGTCATCGCCCTGCGCGTGGTGGACAGCGTCGACGCCATGACCGCGGACTGGTCGAGGCTGCCCTGCGACCTGGTGGCCAAGATCTCCGGCCGCATCATCAACGAGGTGGCCGGCGTCAACCGCGTGGTCTACGACGTCTCCTCCAAGCCGCCGAGCACCATCGAGTGGGAATAGTTTCCCCTGTCTTTCTGCTTCCTGCCGAAACTTCCTGCCGACCCTGCCGGCCCTTGACCGCCGGCTCCTGACTTCAGGCCCTTGCGGCCGCGAAGGGCGGCAAAGGGTGGCGAAGCGCGGCAGGGAGGCTGCATGATCTGAAGCCGTCCGGACCAGGCGCCCAGGCGGCTTCAGCCGTCTCCGGCAGCATGCCGGAACCGTTGCGATGCCTTGCGGCATGTGGCGAAAAGTGCCGTTTTCTTGCGCGCCTAGCATGGATATTATATACACGCCAGACGGCTTGGCTCAGGGCCAGGTCCGCTTCGACGTGGAACGCTGCGCCCCGGCCGCCGGGGCTGGAGGGACGAGTCGCATATGTTCGGGATTGGCAGCACGGAATTTCTGGTGATTCTCCTCGTGGCCCTGCTGGTGCTCGGGCCCAAGAGCCTTTCGAAAATCAGCCGCACCGTCGGCAAGTACATGGGCGAGTTCAGGCGCGTGTCCACGGACTTCCAGCGCACGCTCAACGCCGAGGTCGCCGAGGAGGAGCGCAAGGACGCCCGGGAGGCCGTCCGGCGCAAGGCGGAGGCGGCACGGGCCGCCCGCGCCAAGCGGGAGGAGGCCAAGGCCCTTGCGGCAGCGCCGGAAGCGTCTGGCCAGGCCGAGGCACCGGCGCAGGCTGAGACCTCTGGCCAGGCGGATGCGCCAGTACAGGCTGCTGGGCAGGCCCAGGCTGAAGCCCGTCCTGCCGCCCCCAAGGCGCCGGAGCAGACCATCCCCCAGGCCCCGGAGGGAAGCCCCCTTGAGGCGGCCCTGCGCCGGGCTGCCGAGGAAGCTGCCGGCACGCCAGCCAGACAGACTGGACAGGACGTGCAGGGAGGCCGGGCATGAGCGAGCAGGAAAGGGAGCGTGCCGGAAGCGCTGCATCGCAGGATGCCGTCCAGACCCAAGATCAGATCCAAGACCAGGCCCAGCCTGGCCCTGCCGAAGCCCCAGCCGACGAGCCCAGCTGGATGCACAGCGGGGACGAGGAGGCCGCCTTCGAGATAGCCTACGGGGCCTGCGGCGAGGATCGTCCCCAGACTGAAGCCGATGCCGGCGCAGGCAGTGCCCAGCATGTCCAGGACGGCGGCGAGGCTGCGCAGGACGCCGCGGCGGCCGAGGCGCCGGCGCAAGAGGCCCAGCCGCAGAGCGCTGGCAGTCCCGGCCAGGCTGGCCAAGGCGATCAAGCCGAGCAAAGCGATCAAGCCAATCAGGCCGGCCAGGCTGGCCTGGACCCATCGGAAGCATCCCTGCCAGCCCCTGCCGGCGGTGCAGGCCATCCCAGTGGAGACGCGGAGGCCGGCAGCGCCGAATCCGCGCTGCCTGCCGTTTCGCAGAGCGCTCCGCCGGCCGTGTCCGACGACGACGGGGACGAGCCCGAAGGCGAACCCGAAGACGGCGAGGGCGGACGCATGTCCCTCATCGACCACCTCAAGGAGCTGCGCCGGCGCCTGTGCTGGTGCGTGGTGGCGGCCGCCATCGGCTTCTGCGCCTGCTGGACCGTGGTCGAGCCCATCTTCGACATCCTCACCCAGCCCCTGCTGGCGGTGCTGCCCGCCGGCAGCTCCGCCATGTACACGACCCTGCCCGAGGCCTTCTTCACCCGCATGTTCATCGCCTTCATGACAGGCCTCTTCGTGGTGAGCCCCTTCATCTTCTACCAGATCTGGGCCTTCATCTCGCCTGGCCTCTACGCCGAGGAGAAGCGCTTCATCATCCCCGTGGCCCTGGTCTCGGCCGTGTTCTTCGTGGGCGGCGGCCTTTTCTGCTACTTCATCGTCTTCCACTACGCCTTCCAGTTCTTTGTGAGCTTCGCCACGGAGCAGATCGTCGCCATGCCCAAGATCAGCGACTACCTGGACTTCGTCATCAAGCTCATCCTGGCCTTCGGCTTCATCTTCGAGATGCCCATCTTCTCCTTCTTCCTTTCCCGCATGGGCGTCGTCACCGCCAAGCGCATGCGCGGCTTCCGCCGCTACGCGGTGCTCCTCGTCTTCATCGTTGCCGCCATCCTGACGCCGCCCGACGTGGTCTCCCAGCTGCTCATGGCCGTGCCCATGCTCCTGCTCTACGAGGTGAGCATACTCGTGGCCGCCATCTGCGGCAGAAAGCCCAAGCCCGAGCCAGCCGAGGGCGAAGATGACGGCGAGGAGGCCGAGGACGCCGGAAAGGCCTAGCGCCTGGCCGCCGGCAGGGGACGCCATGGGCGGAGCAGCTCCGTCCGCAACCTTTTAGCTGGGGCCGGCCCGGTCCGGCCCGGGGTTTCCATGACACAAGATGCACTGCACGCGCAGCGCAGGGCCCAGGCCTCGCGCAAAAGCGCCGAAACCGAGATTGCCCTCGAGCTTGGCCTCGACGGCACGGGCGCCGTGGACGTCAAGACGGGCTTCGGCATGCTCGACCACATGCTGACGCTGGCCTTCTTCTGGGCCCGCATGGATCTGAAGCTTTCCTGCCGGGGCGACCTCGAGGTGGACGCCCACCACACGGCCGAAGACTGCGCCCTGGTGCTCGGCAAGGCCCTGCTCGACGCGCTTGGCGACAGGGCCGGCATTGCCCGCGTGGGCTATGGCCGGGTGCCCATGGACGAAGCCCTCGCCCAGGTGACCGTCGACGTCTCGGGACGCCCCTGGCTCGAGTGGCGCGGGGACGAACTGCTTCCGCCTGTCATCGCCAGGGAGGAGAAGGACGTCTGGCGCGAATTCTACAAGGCCTTTGCCTCGGCCGCGCGCATGAACCTGCACGTGGAGTTCTGCTACGGCAAAAACGGCCACCATCTGCTCGAAAGCGCGGCCAAGGGCTTCGGGCTGGCGCTGGCCCAGGCCTGCCGGCGCGAAGGAACGGCGGTGCGCAGCACCAAGGGAGGTTTGGACTGATGAACGCTCAACGAAGGCTTGCTTTTCTTCTGCTCGTCGCCATCGCCATGGCGGCGCTTGCGCTCGGCTGCTCGCGCAGGCCCACCAGCACGGCCGAAGTGCCCCGCGTGGTGAGTCCCGCCTATTCCATCGCAGTCATGCCCTTTACCCAGCCCACCGACGCCTGCCAGCTCATCATGGGACGCATCCCCGAGAACCAGGGCTGCATCGACAGCGGCACCCTGGCCCTGCTTGACGCCGACCTGCGGGAGCTGCTCCTGCGCAAGCAGAACGGCCGCGTCTTCGCCTTCGAAGGCCCCGGCGTCCTGCCCAAGGTCGATGCGCTCACCTACCGCTCGAGCTCCCAGCCGCAGGCGCTGCCCCGCTGGATCGCGCTCGGCAAGAAGACCGGCAAGGATCTCATGCTCGTTCCCATGGTCATGGACTGGCACGAGCGCCAGGGCTCCGAGGCCGGCGTGGACAAGCCGGCCCACGTGCGCGTGGAGATGTACCTCGTGCGCTGCGCCACGGGCTCCGTTGTCAGCCGCGGCGCCTGGGAGGAGGAGCAGACGGGACTTGCCAACAACCTCCTGAACGTCGGCACCTTCGTGAAGCGCAAGGGACAGTGGGTCACAGCCCGCCGCCTTGCCCAGGAAGGCATGGAGAGCATTTTGAAGGAGATGGGGCTATGATTGTTCTGCCCGCAGTGGACATCAAAAACGGCAGAGCCGTGCGCCTGAAGCAGGGCAGGGCCAATGCCGAAACCGTGTTCTCCCCTGATCCCGTGGCCGCGGCCAAAGCCTGGGAGGATCAGGGCGCAAGGTACCTGCACGTGGTGGATCTGGACGGCGCCTTCGACGGCGCGCCCAAGAGCCGCGACATCGTCAAGGGCATATGCCGGACGCTTTCCATTCCCGTGGAGCTGGGCGGAGGCATACGCGACATGGCAACCGCCCAGGCCTATCTGGACTGTGGCGTGGCGCGCCTCATCATCGGCACCATGGCCATCGAGAACCTGCCCCTGTTCCGCCGGCTCTGCGAGGCCTTCCCCGGCAGGATAGGCGTCTCCCTCGACGCCGAGAAGGGCATGGTCAAGACCAAGGGCTGGGTGGCCGACTGCGGCCTCAAGGTCGACGAGGTGCTGCCCGGCATTCTCGATGCAGGCGCCAGCTTCGTGGTCTACACCGACATCGAGCGCGACGGCATGCAGAGCGGGGTCAACGTGGAGGCGCTGAAGCACCTCTGCGAAATCTGCACCGTGCCAGTGCTGGCAGCCGGAGGCGTGGCCACCCTGGACGACGTGAAGCGCCTCTATCCGCTCTCCGTGGACGGCGGGCTTGAAGGCGCCATCTCCGGGCGCGCCCTCTACGAGAAGACGCTGGATCTGAAGGAAGCCAACGCCTGGATAGCCTCCCAGCAGGCTTAAGACCCACTGGACATTGCAACGCCAAGGGGCCGCTGTCGTCGAGACGGCGGCCCCTTGGCATATCGAATGCGGATGCGGCATGGCGCCTGCGGCGGAGCGGCTGTGCGTGGCTGCACAGGACGAAGCGTTCGGTTCCCGCTCGTAAACCCTATCGGGCCATTTCCCGCTGGGCGTCGCGTTCTTCGGCCCGGCGCTTCAGGTCTTCCCGCTTGTCGAATAGCTTCTTGCCCCGGCCGACGGCGATTTCAAGCTTCACCTTGCCGTGCTGGAAGTACATGCGCACCGGCACCACCGTGAGGCCCTTCTGGGCCACCAGGCCGGCATAGCGGGCGATTTCCCTGGCGTGCATGAGGAGGCGCCGGTCGCGGTCGGGATCCTGGGGGGCGTAGCCGGCGTTCTCGTAGGGGGCGATGTGGAGGTTGACGACGAAGGCCGAGCCCTGCTTGAACTCCACGTAGGAATCCTGGAAGCTGACCCTGCCCAGGCGTATGCTCTTGATCTCCGGGCCGGTGAGGGAGATGCCCGCCTCCAGGAACTCGGAGAGCTCGTAGAGGTGCCGGGCCTTCTTGTTGACGGC
>JAEEPQ010000127.1 GCA_016284885.1 Desulfovibrio sp.
GCGACATCGCGGATGCGTCCGCCGGCAGGCCAGCCCCCTTGGGCTTGCAGGAGGCTTGGCCTGCTGCGGCTGCTTCGTCCTGTGCCTGGAGGGCTGGGCCAGGGAGGAGCGGCTAGCGCGCCGGCATATCCTTGACCGCGTCCATGAGCCCGAGGCCTGCCTCCAGGCTCCTGTCCGGCGCGTCCCTGCTGCCTGCGGACACCAGGCCTAGATAGTGCCGGCCGCGGAGCTCGACGCAGGCGAGGGCAGGCTCGCCTTCGAGCAGGCCCTTGAGGCAGCGCCGGCCTTCCCTGCTGCCGGCAGGGTAGTCGGCCAGCTGCGAAAGCCCCGAGTCGCGTGCATAGGCGCGGGCAAGCTCGATGCAGTCGAGGTGCTCGGCGTTGGCCTGCATCTCGAGGAAGCAGGTCGTCCTGCCTCCTGGCGGGGAGGCCATGAGGCCGCTTTCCGTGGCCTGGGCCGTCCAGCCTTCGGGAAGTGCCGCCGTGAAGCGGTGGAAGGAAGGCCCGTAGACCGCAGGCCCCTGGGGCCTCCCGCCGTCTGCCTGGCCGTTCTGTCCGTTCTGGGCGCCTTGTGCAGCCCCGCTCTGGCCCGCTGGCGCCGCCGGGGCAGCCTGGCTTGGAGCTTGGGGCTTTGCCTGCGCTGGCCTTGGGGCAAGCGGCGTGAAGGTGGCGGCTATGGCCTCGAGCCGGGGGAGATCCCGTCCAAGGAGGGTGGCTGCGTAGGTGAAGCCCTCCTTGACCGTCACCCGGCACAGGGCGGGACTGCCCGACACCTTGCCTCTGGCCGTCCAGATGCCGGGGCGCTCCTCGCGGGGGGCGGCTATCCCCATTTCCTTCGCCAGCGCGGAGGCTTCGGCCTGGGCGTCCCCTCGGGCCCTCGTGGCCGTCAGGGCGATGAAGGCGGTGCTGTCGTCGGGCGTGACGGAGACGCCGTGCTCGATTTCCTGAACGTACCAGCCTGCTGGCACGTCCACGGAGAAGCGGGCGTCGTCGGGGCCAAACTCCATGACGGAAGCAAAGGTCCCGCCGGCAGGGCAGGCCAGAGCGAACAGGAGGGCTGCGAAAAGCGCGCAGAAGCGGTGCATCGGGAGGTCCTTGCGTTTGGCTGTGGCAGGCCGCGGACGGCAAAGCTCGCTGTCCGTGCCAGAAAGGCGACAGGGCCATTCAAGCAAAAATCGCCCGCAAAGGCCAGATCGGGACGAGGCCGGGGCTGGACTGCATGAGCTCGGGGCCTGTGCCGGCGCCTGCTCTCGCCGTTTGCCCTTGCGGGAGGCATGTCCTGCCGCGTAGGCTTCGGCACGCTGGCGGACAGGCTTTCGGCAGCGGCTGGCAGGAAGCGGCAGGAACTGGAACGGCCCCGGCATGGCCGGGAACAAGGAGGCGTCCCGTGCGGGACTGGCGGTGGAAGGACTTCGGCAGAGGCGCCGGCTGCGCTCTGCCCGTTGCGCTGGGCTTTGCGCCCTGCGGACTCGTGCTCGGGGCGTGGTGCGTCCAGAAGGGCTTCAGCACCCTGGGCGTGCCCCTCTTCTGCGGCGCCAACTTCGCGGGCGGATCGGAGTTTGCCGTGGTCGCCATGTGGACCTGGCCGCCGAACGTCCTGCTCGCCGTCATGGTCACCCTGCTCGTCAACAGCCGCCACCTGCTCATGGGCGCGGTCCTCGGACGCTTCATGGAGGGCCTGCCAGCCAGAAAGGCCATGCCAGCCCTCTTTCTGATGTGCGACGAGACCTGGGTCCTCTCCCTGGCCGACGCTGCGGCAAAAGACGCAGGCGACCGGCCCCGCGGCTGGAGCTTCGCCCACTACCTTGGCACAGGGCTCACCCTCTGGTGCGGCTGGGTCGCCTCCACCCTGTCCGGCGCCCTGGCCGGCCCCCTGCTCGGGGACATGCGCGTCTGGGGCCTCGACATGGCCTTTCCCGCCATCATCCTCTATCTCGTCAAGGGCATGTGGCGTGGGCTTGTGCCCAGCCTGCCCTGGCTGGCAAGCCTTGCCGCAGCGGTTGCCGCCTGCCGCCTGCTTCCCCGGGGCTGGTACGTACCCTGCGGCGCCTTGGCCGGCATTGCCTGCGCCCTGCTCCTGCCTTGCGAAGGCGGTCCGGATGGCGGTCCGGACGGCAGAGCGGCAAAGGAGCAGGCAAAGGATTCGGCGACGCCAGGGGAGGGCGCATAGCCATGCCGGACCTTTCTGGACTCACGCCCGCCTTCCTCCTGACTGTTGCCTGCATGGCGCTGGCCACCTACCTGACGCGCATTGCGGGCTGGCTCGTCCTGCGCGGCCGGAGCATAGGTCCCAGGCTCAGGCGCGTGCTCGACGCCAGCCCCGGCTGCGTGCTGCTCTCGGTCATTGCGCCCAGCTTTGCCTCGCCAGATATGACGGAGCTGGCGCCGCTGGCCGTGGCCGCGCTTGCAGCCACGCGCCTCGGCTTCCTTGGCACCGTGCTTGCCGGCGTGCTGGCAGCCGCCTTTATCAGGCAGGTGCTGCCCCTGCTTATGGGCTGAGACCGTCTCTGGACTCCAGCGGCCGGGTGCTGGCAATGGTCCAGCCTGAGGCAGTGCGCCGGCATCGCATCGGCGTTGCGCCGGCATCGCCGAAGGCATGGCCCTTCTGCCGCAGTCTCATGGCGGACCCTGAGGGCCCGCGAAGCGGCTCTGTGCAGCGGTGGCAGGGCATACGCTGCATGCATCCTGGATGCGCGGTGCATGAGGAGAGTACCCCTTGTCTGGGGTTGCTGGCGTTGTACGGGAGGCGAGGGCCGTCAATTGCAAAGTTCCCCGGACTGCGGCCAGCCGCCGGAAGCCAGGAAGCCGGAGAGCACCTTGACTTCTCGAGGCAAAGCGCCAAGGGTGCTGTCCCCTGTGCCGGCCCGTCCGGCACGCCATCCAGATGGAGCTTCAGCCTATGTCCGCCAGGCAGCCTTCTGCGCCCTTCGTCTTCTTCGTCCTCTTCCTTGTCTACATCACCTGGGGCTCGACCTACATCGGCTACAAGCTCACCCTCGAGGTCTGCGGCCCCTTCTTCGCAGCCGGCGCCCGCTCCTTTGCCGGAGGCGTCCTGCTGGCCTGCTGGCTTGTTCTGCGGGGGCAGTGGCGCAGGCCTTCCCTGCCGGTGGCCAGGCGGCTGGCCGGCTTCGGCGTGCCCATGGTCGTCATGGCTTCGGGTCTGATCGCCGTCGGCCAGACCCAGGTTCCCTCCTCCGTGGCAGCCGTCCTGACCAGTTCCTGCCCCATCATCATGATCCTGGCAGGCTGGCTCTTCGCCGGCGAGCCGAAGCCCTCGCCCCTGCAATGCCTGGGACTTGCCGCGGGCTCGGCGGCCATAGCCTGGCTTGGCTTCCAGCAGGCTGGTTCAGGCGGAGCGCACCCCTATCTCGGCTGCCTTGCCGTGGTGGCGGCAGCGGCAGGCTGGGTGGCCGGGTCGCTTGCCATGAAGAAGCGCCCGCTCGAAGACGCCGTGCCGCCGCTGGAGGCAACCTGCCTCCTTCTGCTCTCCGGAGGCCTCGAAGCCCTGCTCCTGGGCCTGCTCTTCGGCGAGCACAACCGCCTGCACTGGGAGCATCTGCGCCCTGCCGTCGCCATAGCCTTTGCCTGGATGACGGTCGGCGGCTCCATCATTGCCTATGCCGCCTACATGTGGCTCCTGACGCACGTGCGCCTGGCCGTGGCCGTGTCCTACGAGTACGTGGTGCCTGTGGTCGGCATCTTCCTTGGCTGGCTTTTCGGGGGTGAGCGCGTCACCCTGGGCGTGGTCGCGGCCTGCGCCGCCGCCGTTGGCGCCGTCTTCCTCGTCGTCACCCGCAGGACAGGGGACGCCGGCCCCTTCCACCATGCAGGCACCCTCGGCCGGTGGCGGCGCAAGCGGACCATGCACGTGCAGACCCTGGGCCCCGGGATCGCAGGGAAGGACGTAGGGAAAGATGCAGGGAAGGGGGCAGGCAGACTTTCCTGAACAGCGTCCGCTGCCTGATCCTGCCTGACGTCCGGGACTTCCTGGCGTGCGTGCCGCTCTGCCAAGGCCAGCCGTCGCGCGCAAGGCATGCCGGCTTGCTGGAAAAGCGGTTTTTTCTGCCATCCCGTGGAAAAAGGGTAAGGCATTGCATGAAACACCCCCTTGTTCGCCAGCCCCGCTTCGGTGAGGCCAATCGTGCGAGCAGGCGCCGTCCCCGGTAGAAGCAATGCGGGGAGGATTGGGAAGCCTGCGACAGGCCGGACAAGACGGTTCCGGCAGGCTGAAGAGTGGCAGATGCAGACTGCCCGTCATGCGCCTCAAGCGCAGGCAAGGGCTGGTGGCGGGCAGATGCAGGGATGACGAGGCATGGAAAGCGCATTGCCAGGAACAGCGGACAAAGAATGGGGCATACGGCAGATGCTGGCCAGCGCACAGGCCCAGACTTCAAGGGACTGCCGGAAGAGCAGGCAGAAAAGCCTCAAGTCGCTCCGGGACGAGTGCCTGGCGCAGGGGCTCGCTGCCGGCACGGTTGAGGATGCAGTCCTTCTCTTGCGCCAGATCATGGCGCAGGAAGAGGCCTGCTGGGGAGAGGCGGTACGCAGGCCCGCGATGAAAAGGGCCATGGCTGACGAGATGGAGGCGCGGCTGGACGCCAGCTTGTAGTCCTTTCTTGCACCCTCGAATCTGGAGGCCTTTGTCTTGGCCAGAGCCCGCACCACGGTCATGTGCGAACGTGAAGGCTATCTGCAAGGCTTTGCCTCAGTGCGCGTCAGAACCTTTCTGGACATTCGTGGCCAGGCTGCTTCAGACAGCGCCTCTCGGAGAGGAAGAGCTCTGCCGGGCATGGCATTTGTCGGCTGGCCTTGCCTGCAGGGTTGCCGGCATAGAGAGGCTGCAGGCAGATTGCAGGCAGTCAGTCAGGCAGGAAAGCCCTGCGGGCATCGCTCCCGATGGCCAGGACGAGTCCACGGAGCCGGCAGGGCCGGAGGTGGCCGAAAGGGGGGAGGTCTTCCCTGCCCGTCATGCGCGGTGCTCGTGGTAGCGGCTGGAAGGCATCCGCTTCCGGCATGTGCTGGAGGAGGACAGGAAGCGCCTTGCCCTCTGCCAGCCTCTGCCGGTCCCAGCCACCTGCCGGGGCGCTCTTGACGCAGGGCGCGTCTTGGCCGAAAAAGCGGTGCGGGCAGGCGGCGCCAGGCTCGAGGCAAGGGTGCAGTTCAGCGTGAGCTCAACGTCAAGGAGGGCGGAGCATGGCGGATGCAGCGACCCCGAAGAGGGGCTGCCGAAACGCGGCTGACAGGGGGCTTCTCAAGCTGCTCGAAGTGCCTTTCCCGTCCGCGCCAGCACCATTGTCCGCGCCGGCGCCCTTCGTGAAGTGGGCCGGGGGCAAGCGCCAGCTGCTGGGACTGCTCTGCGCCCGTGCGCCTGCGCGCTTTGGCCGCTACTACGAGCCCTTTGTCGGCGGGGGCGCCATGCTCTTTGCCCTGCGCCCCGAACGGGCCTGCGTCAGCGACGCCAACGCCCAGCTCGTCAACTGCTACCGCCAGCTCAAGGAAGACGCCAAGGCTGTTGCGGCCGCCATCCAGACGCTCGACGCCGTGCCCTGCAGCCGGGAGCGCTACCTTGCTCTGCGCTCGCGCTACAACGGCAAGCTTGAGGCCGGCGAGCTCGACTGCGAGGGCGCGGCCCTCTTCATCTGGCTCAACAGGCACTGCTTCAACGGCCTCTACCGCGTCAACGGCAAGGGCCTCTTCAACGTGCCCTGGAACGGACGCACCCAGGGCCCCTCCGCCAGCGCCGAACGGCTTGCCGCCACGGGGGGCTGGCTGAAGGCTGCGGACGTGGAGCTTGGCTGCGGGGACTTCGAGCAGGCCTGCGAGGCCGTCGAGGCCGGGGACTTCGTCTACTTCGATCCCCCCTACGTGCCCGTGAGCCAGACGGCCAGATTCACGAGCTACGCCCGGCAGGGCTTCGCCCAGGCGGACCAGGAGCGGCTGGCAGCCCTCTTCGCCAGGCTCGATGCCAGGGGGGCGAAGCTCCTGCTCAGCAACAGCGACGCCCCGCTGGTGCGGCGGCTCTACCGGGGCTGGCGCATCGAGGCCGTGGACGCGAAGCGCGCCATCTGCAGCGACGCCTCGAAGCGGACGGGCAGGGAGATCATCGTCGCCAACTTCGCCAGCTTTGCGTAGGCGTGCGAGGGCCTGCCCGTGCCGGAGCCTTCGGACAGGCTCCCGTCTTTCGCCGTGCATCGCCAGGCAGCCGGGGGGCTGCAGGCCGCCTGGACGCTTCTTGTGCCTGCCTAGCTTCTTCTGTAGAGTGCAGATGTCCGGAAATACTTCCTGAAAGAGGCCACGTACGGGAGCCATGATCCCGTTGCCGGCCGCTGGCAATGCCGGCCAAGGTCAATGCCGGCCAGATCCGCAGGCGCATCCCCCGGACGGCCCAGGCGGAGGCTGGTGGCAAGGAGGCTGGCGCAAGGAGGAAACCATGAAGGCACTGGTTGTCGTCGACATGCAAAACGACTTTGTCTCCGGATCGCTGGGCTCGGCACAGGCCCAAGCCGTGCTTGCCCGGATGGAGGCCAAGCTTGCAGCCTTCGAGGGCCTGCTCTTTGCCACCAGGGACACGCACGGGGCCGACTACCTGCAGACCCAGGAGGGGCGCCTGCTTCCCGTTGTCCACTGCGTCAAGGGGACGCCCGGCTGGGAGCTGGCGGGCCGGCTCCAGGCCCTGCTCGAGGCAAGAGGCGCAGAGATCTTCGACAAGCCCGCCTTCGGCAGCCTGGATCTGGCCCGGCGCCTGGCTGAGCTTGCCGGCCAGGGAAAGCTGGACGAAGTGGAGCTGGCTGGCCTGTGCACGGACATCTGCGTCGTGTCCAACGCGCTCCTGATCAAGGCCTTTCTGCCGGAAATTCCGCTGGCGGTGGACGCTTCCGCCTGCGGCGGCACGACGCCGGCCCGGCACGAGGCGGCGCTCGACGTGATGGCAAGCTGCCAGATAGACGTGAGGAGGTAGGGCCATGACCCAGTTCGACAGCCGCAATCTGTCCATGATGATGGACCTCTACGAGATGACCATGGCCAACGGCTACTACATGGCCGGCAAGGCCG
>JAEEPQ010000128.1 GCA_016284885.1 Desulfovibrio sp.
AGCCGGGCCGTCGCCTTCTGCCTCGGGCTCTTGGCCAGCGCGGCCGAAGTCGGCTCCGACGAGGCCGCACGCCTTGCGGGCGCCCTGCCACGGCGGGGGCTGGGGCGTCTGGCGGCCCAGGAGGCCTTGCCCGTGTGGAACGAACGCTTCGAACACTTCGAGGACGGCGACTGGGACTAATGTGTTGGGCCTGCTCTGGCGCAGCCGCTTTGCGTGGGAGCAGGGAGCCCTTGCCGAAAGCGCGCCATGCCGGTTGACAGCCGGGCCTGCGCTCTTGGCAAGCCCCCTGGTCTCGCTGGATGCGGCAAATCGGCCGGAAGCTGACAGGAGGCTGACAGGAAGCGGGAGACGCCGTGCTTGGGGGCGAGCCTTCAGCAGGCGGCTTGTTCAGGCCGTTCCTGCACGGCCCTTCCTGCAGCGCGCTCCAGGCGGTGTGGCGACTGGCTGTCGCTTCGCCCGCAGTCCCAGGTCAAGCGCGGCAAAAGGCGCCTTACGGGCACAGCCAATCCTGGCCCCTGCGTGGTCCGCGAGGCCTGGCTAGGCGATGAGGGAGAGGATCTCCCCGCCCAGCTCTTCGGGCGTCAAATTCTTCCGGCAGGCGGGAAGGTTGCCGGTTTTCCAGATGAAGTAGGGGGTGCTGGTGTCGCCCCTGCTGTCCAGGGAGGGCAGGATGGGCTGGTGGTCGCCGTAGAGGGCGAGCACGCCTTCGCGGCCGGAGTCCGTCATGGCCCGGCGCATCAGGTCTATGGCCCGGCTTTCCTGCTCGAGGTGGACCAGGTACTGCCAGAGGTCTTCGGGCAGCTGTCCGCGCTCGAAGGAGGCCTGGCGCTCCTCGCCGGCGGCAAAGCGCCTGACGCTCCAGGGGCCGTGGTTCTCCATGGTGATGACGAAGCAGAAGACCGGCCTGGCCGAGGCCTTGATGTAGTCCGCCGTCCACTGGGCGAGGGCCGTGTCCGAGGCATGGGGGCCGAACTTCGGCAGGAAGCCGAGCTCGTCCATGGAGAGGAAGGTGTCGAAGCCAAGGTAGGGCAGGACGAGATCCCTGCGGAAGAAGGTCTTGTAGAAGGGGTGGACGCAGATGGTGTCCCAGCCCTGGCGCTTGAGGTGCCAGGCCAGCGACCACACGGGGCGCTTCTGCGCCGGCAGGTAGGGGTTGAAGGCGTCGGCGCGCAGGACCGAGGGATCCCTGCCCGTGAGCACGCTGTGCTCGGTGCGCATGGTGTAGGCGCCGACGGCGGTGACAAGAAGATTGCCGCTGACTGAGGAGGCGAGAATGTCGTCGTAGCCTGCGAGCACGCCGGCCGGGATGTCGCTGCGGAAGCGCCTTGGATCGCAGAAGGATTCGGACTGGACCAGCACGATGTCGGGGCGGGACTGCTTGCGGGCGAGCACGGCGGCCTGCCAGATCGTGCCTTCGGGCGCCTTGGCTGCAGGCGAGGGATCCTGGGCCCGGCGGGGCAGGGTGTCGAGCAGGTGCAGGAAGGCGGCCCCGAGCAGGCCGAAGGAGGCGGCATCCTGCTTGGGATCGAAGCTGGGCTTGAAGCGGGTGCAGATTCTGGCTGCCAGCTCTCTTCCCGGCGCCGTCTGCGCGAGCTTCCAGCAAGCCCATGGCAGGGAGGCCGCGGCAAGGGCCGCCAGAGGCCTGGAAGGCGCAGGCTCGCCGGCCCGGCAGAGCAGGGCGAGGACGACGAGCAGGGCCGTCAGGCAGGCCAGCATGGGCCGCCAGGGCAGGTAGAGGAAGTAGAGGCCCGGCGTGCGCACCACCTGCCCGGCAAAGGTCGTGTCGGACCACACCAGAGGCTCGCCGGCGAGCACGGCGCGCTTGGCTCTGTCTATGGTGAAGATGACGAGGATGCAGAGGCAGACAAGGAAGAGAGAGGCGTAGAAGCGGCCGGTCAGGAGATAGACGGGCAGGAGCGGGATGGCGAGAAAGGATGCTGCACAGATGTCGGCAAGGAGCCTGCTGCGGGCGGGCAGGCGTCCGCCGGCGCTGGCTCTGTGGACCCAGATGCAGGCCGCAAGGGCCGTGCAGAGCAGGAGAAGGGAGAACATGTGGCTGCGTTCGCTCCTGAAGGGAATGCCGGCGAAGCGCAGCGGGGAGTGCCGGGCGCATCGGGGGAGGCAGACGTTTTGAGCACTAAATTATCTACCAGAAAGTGAGTAATGTCCATGTATTTGCGATCGCTCGTTCTGAATGCGGGCTTTTTCCAGAAAGGATCACAGAACGCTTGGCGCGACTGCCCGCGGTTTTGCTGGGCTAGGCATGGTCCGGCGGAGATCTGGACTGAAGGATGGTGGCTGTGCCGGTGTCGGGCGCAACGGTGCACCCCTAGGCCTGCTTCAGCCCCATGCGGACGAGGGAGCCTTCGACGGCTTCAGCTATGCCTTGGGGGGAGTAGAAGTTGCCGCGCACGAGGGCGCTGATCTTGATGACGCGGACAAAGGCCTCGACGAGCTCCATGTCGGGCGCCGGCGGACTGTGCCAGAACTCGGCAAGGGGCATCTCCTCGGCGCTGGTGGCAAGGCCGGGCATCTTGTAGACGGCCTGGCCGAGGCAGTACACGGGCTTGCCCTGGCGCAGGGCGGAGAAGCCCACGGTGCTGTTGCACAGCACCGTGGCGATGCTGCGCTGGATGAGCTCGTCGACTTCGATGCCGTCCTCGAGGAAGCGCATGCGGGTGGAGCAGCCGTTGGCTTCGCCGATGGATCGCATGTACTTGCGGTAGTTGATGAGGCCGTTGTCGAGGGGGTGGTTCTTGATGACGAGCAGGGTGCCCTTGGGCGCGTTGCGCACGAAGTCGGCCACCACGGTGGCGATGGACTCGAGGACGCCTGAGAAGGGCGACCAGCGCCGGATCTGGGAGTCGGCATCGAGCTGGAGGGGCATGAAGTAGAAAGGCGTCTCCTCGGCCACGATTTCGCGCCAGGTCTTCCTGGAGTCGATCATGCGGCGGTTCTTGCGGAAGTGCCTGGGGAACCAGCCGATCAGCTCCTTGCCGACGATGTAGGGCCTGTGGGTCTTGAACCAGGGGTACTTGAAGAAGCGCAACGTGTTGCCGAGGTGGTGGCGGGCGGCCTGCTTGAAGCGCACGTCCCTGCCTGCCGGGGCATGGGAGTCGCGGGGGACGGCGAGGCCCTCTTCCTGGAAGCGGCGGTCCAGGGCCAGGATGGCCTCAGGCGTCTTGGGCAGGCTGGAGGTGCCGTTGACGCCGCCTTCCTCGAGGGTCACCCAGTTGGGGCGCAGGTAGCCTTCTTCGAAGACCCAGATGCGCAGGCCACGCGTTTTGGCCAGATTGACGGCATCGAGGTGGAGCGGGCGCCAGTCGCCCTGGAGGACGATGTCGGTGGTGCCGAAGCGCTCGTAGAGGCCGGCGATGAAGGCTGGCCAGGCCTCGCGGGTGGCCTTCCAGCCGCGGTAGCAGACGGTGTCGGCCTGGGAGGGCCAGAGGAAGTCGTCGCCCCCGCAGACGTTGACCTTGCGGACAAGGCAGCCGGCCTTTTCGACGGCGCGGCCCAGGGTGTGGAAGAAGGGGCTCTGCGGGCCCTGCAGGAAGAGGAAGGATCGGGTCATGAGCTCAGCTTTCTCAGGCAGCCCAGCACGCAGGCGCGCAGGCGGGCATAGTTGCGCAGGAAGAAGCCTGCGTTGCGGAGGGGGGCCTTGCGCTCGCGCAGGCTGCTCTGCTCGGCGAGGCGGAAGCACACGTGCTCAGGCGTGGTGAACTGCCTGAGTTCCCAGTCGTAGTAGGAGGGGTAGAGAATGAGGGTGCCGGCTGCCAGATCGTCCACCGTCAGCCTGGCCTTGCGCCGGGGATGCTCGGCGTGGTCTTCGGTGAGGCCCCAGCCGGCGTAGAAGGGCTGGCCCCAGCAGGCCACGGGAATGCCCCGCAGAAGCGCCTCGAAGCCAGTGAGGGAGGTGAGGGCGTGCACGCCGTCGACCTGCTTGAGCAGGGCGGCCATGGGCACCCTGCGCACCACGCGGTCGCAGAGGGAGAGCGCATCCTTGTCGCGGAGGCGGCCCTTGCGGGCGTTCTGGTCCACGTCGGGGTGGGGCTTGTAGATGAGGTAGGCGTCGGGCTCGGCCCGGCGCACGGCTTCGAGCAGATCCCTGTTGGAGCGTATGCCGCCCCCGCCCGTGCGCACCGAGGCGTCGTTCTCGACCTGGCCGGGCACGAGGATGATCTTCCGGTCCCGGGGCAGGTCTTCGATGCCGCCGGAGAGGCCCGCGTCGTACTTGGTGATGCCGCGGGAGACGATGTCCTTGACGAGCAGGCGCGCACGGCACCGCAGCTCCTCGCGGTCCGGACGTCCCGGCATGCCGTTGAGAATGTCTTCCAGATCGCTTGGTCCTGAGGGATCGTAGTAGATGCCCTTCCTGTCGAGCACCAGGGAGTAGGGATAGCGGAAGTCGGATCCCAGGCCCACGGAGCGCAGGAAGCCGTCCTCCATGCGCGTGAGCGGCACGCCCGCCTCGGCGCAGATGCGCTGCACGTCGGGAGTCACCTTGGAGGACCAGACGACCACGTCGCCGCCAAGCTTGGCGGCAGCCCTGGCCGCTCCGCCGACGGTCCAGAAGAACTTGAGCTTCCGCCCCTCGGTGCACTGGAGATAGGCCTTGGCATGGGGCCGCTTCCAGAACTTGAAGCCCGCGCAGCAGTGCACCCCGCGGTTGCGCTCGTTCTGGCGCCGCTGGGCTGCCAGCAGCCTGAGTGTCTCCCTGGCCGTGCAGGCCTGCCTGCGCACCGGATCCCAGTAGCGGGCGTAGACGAGGCAGGCGGCCGCAAAGATTTCCCTGGCAGTGCGCCGCCGTGTCCGGCGGGGGCAGGTGAGCCTGTCGTCCGTGGCGCCCCAGCCGGCGTAGAAGGGCATGCCGAAGCAGACCACCTGCTTGCCCAGCAGCAGGGCCTCGAAGCCGAGCTGGGAGGTGACGGCGTAGACCACGTCGCAGCGGCGAAGCAGGGAGACGGGCGAGCAGGCGCTGGCGATGACGCCCACGCCAAGCTCCCTGGCAGACTTGGCCAGGTAGCCCTTCTTCTTGCCGCAAAGCACGTCGGGGTGGACCTTCACCCGGATGCTGGCCTTGGGATAGCGGGCGCAGGCTTCCTCGAGCATGAGCCGGAAGGAGGCCTGGTCCGCCAGGCCGCAGGCCACGCTCCTGTCGCCGGCGGTCTGGTCGGCCACGAGCACGCGGGGGCCGTCGACGCCCTCCCAGGGATCGCCTTCCAGCGGGGGCTGGGACTGGTACTTGCTCAGGTCTTGGCAGGCAATCTCGGCCATGCAGGCATCGGCTTCGGCCAGAAGCTCCTCCGTCTCCCAGCCGCCCTGCTCCAGCAGGCGCTCCAGGGCCGAGGGCGAGGAGGCATCGTAGTAGACGCCTTCGCCGTCCACGCAGAGGGAGAGGGGGGGCGCCCCCTTCACGCCAAGATCCAGCGAACGGTAGAAGCCGTCCTCGATGGCCAGAAAGCGGGAGCCGAAGCGCCTGGCCCAGCGCCTGGCGCGTTCGCCCGACTTCTTCCGTCCCCAGCCGACGGCCAGGGGCCTGCCTTCCGCCAGTTCGGGGGCGAGCACGGCCTCGCAGGCCTCGCGGGGCATTTTGCGGGAGAAGAAGGCGAGCTTGGGCGGCTGCATGGCGCGATCCTGGGGATATGCCAGGCTAGCGCCACATGGGCACGAGCACGACGCCTGCGGAGACGGCCACCTGGTACATGATCTGGACGATGTCCTTGAGGATCTGGACGCCCTTGGTGTCGTACTCGGGCATGACCAGCAGCTGGTCGCCGGGGCCGATGCCGAGCTCCCTGGCGTAGCCGGTCTCGCCGTTGGGCTTGATGACCAGGGCGTTGCGCACGTCGGCGCGCTCGGTGAAGCCGCCGGCGCTCTTGGCGTAGTCCTTGATGCCGAGCTTCTCGCCGTAGACCACGGTCCTCGGCATCATGACCTCGCCGGAGATGGTGACCACGTCCGAGCGCTGGGGCACGTAGACGATGTCGCCCTCCTCGAGCACGAGGTCGGTGATCTGGCCCTTGCGGGCGACCACGACGATGCCGTCGGGCTCGATGTTGGCCGCGCGCTGCACGAAGTTCTGCACGAGCTCGGCTTCCTTGACGCGGATGCTGGCCTCGTCCACGGAGGAGGAAGGCGCGGTCAGGGCCGTCTGCTCGAGGCGGATGAGAGATTCCTTGAGGGAGCGCTTCTGCTGTTCGGCGACGCTGCGGCGGCGCAGGTAGATGGCGCTGGTGTTGGCGAGATCCTTGTCCACCTCGAGCCAGCAGAGCAGCTCCTTGAGTGTTGCTCCCTTGCGCACGGGGAAGCGCGAAGGTCCGGCAATGGCGCCCGTGGCGCCCACCATGATGGTGCCGCCGGGCTTGTCGGCCAGGAACTCCACCACGTCCTCGTCCTGAAGGACGAAGGACTTGAATTCGGCAATGCTGAGGTAGCGGTTGAAGGCTTCGCCGTTGCGGGTGCCGGCCACGCTGGCGTGGGTGGCGGAAGGCAGGAGCCGGCAGGTGCCAAGCAGGCTTGCGCCCGTGCCCCCGTGGCCGGTGAGCTCGTAGCGGGCCGGCTGGCGCAGCAGGCCGAGGCAGCTGACGCTGGGGCCCTTTTCGCCCACGAGCACCACGTCGCCCGCCTGCATGCGGATGCGGGGCAGAGAGCCGGAGGAGATGAAGCCGTAGAGGTCCACGGCAGCAACGACGCGGCCGTCGCGCTTGACCTCGACCCGGCGGTAGGAGCCCTGGGCGGGCAGGATGCCGCCCGCGCGGTCGAGATAGTACATGATGCCGTCGTCGGGGCCGCCGGCGTAGCGGCCGGGCTTGGCCACGTTGCCGGTCACGAAGACCGCCACGGGCTGGGTGTTGAGCAGGTTGGTGTAGACGTCCACGTTGCTCGTGAAGACCGTGGAGAGCTGCTGCTTGACGGCGTTCTTGAGCTGGCTGTGCTGGAGGCCGCCTACGTTCACCGGGCCCACCTCGGGGATGAAGATGTT
>JAEEPQ010000129.1 GCA_016284885.1 Desulfovibrio sp.
GGGTGCGTTCGCTGGCTGCCGTGCATACGGGGGTGCGCCCCCAGCAGTCGGAGGCCTCGATGTCCGCGCCGTGGCGGACGAGAAAGGTCGCCGTCTCGCGGCTGGGAGCATAGTGCAGGGGCGTCATCCCGCAGGCGTCGGGGACGTTGACGAGCTCCTCAAGGATGGGCAGGGGTAGCGCCTTGAGCTTGGCCAGGTGGTTCTGGCTGGCGACGGCGCAGTGGAGCACGGTCTGGCCGTTGGCGTTGGAAGCGAAGAGATCGGCGCCGTCCTCGATCCAGAAGACCATTCTGTCGGCCAGGCGGTAGAGGGCGCAGCTGCGCAGCAGCACGCTGTTGCCGTTCTTGTCCCTGTCGGTGTGCATGCCATGGCGCCGGTAGGCATGGTATCTCTCGCCGGACGGCTCGAGGTCGGACGGCTCGTCCCTCAGCTTGTCCAGCATGCGGCGCCGGATGGCGTCCCAGACGGGCTCGCCCCGCCCGAAAGCGTCCTGGAGCAGATCTGCCGGCAGCTTGTGGCGGGCGTTGTGGAAGAGCCGAGGCGCCCTGCGTTCGAGCAGTACGCCCACGATGTCGGGCTGGCGCGCCAGACAGGCGAGGTGCAGGGGGGTGTTCCACTGCATGTCGCGGACGTCCAGCCTGGCGCCCAGGCTGAGCAGAAGCTCCGTCTGGGCCGGCTGGCCCGTCAGGATGGCGCAGCAAAGCGGGTTGAGCCTGGCCGGGATGGGCAGGGTGAAGAAGCGGTCGATGTCGGGCGCGGCGAGGGCCAGAGGAGCGATTTCCCGGCAGGACCTGCGCTCCAGAATGGCCCGCATGAGGCCGGAGACCCCAAAGCTGTCCATGTTCGCCTTGAGATCCTGCGAGGGGAGGCGTGCTTGATCATTCATAGTGTATGCAGGCGCCTCTTCGGGGAACGGCCCTCTTGCGAGGACGCCGTCTCCCGAAGACGGCGCGCTTCCTCCTGTACGTGGTGTCGTCCCGGCTGCAGGCCGGGCCCGCGTGCGGGCGGCCTGGCCGGATTGCCTCAAGAGCTAGCGCGCCGTGGACTTTGGGGACAAGCAAGGGGCGTAAAGCTGCGGCAGCTGGCAGATTTGTGCCGTCTTTGCCAAAAACCGTGCATCTGGCTGGGAAACATTTCATCATACGGAGGGTCAGCCAGCCTCAGGCCTAGGGCGTAGGGCGCCGGCACAGGAGGCGAGAGCCCTGCGCGGCCGCGGTCATCCCTGCTGGCTCGCCTGCTGGTAAAGCATTCCGAAGGGCCGTGCGGGCAGCCACTTCCCGCCTGCGGGATGGAGGGCGAGATGGACGCCGGCTTGACAGGCATCTTGCATTTGGCAGGGAAGGCGTCTATCAAGATCTTTCTTCAATTGCCGGAGGCTTGGGAACATGGATGACGTCTTTCAGCGCTTTCTGCGCAAGTCCGGACCCGTGCTCTGCCTGGACATAGGCAGCGGGACGCAGGACGCCTTGCTGGCGCGCGCCGGCGCGGCGGTAGAAAACTGGCCCCGCTTCGTGCTGCCCACGCCTGCGCTCGGCGTTGCCCAGCGCATCAGGGAGCTCACGCTGCTCAAGCGCAACGTGTGGCTCTACGGCGCCAACATGGGCGGGGGCTTCATGCCGGCCGTCAAGTCCTGCCTAGCCTCGGGCAGGAGCGTCTACACGACCCTCTCCGCATCCAAGGCCATCAACAACAGCCCGCAGGGCGCCAGCGAGACGGGTGTCCAGTTCAGCGAGGACTGCCCCGAGGGCTGCGTTCCCGTGTGCCTTGGCGACTACGCTCCCCAGTTCTGGGACAGCCTGCTCCGCTCCTGCGGCCTGCCTCTGCCCCATCTGGTGCTGGCCGCCGCGCAGGATCACGGCGACCACGGCCGGAGCGGCAACCGCAAGGCCCGCATGGCCAGCTTCGCCAGGCTGCTCAAGACGAATCCCTCGCCCCTGACCTGGCTCACCGCCAGCCCCTCGCCCGAGATGACGAGGCTTGCTTCCCTCAGGCAGGCCACGGGCGGTCCCGTGGCCGACACGGCCTGCGCCGCCCTGCTGGGCGCCCTTGCCGAGCCCCAGGTCATGCAGCGCTGCTTCAGGCAGGGCGTGACCATCGTCAACGTGGGCAACGGCCACGTCTTTGCCGCCCTGGTCTACAAGGGGCTGGTGCGTGGCATCTACGAGCACCACACGGACCTGCGCACACGCGACGAGCTCATCGACGACCTCAAGGAGTTCAAGCGCTTCTTCCTCCCTGCGGAGAAGGTGCTGGAAAGCGGAGGCCACGGCACGGCCTACGGCGCGCCCTGCGAGGACGCCGGCGGCTTCGAGCCCACCTACATCCTTGGCCCGAGGCGGGCGGTGCTTTCCGGCTACGGCAAGCTCGTCGCCCCCTTCGGAAGCATGATGACGGCCGGCCCCCTGGGGCTGCTCTGGGGCTGGGCCGTCATGCACAGCCAGCCCGAACCACGCTAGCCAGCCGGCCAGCCCGGCTTTCAATAGAGAAGACTTACGGAGATGATCATGGAAAAGGCTTACGACGCTGCGGAATTCTGGAGCAGAGATCAGATCGAGGCGACCCAGGCGGTGCGTCTGAAAAACGTGGTGACCCGCGTCTGGAACGGCTCCCCCTTCTACAGGAAGCGCCTCGAGGAGGCCGGCGTGACGCCGGAGAGCATACGCTCCATTGCCGACATCGAGCGCATCCCCTTCACCACCAAGGACGACCTGCGCTCGCAGTATCCCCTCAACCTGGTCATCGTCCCGCACTCCAAGCTGGTGCGCCTGCACTGCTCCAGCGGCACGACCGGCACCCCCACGGCCATAGCCCACACCCAGAACGACCTGAACGTCTGGGCCGATCTCATGGCGCGCTGCCTGCACATGGTCGGCGTGACCAAGGACGACGTCTTCCAGAACATGTCCGGCTACGGCCTTTTCACCGGCGGCCTCGGCATCCATGCCGGCGCAGAGCGCCTCGGCTGCATGACCATTCCTGCCGGCGCCGGCAATACCAAGCGCCAGATCAAGCTCGTCAAGGACTTCAAGACCACGGTCGCCCACATCCTTCCCTCCTACGCCCTCATCCTCGGCGAACGCCTGCGCGAGATGGGCGAGGATCCGCGCAAGCTCTCCCTGCGCATTGCCGTGGTCGGCGCCGAGCCCTATACCGAGGGCTTCCGCAAGCGCATCGAGGACCTCTTCGACATGAAGGTCTACAATTCCTACGGCCTCTCCGAGATGAACGGCCCCAGCGTCGGCTTCGAATGCCGCGAGCAGAACGGCCTGCACCTCTGGGAGGACGCCTATCTCGCCGAGATCATCGATCCCGCCACCGGCAGGCACGTCCAGCCCGGCGAGGTCGGCGAACTCGTGCTCACTACCCTGGTCCGCGAGAGCATGCCCATCCTGCGCTACCGCACCCGCGACCTCACCACCTTCATTCCCGGCGAGTGCCCCTGCGGCCGCCGCCACATGCGCATGGGCCGCATCGTCGGCCGCGCCGACGACATGTTCATCTGCAAGGGCGTCAACATCTACCCCTCGCAGATCGAGGAAGTGCTCATGAAGTTTAAGGAAGTGGGCAAGAACTACCTCATCACCCTCGAGGACGACGGTCTGGGCGACCTGCTCCGCGTCAAGGTCGAAATCCGCGAGGAGTGCTTCGTCGAGGACATGCGCGCCCTGCAGGGCCTGCAGCAGCGTATCGCCCGCCGCCTGAAGGACGAAATCCTCGTCACGCCCAAGGTGGATCTGGTGCAGAGCAACAGCCTGCCCGTGCCTGAGGGCAAAGCGGTCCGCTTCAAGGACATCCGCGCCGAGAAGATGTAGCGTCTGGGCCTAAGCCCTGCGCCGTCCGCAGGTCCGAACCCGGCGGACGGCGCCAGCCCCCGGGAGGAATCCGTGCCCTTGCTCGCCATGGGCCTGTCCGTTGCGGCAGGTGCCTTTCTCTGCCTCCTCGGCCTCGTTCTGCTCCTCAACGTCTTCGGCCTGCCCGGCAACTGGATCATGCTTGGGCTGGTCCTGCTCTACTGGCTGCTGGCGCCGGAGCACGGCGGGCTTACGGCCTGGTACTGGTTTCTGGCCGTTCCCGTCCTGGCAGCAGGTGAGGCCGCCGAAATCGGGCTGCTGGCCCTGCAGGCTAGGCGCTACGGATCCAGCGGGGGCGGAACCTTGGCCGGCCTTGCCGGCGCCGTCGTGGGCGCGGTGCTCATGGCGCCCCTCTTCTTCGGCCTTGGCGCTCTGCTCGGCGCCCTGGCAGGCGCGTGGCTCGGCTGCTATCTGGCCGAACTCGCCAGGGGGCGGACCGGCGCCGAAGCCTGCCGCGCAGCCCTTGGCTGCATGACGGGACGCTTTCTCGGCACCGTCTGCAAGCTGGCCTGCGGAGGCGTGGTGCTGGCTGTCACGGCCCAGTGCATCTGGCCGGATCCCGCAAGCCTACCCTTCAGCATACCCTGGGTGCCGGCACCGCCGGCGCCAGCAGGTCCCGGCCAGGGCGAGCTCGACATGGTGCTGCTGGCAGGGCTCTGCCCCTTCGCCTGAGATCCCCAAGGAGGCGGCCATGGAACTTGAAGGCCTTCGCGTCGTGCTCGTGAACACGCGCTTTCCTGAAAACGTGGGCATGGCCGTCAGGGCCTGCGCCAACATGGGCTGCGGCGATCTCGTCCTGGCCGCGCCCGAGCGCTGGATACCCGAAAAGGCGGCCCCGCTGGCAACGCCCAAGGGCCTGCCCCTGCTTGGCCGCGTCGCCGTCGTGGACTCCCTCGAGGCCGCAACGGCAGACTGCCACCTCATCGTCGGCACCACGGCCCGCACGGGCGGCTGGCGCAGGGCCTTGGAAAGCCCCGAACAGGCGGCAGGCGTGATAGCCTCGGCGCTGGCCCGCGGGGAGCGCGCGGCCCTTGTCTTCGGCTCCGAGGACCGGGGCCTGGAAAACGCCCAGATCGAGCGCTGCCAGCGCATCGTCACCATTCCCACCTCCGGGGAGGCGAGCTCCCTCAACCTTGCCCAGGCCGTCCTGCTCCTGCTCTACGAATGCGCCAAGGCTGCCCGCAGAAGGATTGCGGACCAGCGGGCCAGTACGGCCGCCTGCGCCGATGGCGAGGCGGCGGGCATCACCGGCGCCGAGTCCGAGCGCCTCATGGCCAGTCTCAAGGATGCCCTTCTGCGGCTCGACGCCATCCATGGCGACAATCCCGACTACTTCCTCATGCCCTGGCGCAGACTCTTTGCCAGGGCTAGGCTCAGGCGCCACGAGTACGACGCCTTCATGGGCCTGTGCCGGCAGATACGCAACAGAGTGCCTCCCAAGGGATAGCCGAGTGATAGCCGGGTCCGCTGGCAGGCCCTCCCTTCCGGCCGCTTTCAAGCCGCGCCTGCCTGTGCTAGCTTCAGCATAGCCAGCAGGGGCGGGTTTGCTGCGCCCTGCCGGACGCCTGCATGCACAACAAAAGGAGCAGACCTATGGCAGAGCTCAAGGACTTCGCAACGCTCGACATCTCCTGGGACCTCACGCCCGAGCACGCCGTGACCATGTATCTGGAGTGGGGCAACAACGACTGGCATTCCGAGTATCCCCCAGTGCGTTCCAAGGAGGACTACTCCAACTACTTCGTGGTGGACACATGGGGGGAGGAACCCGTGATCCGCCTGGTGCGCCGCAACTCCGAGCATGTCGAGGACCTCTTCGCCATGCCCATGCCGGAGGCGCTGCGCGGGGAGTTCGAGCGCCAGAACGCAGGCCTCAAGGGCATCAGCGCCCCGCAGGGCGCGGTCAAGGAATGGCTCAGGGAGCAGCTGCTCGGCAAAGGCTAGACTGACATCGCCATGCCGGTTGCCTCCAGAGTAGCAATTTCCCTTGATCTGCTGTCTGATCCGCTGTCTTTCGATGCGCAAATAAGATAGATCGAGACGTATTTATCGGTGTCAGATGAGAACATCCGATATAGAAAACCCTGAGAATGGAGGGGTAATGTCGCGTATTATACCGACAGGAGAGCAAAATTTTGCAACTCTTCGTGAAGAAAACTTGTTTTACATAGATAAAACTCGATTTATCCAAGAGTGGTGGGAAGGAAGAGATAGAGTTACTCTTATCACTCGCCCTAGGCGTTTCGGCAAGACACTCATGCTCGATACCATAACAACTTTTTTTTCTCCAGAATTCAACGGAAGGAAAGACCTCTTTGAAGATCTAGAAATCTGGAAAAACGAAAAAATTAGAGAGTTGCAGGGAAAGGTTCCGGTAATTTTTATTTCATTTTCAGGAACTGATTGTAATAATTATGATGGGATGAAAAGAGCATTCAAAAATATATTAAGCAATCTTTATAATTCATTTCGAACAATACTAGATTTTAATTTGTTGTACGAAACTGAGAAAGAACAGTTTGCCTCGGTTCGTCGAGACATGTCTGATGAAACGGCGCAGATGGCTATCCAAGATCTCTCCATCTACTTGGCCCGCCAGTTTGGCGAGTTGCCTCTTGTTCTGCTTGATGAATACGATGCGCCGCTGCAGGCCGCCTGGCTCCATGGCTATTGGGACGAAGCTGTTGATTTTTTACGCGGCTTATTTAATTTAACTTTTAAAACAAATAAATCTCTCGGACGCGGGCTCATGACCGGCATTACGAGAGTAAGCAAAGAATCATTGTTTTCGGGGCTAAATAATCTGAAAGTAGTTACTATAACATCAAAATTATATACAACTAGTTTTGGTTTTACAGAAGATGAAGTATTTGCAATAATGGATGAGTACAATTTGAAAGATAAGGAAGAAGTGAAACGTTGGTATGATGGTTTTATTTTTGGAGGAGTAGAAGATATTTATAATCCATGGTCAATTATTGGTTATTTATCAGAACAAAGTTTCGAGCCATACTGGGCGCAAACAAGCTCTAATGCCCTTGTTGGACAACTTATTGCAAATTCATCGGTGAAGATAAAAGAAGAAACTGAAGATTTACTTCAA
>JAEEPQ010000130.1 GCA_016284885.1 Desulfovibrio sp.
GCCAGGCGACGTCTATCCCAGCAGCCTGCCGGGACAGGCGGCCGGCGGACCTTCCTTTGCGCCCGCCGGCCAAGGCCAGCGCCAGGGCCAGCATCAGGGCCAGAACCAAGGCCAGAACCGGGGGGCAAGCGGCATCCCCTGCCCCTCGTGCAGGACAAACCATCTCGTTCTGCGCCAGGGCCGGAACGGCCCCTTCTGGGGCTGCTCGGGCTTCCCCCGCTGCCGCTTCACATGCCAGGACCGCGACGGCCAGCCGCAGCTGCCCCAGGGCGGGGGCGCTCAAGGATCCAGCAGGCGCTCCTAGCCTCTGCTCCTGACGTGCGCGCAAGCCGGCAGCATCCCTCCGCGCCCTGCTCCTGCATCAGCGCACGGGGGCCGTTCTGCCGGCGATTGTCCCTGCCCTCGGGCCTTCTTCTGTCTGGCGAAGCGTGCGGACTTGGCGTAGGCTCGTGCTGAAGGTACCAGCCTCTCCCTCCCTGCGCCAAGGAGCTTCCCATGACCAGCGCCCCCTGCGCCCTTGCCCTCGGCTCTCTTCTCTTGGCCAGCCTCGTCCTGCCGGCAGCCGTCTTCGGCCAGCCTGCCGACGAGGACATCGACCTCTTCGACGCGGCCCAGACGGGCGATGCCGGCCAGATCCGCCAGTGCGCCTCCCACGGATGCCCGCTCAACCTGCGCGACGACAGGGAGCGCACACCCCTGCACTATGCCGCCATGCGCCACCAGCACGAGGCCGTGGCCGCCCTGCTCGAGGCCGGCGCCGACGCCGGCGCCAGAGACAGGCAGGGCTACACCCCGCTGGCCTTCGCCGGCACGGACAAGTACATCATTGAATCCATGCTTGCGAGAGGCGCCAGCCCCAATGCCAGGCACAGCCAGGGCGGCACTCTGCTCGAACATGCCATCCGGACTGAGGACACGGAACTCGCGGGCCTGCTCCTCAGCTACGGCGCCAGCCTGCGCTTCGACGACGGGCTCACGGCCTTTGATCTCTTCGGCGCCTCGCCGGCCCTGGAGGCCAAGTTCAAGGAGGCTGGAATCTATCAGCGCATGGAAGTGCTTGCCCGGGCGCCGGGCCAGACCCCCGTGCGCTAGGACCTTGCCGCCGAAGGCCGCCGCGCACTCCTGCCCTTTTTGGCCGGCACAGCCCCCGCAGCGGCCTGAAGCGGGGCGCGCTGCGGCCGGTTGTCCGGCGAGGGGAAGCAGCGTTCGCGCTGAACGCATGAACGGCTCGGACATCCGAACGCGTTCGGAAAACCTTTGCATTTGGCGCAGGGCGGCTTACAACAGAAGCGCCTTGCCGTGCACGGCGCCTGCCCTGCCGGCCAGCCTTGCCTTCGCGTCCAGACCGTCCGTCCCGATGCCAGGGGCTCCAAGCCAGGGGGAAGCCATGCCGAGCGGCGAATACATCGAGCTTGCCGGATGCCGCGAGCACAACCTCAGAGACGTGAGCGTCAGCATCCCCAAGGAGCGGCTCGTCGTCCTTGCGGGACCGGCCGGATCCGGGAAGAACGCCCTCGCCTTCGCCACGCTGGCAGCGGAGTGCGCCCGCCAGTGGCAGGCTTCCCTGCCCCTTGCCTGGCGCCGGGCCCTGCCTTCCATCAGGCGCCCCCGGGCGGCCTCCATCAAAAACATGACCCCGGCCGTCGCCGTGCAGGGCGGCCGGCCTGAAGATCTGCGCGGCGCCAGCATAGGCCAGGCCACGGAAGCGGAGCCTCGGCTCAAGGCGCTCTACGAGCTTGCCGGCGAGACCGCAGAAGGCTGGCCGGGACGCTTTCTGCAGGGACTTCAACTCAACGAGGCCATGGCCATGCAGGCCCAGGACCTTGTCTTCTTCCTGCGCACCCTGTCCCTGCCCGAGGATCCCGAAGCCAGAGAGCTTGCCAGGGACCTCGCGCGCACGGCCAAGCTCCTGACCGAAGCTGGTCTTGGCTATCTCAGCCTCGACCGCCAGGCCGACACTCTCTCCGGCGGCGAGGCCAGGCGCCTCCAGCTGGTGCGGCACATGGCAAGCGCCCTCAGCGGCGTGACGTACATTCTGGACGCGCCCACCTCCGGCCTCCACGCCTACGACGCGGCCCGCATGGTCCGCCTGCTCTGCCGGCTGCGCGACCGGGGCAACACCGTGGTCGTCTCGGAGCACAGGCGCCAGACCCTCGAAGCGGCGGACCAGATCATCGAGTTCGGTCCCGGCGCCGGCAGGCGGGGCGGGAACATCGTCTTCCAGGGCACCCTCGAGGACCTCAAGCGCGCGGGCACGCCCACGGCCCAGTGGCTTGCGGAAAACATCTCCGTCAATCCCGCGCCCAGGCCCTGGACCGAGACGCTGGCAGTCTACGGCGCTTCCCGCCACAACCTCAAGCACGTGGACGCCTTCTTTCCCAAGGGCGTGCTCACCGCCGTTGCCGGCATCGCGGGCTCAGGCAAGACCACGCTCTGCAGCCTGGAACTGCCGGCCCAGCATTCCGGCTGCCTCGTCCTGCCGAAGCAGCCGCCCTGCCGGGATCTGCGCACCACCGTCTGCGCCCACGCGGGCGTGCTCAACGCCATGGCGGGCCACTTTGCCCAGGCCTCGGGCAGGGAGAGCAGCTGCTTTCTTCCCCTCGCCGGGGCAGCGGCACGCCCCCCTGAGCAGAAGGCAGGCCAGGCGCCTGGGCTTCCCCGGCGCTTCCCCCATGCCCCGGGGCGCAGCGTCGAGGAGCTGGCCTGGAGCGAAGAGTCCGCTGGCGTTGCCCTTGACGGCAAAACCATGGCCGAGGCCATGGCGCTCACCGTCGACGAGGCGCCGGAATTCTTCCATGACGCCGCCATGGCGGAAAAGCTTTCCCCCCTTGCCGAGGCGGGTCTCGGCTACCTCGCCCTCGGCCAGCCGCTGGCAAGCCTCTCCCAGGCGGAATACCAGCGTCTCGGGCTGGCGGCCCTGCTGGACAGCCGGGACGCCGTCCTCGTCCTCGACGAGCCCTGCCAGGAGCTCGACGCCGACGGCGTGCGCAAGCTCCTCGCCCTGCTCAGGCGCCTTTGCGACCAAGGCTGCACCTGCATCGTCGTCGAGCACCGTCTGGAATTCGTCGCCAAGGCCGACTGGGTTATCGACATGGGTCCCGAAGGCGGAAACCGCGGGGGCGAAATCCTCTTTGCCGGCACGCCCGGCGACCTGCTCGGCTGCGAGAATTCCTTCACCGCAGAGCACCTGCGCTCCCAGCGCTTCGTCTAGCCGGAGGCGCCGAAGCGCCTGCCTGGACAAGCGCTCCGCAAGACAAAAGCTTTCTGTAGAAAACGGGCTTGCCTTGGGTCGCAGCAACAGCTACCATTATCCCCAAAATTCGGAACGCTGCCTGCTCCCAGCCTGTCCCGCAAGGCGGCAGGAGGAAGGCTGCAGGCAGATGACGGGCCACGAGGGGGGAACGCGATGCAGAAGAAGGACGACGCAACGAGCGGCAACAAGCTGCTCCGGCTGTTCCAGTTCCTGATGGCCAACAACGGCAGGCACTTCCAGACCGATCTGAGTTCAAGGCTCAACTGTTCGCCGCAGACCGTCATCCGCCTCATGCGCGAAATCGAGGCCGTCGTGGGCGATAGCCTCGAGTACGGACGCGACGGGCACCGCCGCTGGTACCGCTTCAAGCCGAAGCAGTCGAACCGCCTGGGGCTGAACTTCGCAGAGCTCGACTTCCTGAGCGTGTACCGCGATCTGGCCGCCCCCTTCCTGAACTCCGAGGACCGCGTGCGCATCGACACGAGCCTCTTCAACTTCTCCATGCTCATGGCTGATCCCTCCTACCAGACCGGCATCACCCGGGGCGCCAATGCCAAGTTCGTCTTCACGAGCAAGGGCCGCATCGACTACACCGGCCACTACGAGACCCTCGAGCGGCTTGCCAAGGCCCTGCGCGGCAGCCTCATCTGCCTGGTGCGCTACAGGAAGGCCGGCGCCGCGGAGGAGCGGGAGCACAGCTTCGCGCCCGGGCGCATCGTGAGCATGAACGGCGCCCTCTATGTCCTCGGCGCCACCGTCACCAAGGACGCCAGCTGCATCAAGCACCTCATCAGCCTGGCCGTGCACCGCATCCGCGAAGTCACCGTGACGGACCAGCACTTCCTCTTCGAGATACCGGAGGAGGACCTTGGCTTGTTCGGCCTGCCCTGGCACGAGCCGCGCAACTTCCGCATCCGCTTCGCGCCCGGCGGCGCCGCAGACTACGTGCGCGAGCGCATCTGGAGCGACCAGCAGCGCATCGTCGAGCAGGAGGACGGCGGCCTCGTCCTGGAGCTCGTCTCCCGCAGCGAGCCAGAGGTGATGAGCTGGGTGCGCAGCTTCGGCGAGGAGGCCGAACTGCTCGACAAGGACGGCGACGAGCAGGAACCCATCGCCAACTACGCCCAGCCTGGCGGAACCATTGTCCCAGACTTTGCCGGCATGGACGACATGGACGAGATGGAGGACCTGCCCGAAGCGGAGCAGGGGGCGCAGCCGGGAGGCGACCAGGCCAGCAAGGCCGCCAGAAGCACGGCAGCGCAGGACGGCCAGCACGGCGGGGAGAACGCAGTCCCAGCCGCCGCGCCCGAAGCCGCTTCAGCTGCCGGCACAGACGCCAGTTCAGCAGCTGGCTCGACGGCCGCTCCTGACGACGCCAAGGCGACCGTCCAGCCATGGAAGCGCATCCACCGCCCCGCCATGCGCCGCAAGGCCATGGCCCGGAGCAGAAACGCCTAGCGCCGGCCCTTCCGGCGGGTCCGGCGCCCCTTGGCGCCGCCCTTGGCCCTGCCCTTCGGCTTGGCCTTGCCCTGCGCCTTTGCCGCTGAAGCCCCCTGCTGCGGCGAAGCGCCGTCTGCTCTGCGCCTGCGGCGCTTGCGGCCTGCGATCGCACCTTGCGCCAGCACCGGCTCTTCTGCCGCCGGCAGGGCCGCGGCCTGCTTCGCACAGGACGCGCTGGCCTGCTCCAGCTTTTCCAGCAGGACCTGCTTCTTGCGGAAGATGACAAGCTTGCTCAAGACGTAGTTGACGATGACGACCACGATGTTGGAGAAGATCTTGACGATGGCATCGTTCATGCCGAGCCAGTCGACGAAAACCTTGAGCATGGCCGTCTCCAGCACGCCGGAGAAGAGGCGGGCGGCCACGAACTGCCAGCACTCGCGGAAGGCCACCTTGGCCGACCAGTCGAGGGAGCGGAAGACGTAGATCTTGTTGACCACGAAGCCGAAGGCCACGGCGACGGCCCAGGCCGCGACGTTGCTCGCGATGTAGTCGATGCCGAAGCACAGCCGGCAAACGAAGTAGGCGACGTAGTTGACGAGGGTCGTCATCACGCCCCAGAAGAGGTAGGACACGATGTCCCTGTGGCGCTCGTAGAGCGCCAGCCCCTTGCGGTAGAGATCTGCCGTCATGGCTGTCCGTCTGCATCCTTCCAGAAGCTGTTTCCTGCGCCGGGCAGGGCCGTCGCCCTGCTCCCGCAGGCGCCTGCTATACGCCGCGCGGGACGGCTGCGCAACAGCCCCTGTCCGTCCCAGTCTGCCCCTGTCCGCACCTGCCCGCCACCTGTCCTTGTCCTGCAGGGAGCCTGCCGCAGCGCCCGGATCTGCCGGCATGCGCGCAGGCACGCGCCCTGGGCAGGGCCTTGAACGCCTCTCTGTCTGCGCCGGCAGCCCGGCGGCAGGGGATGGCGGAGTGGGGATGGCAGACAGGGGGATGGGAAACTGGCTGCAGGCCTGCGGGAATGCGGCATTTGTCACGGCGCAGAGTCCTGGCGCAGGCTATGGCTTGGACCTCCTGCTTTCCGTCCTGCCCGTCCTGCCCGCCCTTGCCGCGCTTTCCCGCCCTGCCCCGCCTGCCCCGCCAGTTCCCTTTCTGCTCAGCCACCAAGGAGGCGTCTTCCATGTCCATAGGCAAGCCCATTGGCAAAGCCTTCGGCCCCTCGGCCCTGCACCGCCTCGTGCAGGCCCTCTTCTTCCTTGCCATGCTTGCCTGCGGCATCCAGTTTGCCTTCTTTGCCGCCTGGGCCATGGGCGCCAGCGAGCTCTTCGTTCCGCGTCCCGCCTCGGCCGAAGGCTTCCTGCCCATCTCGGCCCTCATCGCCCTGAAGCGCCTGGTCCTGACAGGCCAGTGGGATCCCGTGCATCCCGCAGGCCTCGCCATCCTGCTCTGCGCCCTCGCCGCGGCCCTCTGCCTGCGCAAGGGCTTCTGCGGCTACGTCTGCCCGCTGGGCGCCCTCTCCCACTGGCTCTTCCGCCTCGGCGCAAGGGCGGGCATCATGCACCAGCCCTCCCCGACATTCGGCTTCCTCTGGACCCTCCCCAAGTACGCCCTGCTCGGCTTCGTGCTCTGGATAGCCTTCGGGGCCATGGACCTCGAGGCCTGCGAGGCCTTTCTCCTCTCCCGCTACAACATGGTGGCGGACACGAAGATGCTCCTCTTCTTCCTCCATCCCTCGGCCACGCTGCTGGCCTGCCTCGCTTTTCTCCTCGGCGGAAGCCTGCTCTTCCCCTCCTTCTGGTGCCGCTGCTTCTGCCCCTACGGCGCCCTGCTTGGCCTGCTCTCCGCCTGCTCCCCGCTTGCCGTGCGGCGGGATCCTGGGCGCTGCACCGGCTGCCGGCAGTGCCAAGCCCACTGCCCCCAGGGCATAGCCGTGCATCTGGCAGAGCGCATCGCCTCGCCCGAGTGCACGGGCTGCCTAGAATGCCAGGGGCACTGCCCAAGCCAGGGCTGCCTTGAAGTCCGTGCCGGCTGGGGACGCCGGAGCCTGAGGCTTCCCTGGTGGAGCATGGCGCTTGCGACGGCAGGCCTTTTCCTTGCCGTCTGGCTGGCCGCCAAGGCGACGGGACACTGGGACAACACCCTGCCCAAGTCTATGCTGCGCCTGCTTCACGAGGGCATCGAGACGCTGCGGCATTTTTAGCGGCCGTGCCAGGCAGGGGGCCGAGACGTACCCTCCGTGCCATCCGTAGCGCCTTCCG
>JAEEPQ010000131.1 GCA_016284885.1 Desulfovibrio sp.
CGATCTCGCCTGTGAGCTCCTTCAGGAGCAGGCGACGAAGCTTCGCCCTGCTGGCCCGGCGCTCAGAGAGCCCTGTTCCCGACGAGGCGCCAATGCCGGGCTTGGCGTCGCCGAAGGGCAGGATGTCGAGCAGGTGCCAGCAGGCAATGCCCTGGTCGGCCATGCGGTCGCGGCACATGATGCAGCTGGCGAGCGAGGGGCCGCCTAGTTCCTCGGCCCGGTGCCTTGCCATCATGGAGGCAGCCTCGGGATCCGAGCACCACTGGTTGCCGCCGTAGCCGCAGCAGGCCGTGGTCTGGCCCGTCAGGGCCGGCTCGTCGAGGGCAAGCCCGCACTTGGAAGCCAAGCTTCGGACAGCCTTCTGCCAAGCCCCGTCGGACCTCGCCGTGCAGGGGTCCTGCACCACGAGGCGGTCAGGGAGGTCTGCGGCATGCGCCTTGCCTGCGCCTTCGGGCAGCGTCATGCCGTCCAGGAGCTCCCAGAGGGAGGTGGACTCGTACTCCGGCAGGAACTCCCTGAAGAGGGAAAGACAGGTGGAGCAGGCTGCAACGACGACGGGGTGGCCGAGGGAGGCCAGATCCGCCTTCATCCTGGCAACGTGGGCCTCGAAAAGCTCTTTCTGCCCTGCCCAGCGGGCCGGAATGCCGCAGCAGGAAAGGTAGACGCCGCACCCCCCGTCGAGCTTTTCGTCGAGGAAGGCGTAGACGGCCGCCGTCTGCTCCGGCCGGCAGCCCGAGAGCTGGCAGCCGGGGAAGAAGACGTACTTCGGCGAAGCGCCGGTCCTGCCGGGGAGCACCAGATGGCAGGCCTCGCCGGAGGCGGCCTCCATGTCCTCCACGGCGAACTCGAAGGCCGACTGCGGCATGAAGCCCTTGTGGACCATGTCCTCGCGGGCCGCGATGCAGAGATCTGCCATGGAGAAGTGCTCGGGGCATATCGCCTCGCACTGGCGGCAGAGGGCGCAGCTGTCGATGAGGGCATTGGCCTTGCGTATGCCCTGGGCGATGGTGAGGTTGTTGAAGATCATGCGGGCAAAGGCGCGCGGATAGCCCTTATACTTCTGCATGTAGGCGCAGGCCTTGACGCAGACGAGGCACTGGCACTCAAGGCAGCGCCCGGCTTCCGCCTTGGCCTCTTCCAGGGTGTAGTCGGCGCCCTGCGGGATGACGCGGGGAGCCGGCGCGATGCCGTCCAGCAGCATGTGCGGGCTTTTGGCCTCCTTCTCGCGCGAAGCCGTGAGCGAGACCTTCTGGGCGATGCGCTCCATGGTGAGGCCTGCCGTGCGTCCCTCGCCGCCGGCTGCGGAGGGCGAGCAGTAGCTGTGGCCCGTGGGCGTTTCCTGAGGCCAGCCGCCGATGCAGATATTGTCCCTGAGATGCAGGGTCACGGGATCGATGTCGGCGCGCCTGCAGGGCACGTCGGCCACGCCGGCATCCACGAAGACGGCATCGGCCTTGGAGGCAACGTCGGCGAGCAGGGCCTCGTCCAGCGCATCGACCTTGCGCAGCTCTAGCTTGGCGGTGAACTTGCCCCACTCGGACGCCGGGCCGTTGGGAACGTCCCACTCCGCCTTCAGCTGCGGGAAGGCTTCGCAAATGGCGCTCTCAGGTTCGTTCGTGTAGCAGCAGAGGACGGGATAGCCCTTGGAGGAAAGATCGAAGGCGCAGACGAGGCCAGCCGCGCCGAGGCCAAGCACGGCCATGGCGTAGCGCTTCTTCGGCATGGGGAGGCCCCCGCCGACCGTTCCCATATGGGCGACCACGGTCCGCTCGACCAGCCCCATGGCTATGGGACCGCCGAGGTCGGCGCGCAGGCAGGCGCTCTCGCAGGGATGGTCGCAGATGCGGCCGAAGACGGCAGGCAAAGGAAGGGTGCGCTGCAGGAGCCTGCGGGCCTCGCGGAGGTTGCCGGCGCCGAGCTGCTTCAGAACGCCGCGGGCGTCCACGTTGAAGGGGCAGAGCACCTGGCAGCGCGGCGGGCTGTCCTGGCTGCATCTGGCTTCGAGTTCGTGCATGCCCTTCTGATCCAGGGTGACCATATTGCAAACCTCCGGCGCAGGGGCAGGCGGGCAGGCTTGTCGCCTGCCGGCTCTGCTCCCGGCAGCATGTTCTAAGGTTGAGAAAAAGGGGGAAAGGATTGCTCCCTTCCCCCTTTATTTTAGCGTAGTGGAACAGCCGTAATCAAGCCAAGGCTACTTGGGCATGGCGGCGAGCACCTTCTCGGGGTAGGCCGGGAGGTGACGGATGCGGGCGCCGCAGGCATTGTAGATGGCGTTGCAGACAGCTGCGTGAGGAGCGGTGAGGGGCATTTCGCCCACGCCGGAGGCGCCGAACGGGCCGAACTCGCGCGGAGACTCAACATAGATGATGGTGATGTCGTCCGGGATGTCCTTGATGTTCGGGATGCCAGCGCCGGCCATGGTCGCATGCTTCTTGAGATCCTCGTAGTCCTCGGTGAGGGCGAGGCCGACGCCCTGGGCCATGCCGCCGGCGATCTGGCCGTCGACGTTGCCGCGGTTGTTGACCTTGCCGATGTCGCAGACGCACACGAGGCGGTCGCAGGTGGCCTTGCCGGTCTTCACGTTGACGGACACTTCAGAGAGGAAGAGGCCGTACATGTAGCAGCAGAAGGGAGAGCCCTTGCCGGTGTCGACGGAGCAGTCCTTGCTGGGAGCGGTCCAGGAGCCTTCCTGCTTGGGATTGCGTCCGGCCTTCTCCATTTCCTCGCGGGTGTACCAGCCGCCCTCGGGCTTCTTCATGGCCTCGAGGAGCTGCTCGCAGGAGACGCGGATGGCGTTGCCGACCATGACCTGGGAGCGGGAGCCGCCAGCGGGGCCGCCGACCGGGGTCTTGGAGGAGTCGTTCATCACGTAGCGGATCTTGTCGACGTCGATGCCGTAGGGGCGCAGGGCCTCGTGGGCAGTGCCGAGGATGCCGAGCGTGGCGCCCTGGCCGTGGTCACCCCAGGCCGCGCCGATGGTGATGGTGCCGTCGGCGTTGAGCTCGGCCCAGGCGGAAGCGGAGTCCGCGCCGTCGAGGCCGGCGCCGTAGGTGCCGAAGGAGATGCCGGTGGCGCACTTCACTTCGTCAGTGCTGCGGGCGGCGGTGCGCTTCTTGGAGTCCTCGTAGATCGGGCGCATCTTGTCGAACATCTCGACCATGGCATAGGAGTCGTACTCCTGCTGGCAGGGGTTGGTGTCGCCGGGGCGCGCGATGTTGTTGTAGCGGAACTCGAAGGGGTCGATGCCCATCTTGTGGGCCAGTTCGTCCACGCAGGTCTCGAAGGGGAACTCGACTTCGGGAGCGCCGTAGCCGCGGAAGGCGGCGCCGTAGCAGTGGTTCGTGCAGACCGTGCGGCCAACGCCGCGGATGTTGTCCAGCTTGTAGCCGAAGCCGATGTACTGGGAACCGCGCAGGGTGAGCAGGTCGCCGAACTCGGAGTAGGGACCGTGGTCGCAGATCCAGTCGGACTTGCAGCCAAGGAGCTTGCCGGTTTTCTTGCTGGCGGCCAGCTTGAGGCTGGTCCAGAAGGGCGAGCGCTTGCCGGTGCAGTTCTGCTGCTGGGCGTAGTTGAAGTTCAGATGCACGGGACGGCCGGTGGCGAGGGCGGCCACGCCAAGGTAGGCTTCCATGGTCGGGCTGAACTTGTAGCCGAAGGTGCCGCCGGCGGTGTTGGCGACCATGACCAGGTCCTTGCCGAGCTCAACGCCCAGGCCGGGGGCGATCATCAGGCCGTGCAGGTGGATGCCGATGGATTTGCTGTGGATGACCAGCTGGTTCTGGTCGTTGATGTAGGCGAAGCCCACGTCGGGTTCCAGCGGCAGGTGAGGCTGGCGCTGGGTGTAGTACTGCTCGTCGATAACCTCGGCATCGGCATCGCTGAAGAAGGGCTCGGGATCATCGCCCTTCACCTCATGGCAGGTGAAGTAGACGTTCGGGGTGCCGGGGTGGATTTCGATGGCGTCCGGAGCCATGGCTTCGGGGGCGCTCATGTACTCGGGCAGCTGCTCGAGATCGACTTTCACCTTGTCGGCGGCAGCGCGGGCATGCTTCTCGGTGTCGGCGCAGACGATGGCGATGGCGTCGCCGAACTGGAAGACCTTGTCATCGCAGAGGATGGGGCGGTCCCAGCCGTCGCCGAGGTTGGTCGGGAAGGTGATGAGGCCGGTGATGCGGTTCTTGCCCTTGACGTCCTTGGCGGTGAGGACGTGGGTGACGCCGGGCATCTTCAGGGCTTCGGAAGCGTCGATGCCCTTGATGTTGGCGTGGGAGACCTTGGCCTGCACCAGAGCGAGGTGCAGGGAGTCGTGAGGCATCTTGTCGGCGTAGTCGTTGCCGAACTCGGCGGCGCCGGTGACCTTGGCAACGCCGGTGCGGCGAGGCATGCGGGAACCCCAGATGCGGCCGTCGACGGGCTTGTGCCAGGTGATGGCGTCTTCGCTCAGCTCGCCGCGCATGACGGCGGCGGCGTCCATGGTGGCGTCAACGAGCGCCTTGTAGCCGGTGCAGCGGCAGACGTTGTGGTGGGACTGGAACCAGTCGCGCACTTCCTCGCGGGTGGGTTTCGGATTCTCTTTCAGCAGGGCGTAGGCAGACACGATGAAGCCAGGAGTGCAGAAGCCGCACTGCACGGCATGGTGGTAGATCCAGGCCTTCTGAAGAGGATGGAGCATCTTGGCGGTGCCGATGCCCTCGACGGTCGTGATTTCAGCGAAGTCGTTGACTCGGCGCATTTTGGTGATGCAGGCGCGGACAACCTTGCCGTCCAGCAGGACGGAGCAGGCGCCGCAGGAGCCCTTGCCGCAGCCGACTTTGACGCTCGTAACGTGCAGCTGCTCGCGCAGCACGTCGACGAGGGTGTCGTTGTCGTCGACGATGATGCGGTGCTCAATGCCGTTCACAACGAGGGTTTTCGTTTGCATGAAGCTTCTCCTTGGTACGGGGTGATAAGCTTGTGACTGGAGCGTCCGCCGGCAGATCGGGGGTGGGTCTCCAGGAATTGCTACTTGCCAAAACCGCAGTTGGGATAATGACAGGTTTCGCAACCCCGGCAGAATCCGCCGTGTCCGAGAACGCTGATATCCCTGGCCCCGAGGCGCTCGCCTGCAAGCAGGCGGGGCACGACGAGGTCAAATATGCTGGCGTTGCTGTACATCACGCAGCCGGGCAGGCCGAGCACGGGAACTTCGCCCTGCGGCGCCTGGATGTACCCCAGTAGGAACATGGCGCCGGGAAAGACCGGCGCTCCGTAGGAAACGATTTCGGCTCCGGCCATGCGGATGGCGGTCGGCGTCTGGTCGTCGGGATCGACCGACATGCCGCCCGTCACGCAGACAAGCCCGCAGCCCTTCTCCACCCAGGCCTTGATGGCCGAGGCCGTCATCTCCGGATCGTCGCTGGTGATGGTCTGCCCCTCCACAGGGCATTCGAGCGAGTCGAACTTCCGGCGCAGCACAGGACCGAAGGCGTCCTTGATGCGCCCCTTGTAGACTTCGCTCCCCGTGGTCACGATGCCGACCTTGGGCGAGGCAAAGGGAAGCACCTCGACAACGGGCTTCGTGCACAGGCGCTCCACTTCCAGAAGCTGTGCTTCGTCCACGACGAGAGGGATGACGCGCGTGCCGGCAACGCCCTGCCCCTTGAAGACGCGCTCGTTCGTGTGGAGCGTCGCCAGAGAGATGTCCCTGACGGCGTTCACCTGCGCGAGCAGAGCCACGTCGACGCGGAGCAGGCCATTGCAGGCCGCCTTGTAGTTGATGCGCCCTTCCTTGGGCTCGGTAAACTCGAGGTTCGCTCCGCCCGTCGCCTTGACCAGGCGCCAGGCGGCGTCGTTTTCATGAACCATGCCGGGCTGGGCCTCGTAGACATAGAGGTGCTCCTTGCCAACGGCCAGCAGCACGGGAATGTCCTCGGCCGTGACCACATGTCCCTTGCGGAACACCGGCCCCTTGCTCTCGCCGGGGATGATGCGCGTGATGTCCTGACAGAGCACGCTGCCCACGGCGTCTTCCACCCTGATGGTTTTCATGCAGAAACGCATCCTCAAAACTCCTACGGACGCTGTCCCGACTCCAGCCCCCTCCTCTCGGTCTCAAGAGGGCGCAAAAGCGGAAAAGGCCAGAGGCGACAACGGTTAAAAGTTAGCTTCAGACACGAAAAAAGACAAACAAATTTTCAAAAGATACTGAAAAAACTTTGATATCGTCAGTTTTCAGCGAGTTACCAACACTTTTTTTCGGTTTTCGTGACTTTGTCTGCCCCGCAAAAAACAGACTGAGCGCGCAAACAGCATGCGCGGACAACGGCACAAGCCACGGCAAAAAGCCACAGTAGCAGGGACCTTCGCTCCTGTCAGGAACTATCTTGCCCCTCCTTCCGGGAAATCCGGTCACGAATTCCGATCAAAAAAGGGTGCCTTTGGCGCATGCTCCTGCATGCAAGGCACCCTTGGGGGACGAAAACGAGACTGGAAGCTACACGAGCTTTTTGGCAGCCTGAAGGACGGCGTCAAAGTCGGGCTGGTCCGTCACCTCGGGCACCAGCTGGACATACTCGACCTTGCCATCCTTAACTATAAACACGGCACGGGCGAGCAGGCCAAGCTCGTCAATGTAGACGCCCCAGGCTTTGCCGAAGGCGCCGTCGCGGTAGTCGGAGAGCGTCACCACGGCCTTGACGCCGGCGGCGCCGCACCAGCGGGCCTGGGCGAAGGGCAGATCGCGTGAGACGGCCGCAATGACGACCTTGTCGGACAGGCCAGCGGCTTCGGTGTTGAAGCGACGAACTTCCATGTCGCAGACGGGGGTATCCAGCGACGGCACGCATACCAGCACCAGAACCTTTTCCTTGTAGTCGACAAGGCTTTTGGCTTGAAGAGCATTGTCGGCAAGGCTGAAATCAGGGGCCACGGTACCAGCCTGGGGCACATCCCCAACGAGGTGCATGA
>JAEEPQ010000132.1 GCA_016284885.1 Desulfovibrio sp.
CGCTGGTACGGCGTGGTATGGATGGAAACATCGCCCGGTTCACGCCCAAAGGATCCCGAAGCCGTGCTTCCCTTTCCCCAAGCGAGAGGACAGGTTGAAGCGTTTCTCTCGGCGGAGCAGACGCAAGCTGTGCGCGATGCTTATGCTCTCCGCGCCCCTTCTGCCAGCCGGTAGCCTGCCTTGTGCCAATGTTCCGGCGCCGCTCTTTTTCCGTCAATCTCCCAGCGCCATTCTTCCAGCGCCAATCTTTCGGAGGCAAGCTTCCGGGACCTCTTTGGCACCATGCCTCCTGCCATCCCGCCGGCCGCGCGCTCTGCCTCCATGACCGGCCTGCGAGCCGTCAGGCGCCCCGCTTTGCCACGACAACCCTTAAGTAAGGATACCTTCCATGCCTGCCAAGCCGCTGGCCCTGCTGGCCTTCCTTGCCATGATGCTTGCCCTCCCCATGGCGCTTCCGCTTTCCAGCGCCGTGCCCCCCTTCCCGTCCGTCTTTCCGACCGAAGCCCAGGCCGCGCCGGCCGATCCCCTTGCCGGCGTCTCCGAGGCCCGGCGCACGCCCGTCGTCGTTGCCACGGCCAAGGCTTCGCCTGCCGTCGTCAACATCACCAGCTCCAGCGTCGAGGGCGTGCGCCTTTCCCCGCTGGAGCAGTTCCTCGGCGAGCAGTTCCGGGGCTGGGACGGCCGTCCCTTCCCGTCGCGCCAGCCCCGCCAGCGCCGGCGCGTGAGCCTCGGCACCGGCGTCATCGTGGACGGGAAGAAGGCCCTGGTGCTCACCAACTCCCACGTGGTCCAGAACGGCACGGACATCCTTGTCCGCCTGAACGACGGGCGGGAGTTCCAGGCCGAGCTCAAGGGCGCAGACCCCGACTTCGATCTGGCCGTGCTGGAGCTCAAGGGAGCAAGCGGCCTGCCGGAGCTGCCCCTGGGCGATTCAGACACCGTGCTTCCCGGCGAGACCGTCATCGCCATCGGCAATCCCTTCGGCTTCAGGCACACCGTGACCACGGGCGTAGTCTCGGCGGTGGGCCGCAGCATCCACAGCGAGTCCGGCTTCTTCACGGACCTCATCCAGACCGACTGCGCCATCAATCCCGGCAACTCCGGCGGCCCCCTGGTCAACCTCGACGGCAGCCTCGTCGGCATCACGACGGCCGTCTACGGCAAGGGCTGGGGCATCAGCTTCGCCATCCCGGTCAACAAGGCCCGCCGCGTCATGGAAGGCCTGCTCGGCGAGCGCGGCATGTCGCCCGTGTGGCTCGGCATCGAGGCTGCCGACATCGACCAGCGCTTTGCCATGGAAATGGGCCTGGCCCATGGCCGGGGCGGCGTGCTCGTCACGGGCGTTCTGAAGGACACGCCGGCAGCAAAAGCAGGCCTTGAGCCTGGCGACGTCATCTGCAGCGTCAACCAGACGCCCATCAGCGACCGGCGGGACTACCTCAATCTTCTGCGCAACCAGGTCGAGGGCGCCAAGCTCGAGCTCGAGGTGGCAGGCTTTGCGCAGGAGCAGGGGCAGGAAGCGGGCCAAGCTCAGGGCCAAGATCAGGGCCAGTCCCGCAGGCTGCGCCGGGTGACGGTCGAGCCCGAAGCCTTCACCGACGCCATGGCCCAGAAGCTCATGGAGCGCCGCTGGGGCTTTGCGGCCGCCGATCTCCCGCAGAGCCAGGGGCTGGCCGTGCAGCGCGTCGACCGCCAGGGGCCTGCCTCCTTCTTAAGGCCTGGCGACGTCGTCTACGGCGTCGGCGGCATGCGCGTGGACTCGCTGGCAGACCTCGTCCAGGCCTTCCGCTTCGAGCGCCTCTCGAGCCAGGTGCTCCTGCGCGTCGAGCGGGGCGGCCGCGGCTACTACGCGAGGCTGCGCCTCGACTAGGCCGGACAAATCGACACCGCTTTTCAAAAAGTTCTTTCGGCCTACCCCTGTCCCGCGCAAAGGCCCTTCCCGAGCCCCCGAAAGGGGCCTGCTCCTTGACAGGGCGCGCGTCTCAAAGCTATCGAGAAGCCAAGCGGGAGGCTTTCCCGCCAATACCAGAACAGGGTGGCTGCACACCCTGCTACTTAGGAGGATGATCATGGGTTGGAACGTTAGTGTCGATCAGGACAAGTGCGTTGGCTGCGGCGAGTGCGTGGATGTCTGCCCCGCCCAGGTGTACGAAATGAAAGACGGCAAGTCCGATCCCGCCAACTACGAAGAGTGCCTTGGCTGCGAATCCTGTGTTGAAGTCTGCTCCCAGGAAGCCATCACCGTCACCGAAGAGTAGCTGGCGCTGAAAGGAGCTTCGCTCCGATTCCGAATGCAAGGTGCCGCCGGGCGTTCTCGTCTGGCGGCACTTTGGTGCCCAGAGACAGCGTATCCAGGGCGCGTCCAGGGCACATCAAAGGGGGGCGCCCGGCGGCGGTTCGCTCCGCCGTCCCAAGCCCCCCTGCGAGCGTACCCCGTGCGGACGTTTGCAGGACGCTCTGCCACGAAAGCTTGCCATGATAGCTCTGTCAGGGACGCTTTCAGGACGCCCTTTCCCGAGTCCGCCCCGGGCCTGCCCCTCTCGCATGGCGCCTGCCATATTGCGCCAGGCCCCTTAACAAAGGGCGCAGGCGCCTTATATTGACGCAATGCGGGTCCTGCATCCCGCACCGCCTGCCCTGTCACCCCTGTTTTCTCTGCCACCTCTGCCACTTGTGCCGCGCCCTTCGCGGCCCTGAACCGAAACGGAAGAAGCGTTCATGATACCTGATCTCTCACCGATTTTTACCGCCTACGAAAAGCTCCGCGACCAGGTGGACGGCATCTTCGCCCAGGTGCTGGCCTCCCAGGGCCCGGAGCGCGTGACCTGCCGCAAGGGCTGCAGCGACTGCTGCCATGCGCTCTTCGACCTCACTCTGGTCGAGGCCATGTACATCAGCAAGGCCTTCGGCAAGACCTTCGGCTTTGGCCCCGAGCGCTCCGCCATCCTCGAACGCGCCTCGGAGGTCGACCGCAAGCTCGCCCGCCTGAAGCGCGACCTCTTCCGCGAAGAGAAGAAGGGCATCGCGCCTGAGTCCATCATGAAGGAGGCTGCCGGCGAGCGCATGCGCTGCCCCCTGCTCGGCGACGATGGCCTCTGCGCCCTCTACGACGCCAGGCCCATCACCTGCCGGATCTACGGCATCCCCACCGTCATCGCCGGCCAGGGCCATGTCTGCGGCCTTTCCGGCTTCGACAAGGGCGGCCAGTACCCCACCGTGAAGCTCGACAAGATCCACGCAGCCCTGGACGACATGAGCCTCGCCATCGAGCGCGGCGTCAAGAGCCGCTTCGACAAGCTCCACGAGGTCTACATGCCCCTTTCCATGGCGCTTCTGACCGACTTCGACGAGCAGTTCCTCGGCATCGGGCCCGCCAAGAAGGAAGACTAGGGCTGGTTCGCCAGTCCCAGCTTTGGAGAACGCCATGCCAAGCTTTTTAGCCAACGTCCACGCCTCCATGTACCGCGACGGCGCGCCGCAGGAGCTGACCCCCGAGCAGGAGGCCAGCAAGCGCAAGATGTACGAGAAGCTCAAGCCCCGCGGCCGCAAGTACGTGGACCGCATAGGCTACGAGAACTGGGATCCCTTCATGAAGCCCAACGATCCGCTCGACATCCGCCAGGACGTCACCAAGCGGACCACCCAGGAGCTCGTCAGGGAGTTCCTCCAGACCGTTGCCCGCACCAACGGGGAGTCCTACAGCAACGAGTACGCCCAGGGGGCCCTGCAGGCCGCCCTCGGCATCGTCAACCGCGACGTGACCATGATCGGCACCATGGACTTCTGCCTGTGGTACGTGGACCTGCTCAAGCGCGAAGGGCATCTGGAAGTCACTCTGAACCAGCTGCACGCCAAGCAGGATCAGTAGTCCGTCCGGCGCCACGCCGGCCAAGCACCGCCCGGGAGGGGGAGAAGATGAAAGACAAGTACGACAACCTCGACGAATACATCAGCGATCTCAAGGCAGCCATAGAGCAGTCCGGCGGCCAGTGCGCGGCCCACCACTACCAGCTCGGCCTCGCCCTGCTCTCCAAGCGCGACATGGTGGGCGCCGAGAACGAATTCCGCGAATGCCTGCGCGAGTCCGCGCACATGGCAGAGGCCATGGTCCAGCTCGGCGGCATCTGCATGCAGCGCGGCGACCTCGAAGGGTGCCTCAGGTACAACCAGGACGCGGCGGCCTGCCGTCCCAAGTTTGCCGTGGCCGAGAGCAATATTGGCTTCGTCTACCTGCAGATGCGCGATCCCAAGAAGGCCATCGCCCACCTCGACAAGGCCGTGCGCTGGGACCCCAAGTTCTCCCAGGCCAGAAACGGCCTCGCCGTGGCCTACTACATGGAAGGCAAGCTCGACGAGAGCGAGAAGGAAAGCCGGGAACTTTTGAAGGACGAGCCCGCCTTCGCCCCTGCCTGGAACAATCTTGCCCTGGTGCTCTTCGACAAGGGGCAGTACGCCGAGGCCAAGGAAGCCGTGAAGAAGGCCCAGGACGGCGGCTTCGAGGTGCAGGAAGGCTTCCTCAAGGAGCTTGAGGAAAAGCTCTCCGCAGCCAAGTAGCCATCTGCCCCATCTGGCCTCACCTGGCTAGTCAGCCAGCTTCGACGAGAGCTTCGTCGCGCGACGGCGTCCGCGCTTCCCGCAGAGGGGGCAGGGCGCCGTCGTGGCGTTCACGGACATGGCGTCGTCGTGGCGTGCAGAGGCTTGGGCGCCACTGAACATGGTCTGGAGGCATGGCTGCACGCCAAGGAAGCTGTGCTTTTCCCAACCGGAGCTCGCCGGCGCTTTGCGTCTGTCAGCCCGTCGATTCAACGGGGCTGGCACATGGCGAGGCTCAGGCCTGCCTTGCGGGTTGCCGTCGCAGCCCGGCCAGAACGGATGCTCTGGCCTCGGTTGAGGCCCCGCTTGAGGGCCAGGTAAAAGCCCCGCTTAGCTCTTCTCTTCGTCGTGTACGTGGAGCAGCCCGACAGGCTTGCCGTCGCGGACGATGAAGATGCAGGTGACCTTCTTCCGGTGCATGGTGGCGAAGATTCGGCTTGCCGGCTCGCTCTCAAGGGCGGTCAGGGGATCGCGCGTCATGACCTCGCAGGCCTTGAGACTCATGAGGTCGCGGTCCTTGCCGTCCTGCGCGACGCTGAGGGTGTCCATGAGCCGGCGCAGGTCGCCGTCGGTGACGATGCCGACAAGGCGCCCCTCTGCGTCCACGACGCCGGTGCAGCCAAAGCCCTTGCTGCTCATGACGTAGACGAAGTTCTGGAAGGGCGTGTCCTCGGCAACGAGCGGGAGCTTGTCCTGGGGCGCCATGATCTCGCCGGCGAGGGCCAGGCGCCTGCCGAGGGCGCCGTGGGGATGGAGTTCGTGGAACTGCTCCTCGGTGAAGCCGCGCACGTGGAGCACTGCCATGGCCAGGGCGTCGCCGAGGGCCAGGCTCATGGTGGTGGTCGTCGTCGGCGCGCATTCCAGCGGCTTGGCCTCGCCGGTCTTGGGCAGCTCGAGGACGATGCTGGCCATGCGGCCGAGCACGCTCTCGCGCCTGCTCGTGACGGCGACGACGGGTACGTTGTGCCGGTTCGCAAAGTCGAGGACGTTGAGCAGCTCCTTGGTCTCGCCCGAGTTGGAGAGCGCGAGGATGAGATCCCGCGTTGTCACCATGCCAAGGTCGCCGTGCCCCGCTTCGGCAGGATGCAGGAAGTAGGCGGGCGTGCCCGTGGAGGCGAGAGTGGCGGCTATCTTGCGCGCTACGTGTCCGCTCTTGCCCATGCCGGTGACGGCAACGCGCCCTCGGCATGCCAGCACGGCCTCCACGGCCCTGGAAAAGTCGCCGTCGAGCATGTCCGCAAGCTCGCCCAGAGCCTTCTGCTCCTGGCGTATGACCTGCCTGCCGACGTCGGCTGTCTTGACGGGGTCGAAAGCGGTGCTGTTCCCGGTACTGCTCCCGGTACTGCTCATAAGCGTGCTCCTTGCCGAGGGGATGGCCATGGGGGGAGATGGCGCCATGGCCTGCGCGGGCTGTATGGGACAGGCGGCACGGGGTCGGCAATCGCAGGTAAGGATGCCAGCGTCCCGCAACGCACAAAGGCTGCCTGGCACAGGCAAGATGCCAGCGCAGTCTGCTTCGAAGGCGCACGAATATATACAAGACGCAGGAAAACGCCAGTCTTTTGTACAGGTCTAGACAAATTTCTTCCTGCGCGCCTCATCTCTGTCTGTGGCCTGCTGCCCTGCGGCGGCTGCGCTGGGCCTGTTTGCCTGCAGCTCTGGGCGCTGCGTTTCCCCGGCTGTCGGATGGGGGGATGCGCTGGCAGCGGTCGCCGCTTCCGCCCTCGGCGTTCCCGCGCCCTGTCACGGGCATCTCCTGCTGCCTTGGCGCTACTGCACGGGCGCGTCCCAGCCCTCGGGCCAGAGGGCGCTGAAGGCGTCCAGCTCCGGCGCTTCGCTGGGGCCGTCTCCGGTACCGTCTCCGATAGCGGTACCGGCTTCCGGGGCGATCGCCTGTGCATCGAGGGCATAGCTTGCCCTGAGCAGCTTCTGCTCTATGGCCAGCAGCAGGTCCTTCAGCCCCTCGCCGGTCTTGGCGGAGACGTGGATGGCGCCCGGGTAGAGGTCGCCGAGGGAAGCTCTGGCCTCGGTTTCCAGCAGGTCCCACTTGTTGAGGACGAGCAGCCTCGGGGTGCGGTCGAAGCCAAGCTCGGCCAGGGTCTGGAGCACGGCCTCGGTCTGCTGGACGAGATCCGCCTGGCTGGCGTCGGCCACATGGATGAGCAGGTCTGCCTCGCCCAGCTCCTCGAGCGTTGCCCTGAAGGCCTCCATGAGTTCTCTGGGGAGGCTGCGGAT
>JAEEPQ010000133.1 GCA_016284885.1 Desulfovibrio sp.
CGCCGTCTATATTAGGAGTTTGACGATGGACATCATCAAGAAGATTGAACAGGAAAACATGCGCATGGACATGCCCGCCTTCCGTTCCGGCGACACGGTCAAAGTCCACCTGCGCATCGTCGAAGGTGAAAAGCAGCGCATCCAGGTCTTCCAGGGCAGCGTCATCCGCCTGCACCGCGGCACCACCGGCGGCACCTTCACCGTCCGCAAGATCTCCGAGGGCGTAGGCGTGGAGCGCGTCTTCCCCATGAACTCCCCCTTCATCGACCACGTGGACGTCGTGACCCGCGGCCGCGTGCGCCGCAGCCGCCTCTACTACCTGCGCCAGCTCAAGGGCAAGGCGGCCCGCATCAAGCCCCGCGGCAACTACTAGTCCGTCAGGCCAGCCTGGCTTCAGGCCTCGGTTTCACGCCCAGATTTCAAGCCAGCTTCGGGTCTTCCGGAGCTGGCTTTTTGCTTGGGGCGCCGGCGTCGCCGCCCCCTTCGCCAAGGAGATGGACATGTGTCCCCGTTCAACAGGCAAAGCGCCGAAGAGCCGGTCCAGACGGGCCGTTCCGGCGGCGCTGCCCGGCCTCGAGGAGTTCGTCCTGCCCACGCGCTTTGGCCCCGAAATCGCCGGCATCGACGAGGCGGGGCGGGGCTGCCTTGCCGGCCCCGTGGTGGCCGCCTGCGTGGTGCTGCCCGAAAGCTTTGCCCTCGCGGGCCTGGACGACTCCAAAAAGCTCGAGCCGGAAGACCGCGAGCGCCTCTACCCCCAGATCAAGGCCCAGGCCCTCGCCTGGGGCATAGCGGCCTCGCCGCCTGCCCGGATCGACGAGATCAACATCCTCGAGGCCACCTTCGAAGCCATGGCCAAGGCCTGCGCCAAGGCCACGGCAAAGCTTGCGAACAAGGGTTCCCTGCCGAAGCGCCTCTTCGTCGACGGCAGCAAGACCATACCCCACGCCGTGCTGGCACGGGAGATGGCGCGGCGCGTTCCCGCAGCGGACCTTCCTTCCCAGCGCGCCGTGGTCAAGGGCGACAGCCTCGTGGCCGCCATCTCGGCCGCCTCGGTGCTCGCCAAAGTCTGGCGCGACAGGTACATGGACCGCCTGGCGCGCGTCCATCCCCTCTACGGCTTCGAAGAGAACAAGGGCTACGGCACCATGGATCACCTGGCGCGCATAGCCTGCCACGGCCCCTGTCCAGTCCACAGGCTCACCTTTCAGGGCGTGAAGGAGCACGTGGGCAAGATGGACGCGGGCAAGATGGACGCGGTTCAGGCCCACGGCGAGGAGGAACGATGCATTGCGATCAAGCTCCCCTAGGTCCGGCAGACACTCTGCCCGGCAGCGGCCTCGTCAGCGGTCCTGGCAAGGCTTCTGGCAAGGTTCCAGAGCGTCTTTCCAGCGGCATGCAGGACGGCGGCACGGGCGGCATGCTGGTCAGCGAAGGCCTTCCTCACGAAAGCCAGCCTCCTCTGGCAGACCTGCGCCGCGGCTGGACCTTCCCCAAGCCCGAGGCAGGACCGGGGAGGCTCTTCATGGTGGCAACGCCCATAGGCAACGCCCTCGACTTCTCCCCCAGGGCCAGGATGGCGCTCGAGTCCTGCGACCTCGTGCTCGCCGAGGACACCCGCCGGACGCTTGCCCTGTGCCGGGAACTCGGGGTGCGCGTCAAGGCCGTCGAAAGCTTCCACGACCACAACGAGCAGGAGAAGGAGCCCCTGATGCTGGCCAGGCTGCAGGCCGGCCAGGATCTGGCGCTGGTCTCGGACGCCGGCACCCCGCTGGTGGCGGATCCGGGCTACCGGCTCTGCCGGGCCTGCCGGCGCCAGGGCATAGCCGTGCACCCGGTGCCGGGCCCCTCGGCGCCGGCCGCCGCCCTCTCGGCAGCCGGCATTCCGCCCCTGCCCCACTGCTTTCTCGGCTTCCTGCCCCGCGACGAGGCGGGACGGCGCCGGCTCTTTGCCAGCTTTGCCAAGGTGCCCGCGACCCTCGTCTTCTTCGAGCGCAAGGACAGGCTCAAGGACTCGCTCGCCCTGGCCCTGGACGAACTTGGCCCCCGCCAGGCCTGCGTCTGCAGGGAATTGACCAAAGTGCACGAGGAATTTATCCTCTTTCGTCTGGAGGATCCGGCCTCGCATCCCGATGCCCTGCTCGGCGAGCTCACGGTGCTTGTCGGACCGCCGGAAGGGGCGGTGCGCTCCTCCGAAGCCGAGGTCCGGGAGGCCCTCGAGGCCGAAGCCATGGCCGGAGGCAAGCCGAAAGCCATGGCCCGCCGGGCGGCTGAGCGCGTGGCAGGCTGGAGCGCCAAGGAAATCTACGCCCTGCTCCAGACGCCCCGCGGGGACTGACGCCCCGCCAGGCAGCAGCCTGTCCCTGCCCCTCGCTGCAGGCCCGCCTTTCCCCTTTCGCCAACGCCCTTGCCGCGCCGCACAGGCAAAGCCAGCCCCAGGAGCCCGACCGTGTCCCTCTCCCTTGCCACCGTCTTCTCGTGCCTTGCGCGCACGGCGGCCGTCAACGCGGCCATCACGACCCGCGGCATGCAGCAGATCGGGCTCGCCTACATCCTTGCGCCGGCGCTCAGGGAGCTCTATCCGGACAAGGAGGCGCGCAGGCAGGCCCTTGCCCGCTACGCCGAGCACACCAACACCCATCCCTTCGCCCAGCCCCTCGTTGCCGGCGTGCTCATCAACATCGAGACGGCCCTTGCCAGCGGCTTCATCAACGAGGACGGCGCGAGGAAGCTGAGGAAAACGATACCAACCGCGCTGTCGGCCGTGGGCGACTCCCTCTTCTCCAGCGCCGTGCACCCCTGCTGGGCGCTCGTGTGCTGCCTGCTGCTCTTCTACGGCCACACCGTTCTGGCCGCAGGGCTGACCATTGCCCTCTGCCTGCTTCTGCAGTGCCTGCGCCTGGCAGGCTTCCTCTACGGCCTGCGCTACGGCTTCGACGCCATTCTCAAGATAGCCGCCGCCAGCCCCGGCTCCTGGGCCGGGCCCGTCAAGGTCGTCAACGGCCTGCTTGCCGGCCTGGCGCTGGCCTGCCTCTTCTGGCACGGCCTGCCGGGCATGCCCGGCTACGTCAAGGCGGGAATGGCGCTCTGCATTCCCCTGGCGAGCTGGCTTGTGTTCACGCGCTTCGTCACCCCCGTCGTCTTCTGGATGGCCGGCCTGCTCCTGCTTGCCTGCGCCGGAGGCGGAACCCTTCATCTGTAACGCCGGAACAGGCGCAGGGCTCCCCTGACTGCGCCTCGAGAGAACGAGGAGATCAGCCATGAAGCTGGAAGACGCGGCCCTCAGCCGCCAGGTGAAGCTCTGCACGCGCAACGGGCTGCACGCCCGCCCTGCAGCCAGGCTCGCCAAGGAGATGCAGCGCTTCGCTTCCAACGTCGCCATCGCGTCGGACACGGGCGAGGCCGACGCCAAGAGCATGCTGGACATCCTCTCCCTGGCGCTGGCCGAGGACGCCGTCGTTGCCATCAAGGCGGACGGGCCCGATGCGGATCAGGCTCTCGAGGCGCTCCAGGCCTTCCTGGAAAAGCCGGGAGACTAGCGCCATGGCCCGCGCCCACCTCTACGGCACGCCGGTGTCCCCCGGCATTTCCCTCGGCACCCTCCACTTCCTGCACTCCGAAAACTTCGTCGACAGGCGCTACATCAAGCCCGAGGAGGCTGCCCGCGAGCAGGCCCTGCTCGAGGGCGCCATCGGCGCCGTGCGCGAGGACCTCGTGGCGGCCAGGGAGAAGGTGCCGGACGATCTGGCGGAGTACCGCGAAGTCATCGACGCCCAGATCGAGATGACCCGCGATCCCAAGCTCGGGGGAACGGCCAGACGGCGCATCGCCGAGGAGGGCATCTGCGCCAGCTGGGCCCTGCACAAGACCATCGAGGAGCTCGGCCGCATCTTCGATGCCATGGACGACCCCTACCTGCGCGAACGCGCCCAGGACATCCGCTCCGTGGGCTCGCGCATCAAGGGCTGGCTGACGGGCGCGTCCGAACGGGAGACTGAGGACGCGGACATCATCCTGGCTGCCGAGGACATCTCGCCTGCCGACGTCATGGACGTGGACCTGAAGCGCATCCGCGGCATCCTCACCCAGGAGGGCGGCCCCACCTCGCACACCTCCATCCTCTCGCGCGGCCTGCACATTCCGGCGCTGGTCTGCGTCACGGGCCTCAGGCTGGCAGCCAGGGAAGGCGACAGCGTCATCGTGGACGGCCTCGGCGGGGGCGTGCTCATCGCCCCGGACGACAAGGACGCCCAGCGCTTCAAGGCCAGGGCGGCCGAGTATGCGGACTGGGAGTCGAGCGCCCGCACCATGTCGCAGTGGCCTGCCGACACCATGGACGGCCTGCGCGTGGACGTCATGGCCAACATCGAGCGCGCCGACGAAGCAGCGTCCCTGGAGAGCTTCGGCGCGGACGGCATCGGCCTCTACCGCACGGAGTTCTCCTTCCTCGGCAGGCAGAAGCCAACCGAAGAAAGCCTCTACGAGGAGTACCGCACGGTGGCGGAAAAGTCGCCCGGCAAGGCCGTGATCCGCACCCTGGACGCCGGCGCGGACAAGCTGCTGGACGCCCAGGAGGCCCTCAAGGAGCCCAACCCCGCCCTGGGCCTGCGCGGCATACGCTACACCCTGCGCCATCCCGACATCTTCCGCAGCCAGATCTCGGCGCTCCTGCGCGCAGGAGCAAACCTTCCCGAAGGCCGGCTCTCCATCCTCCTCCCCCTCATCGACACCGTGGAAGAGGTCAGAGCCGTCAAGCGCATCATGCAGGAGATATCCCACGAGCTCACGGCGCGCCGCATCCCCCATGCCGAAAAGCTGCCCGTGGGCGTCATGGTGGAGACGCCGGCAGCGGCTCTCATCGCGGACGCGCTGGCCAGGGAGTGCGAGTTCTTCAGCATCGGCACCAACGACCTCATCCACTACCTCATGGCCATAGACCGCAACAACCGCCACGTGGCCTACCTGAACCAGGCCCTGCATCCGGCGGTCGTGCGTTCGCTCAAGCGCATCATCGACGCCGGCCACCGCGAGGGCATACGCGTGAGCGCCTGCGGCGAGCTCTCCTCGGACCCCTACGGGATAGTCCTGCTGCTCGGCATGGGCATCGACGCCGTCTCCGCCTCGCCCTCCTTCCTGCCGGGCATCAAGCACCTCATCCGCAAGCTCAACTCCCAGGCCTGCAGCGAACTGGCCAGCCAGCTCCTCATGAGCACCGACATCTCGGCCTGCAAGCACATGCTCAACGAGCTGCTCCAGCGCACCCTCGGCCGCGAGCTTTCCTTCCACACTTCGACCATCATGGGCACGCCCGCATGAGCAGCAAGAAAAAGCAGTCTCCCGGCACCATTGCCGTCAACAAGAAGGCCCGGCACCTCTACGAGCTCTCCGAATTCCTGGAGGCGGGCATCTCCCTCACCGGCCCCGAAATCAAGAGCATACGCCTCGGACGGGTCAGCTTCCAGGATGCCTACGTGGAGTTCAGGCAAGGATCGGCCTTCGTCGTCAAGCTCCACATCGCCCCCTACGAGAACGCCGGCTACGCCCCCCAGGATCCCGACCGCGACCGCCGGCTTCTCATGCACGCCAGGGAAATCGCCCGTTATGCCGGCCTGGTCGCCCAGAAGGGCCTCACGGTGGTGCCTGTGCGCATGTACTTCCAGCACGGCAAGGTGAAGCTCGAAATCGCCGTCGGCCGGGGCAAGAAGCTCTTCGACAAGCGCGAAGATCTGAAGCGCCGGGCCGAGGAGCGCGACGCCCAGCGGGAAATGGCCCGGTAGGGTTTGCGAGCGGGAGCAGAACTGCCAGATCCCCCCTTGGCGCAGGCCACAGCCTCGCCACGTTCAGCATCTGCGGGCGGCAGGCCAAGCAAGCCCCTCAAGGGCAGAAGTCGACGAGCGCTGGCCAGGGAATACAAAGGTCCTGCCATGAATAAGCTAGTAAAAATATCAATAAAAAATTTTCGATCTATAAGTTCTACATCGTTAGATTTTTCACAAGATTCTCCTGTAACCGTTCTTACTGGGCTCAATGGTTCTGGTAAGTCTACAGTTTTATATATGATTGATTTTGTATCTTCTGTTTTTAGAGGAGATGTTGACGTTTTTTTAGACAAGCATGGCTGGACATCGACAGATATCATAAACAAAAATAAAAATCCAAAAAAATTTATCATTGAAATATCTGTGCATGGCAAGATAGACGATAAATTATTTATCTGGTCTGCTAGTTACAATACTACAAGTAATTACAATAGATGTACTTTCGAAAAAATTAGCTACAACGGAATAGATGACTACTTTAAAAATGAGAATAAACGTATCTCTTTTTTTAATATATCAGAAGAAAATATAATAAATTTTAAATATACTGGTTCTGTATTGTCTCAATTAAATCTTAAGTCATTTTCAGAAGACATAGTTGAAATACACAAGTTAATTTCAAGTATTCATTCCTATGATTTGCTTTGTCCTTCGGTGATAAAGCTCAAAAGAGCTCGAATCGCCCAAAATATCGGCGCTCGAGGAGAAATGTTAGCTGGATATTTAGCTGGAATGAATCAAGAAGAACAGATGTTGCTCATCAGCAATATTAAAATTTTTTATCCTTATATTGAAAACTATGTTATAAAGCATTTAAGAGCCGGTTGGAAAGAATTTTCTATTACAGAAAAATTTGACAACTCTTCACCATATCAAGAAAGAGCATCGAAAGATGTAAACGA